>NZ_JBVHTR010000014.1:0-172569 GCF_055565775.1 Streptomyces sp. NPDC028331 | reverse complement strand
CCCCCCCCCCCCCCCCCCCCCCCCCCCCCCCCCCCCCTCCCCACACCCCCCCCCCCCCCCCCCCCCCCCCCCCACCCCGCCCCCCCCCCCCCCCCCCCCCCCGCGGTCAGGTCCGTCGGCGACCGGGCGGCCGAACGCCTCGCGCTCAGGCGCCGGAGGCGAACGCGTCGACGCCCGTCAGGTCCGCGGACACCTCCCACAGGCGCGCCGCCTGCTCCGGGTCGGTCGCCCAGTGCTTGACCCCGCTGCGGCCGCCGTCCTCCGGCGCCGGCTCCGCGATGTCGCAGTCCTCGCAGTACACCCCGCCCATGCCGTCCAGGCGGGGCGAGGTCGCGGCCCACACCTGGGTGGCCGCGCCCTGCTCGGGGGTCTTGAACGCGTCCGGGTTCACCAGGGCGCCCGTCTCGTCGATCCAGCCGCGCTCCACCATCTCCTCCTTGGCGAGGTGACGCTGGAGCGGGGTGATGATCCCGCCGGGGTGCAGGGAGAAGGCACGGACCCCGTGCTCCCGGCCGAGCCGGTCGAGATGCACGGCGAACAGGACGTTCGCGGTCTTCGCCTGGCCGTACGCCTCCCACTTGTCGTACCCCTGCTTGAAGTGCAGGTCGTCCCAGCGGATCCCGGACCGGTGGTGGCCGGCCGACGACACGGACACCACCCGCGCCCCGCCCGGTGCGAGCGCCGGCCACAGCCGGTTCACGAGCGCGTAGTGGCCGAGGTGGTTCGTGGCGAACTGCGCCTCCCAGCCGGGCCCCACCCGGGTCTCCGGGGTGGCCATGATGCCGGCGTTGTTGATCATGATGTCGATCGTGCGGCCCGTCGCCAGGAACCGCTCGGCGAACCCGTGCACGCTGTCGAGGTCACCGAGGTCGAGCTCGTCCACCTCCACCCGGTCGAGCCCCTCGAGCGCCTCCTCCGCCACGTTCCGGCGCCGCGACGGGACCACCACCCGGGCGCCCGCCCTGACGAGCGCGCGCGTCGTCTCCAGGCCGAGCCCGGAGTAGCCGCCCGTCACCACCGCGAGCTTGCCGCTGAGGTCGATCCCCCGAAGTACGTCGTCCGCGGTGCTCCTCGCGCCGAAACCCGACCCGATCCTGTGCTGTGCAGTGCTCATGCGGGCACGCTACGGATTGGAGCGCGCTCGAAGTCAAGCCCGTACGCCGGCCGGCGCCCCGAGGGCATGGAAAAGCCCCGACCGGACGGGGGAAGACCGGTCGGGGCGTCTGTGGTGGGCGCGCACGGCGGTCGCCTCTCGGCGAAAGGCTCCACAGGGCTTCAGCCGAACGATCGTCCCTGTGGGCGGAAGGTGAGGCCCGGGGACACTGTCCCGTGCGCTCCCACGGCTTGTTCAACGGGAAACTACCGGTCGGTGTTCCGGGAAATCCAGCAGCGCGAAGTGATCTGTGTCACCGCGCGGCGTGTGCGGTCCCGCGCCCCTACATGTCCGGGGCCAGCGGACTGTCGTCCAGCATCGCCAGCAGATGGGCCGGGTCCCGGTAGATGGCGCGCGCCCCGGCCTCCTGCAGATCCGCGCTCGGAATGCCCCCGGACAACAGGCCGACGCAGGTCACTCCGGCCCGCGTCCCCGCCTGCATGTCCCACACCGTGTCGCCCACGAACACCGCCTGCTCGGGCGGCACCCCGGCCAGCTCCAGGGCGTGCTCCACGGGCTCGGGCGCCGGCTTGCCCGCCTGCACGTCGTCCGCGCTCGCCGTCGCGGCGATGGCGTCGTCCGCACCGATCGCCCGGCGCAGCGCCGACAGTTCGCGCCCGCTCGCCGACGTGGCGAGCACGACGTTCCAGCCGTCGTGGTCGAGTCGCCGCAACAGGCGTCCGGCGTCCTTGAGCGGCGGCAGACGGTCGAAGTAGGTGCCGTACAGGGCCGTGTGCGCGGCCACCAGCATGTCGACCTCGTCCCGGTCCCGTCCGCCCAGCAGATGGGTGATCAGGTCCTCGGAGCCCAGCCCCACCGCCCGGTGGATGGCGTGCATCGGCACCTGGTGGCCCGCCTGCCGGAACGCCTCCCACCACGTCGTGACATGCAGATGATTCGTGTCGACCAGGGTGCCGTCCACGTCGAACACGGCCGCCCGTCCCATGCGCTCCCCTCTCTCCTCCCTCAGGTACGGGGCCGGGTACCACGCGCGGGGCCCGCCACACGTGCGGGAACCCGCCGCTCACGGGTCCAGGCCAGCAGTTCTTCCGCGCTCCAGGTCGTGATCACACGGTCCGCGGGCACCTCGCACTCCTCGGCCCGCGCGCAGCCGTTGATCTGCCAGTCGAGCTGCCCGGGCGCGTGCGCGTCGGTGTCGATCGCGAACAGCGCCCCCGCCTCGACCGCCCGGCGCAGCAGTCGCCGCGGCGGATCCAGCCGCTCGGGACGGCTGTTGATCTCCACGGCCGTACCGGACTCGGCGCAGGCGGCGAACACCGCGTCCGCGTCGAACGCCGACTCCGGGCGCCCGCGTCCCGTGATCAGCCTTCCGGTGCAGTGGCCGAGCACGTCGGCCAGCGGATTGCGGACGGCCGCGATCATGCGGCGGGTCATCGCGGGCGCCTCCATGCGCAGCTTGGAGTGCACCGACACCACCACGACGTCGAGCCGGTCGAGGAGATCGGGGTCCTGGTCCAGTGAACCGTCGTCGAGGATGTCGCACTCGATGCCGGTCAGCAGCCGGAACGGCGCCCACTCCTCGTTCAGTGCGGCGACCACGTCCAGTTGCTCGCGCAGCCGCTCCGCGGACAGCCCGCGGGCGACGGTGAGCCTGGGGGAGTGGTCGGTCAGCACCGCCCACTCGTGTCCGAGCCGCGCCGCCGTGCGGCCCATCTCCTCGATCGGGCTGCCGCCGTCCGACCAGTCCGAGTGGAGATGGCAGTCGCCGCGCAGCAGCGCCCGCAGCCGTTCGCCGCCCCGCGCCGGAGCGGCCCGGCCCTCCTGCTCCAGCTTCTCCAGATAGCCGGGGACCCGGTCGGCCACCGCCTCCCGAACCACCTGGGCGGTGGTGGGACCGATGCCCTTGAGCGACTCCAGCGTCCCGGCGGCCGCGCGCTCGGCGACCTCGTCCTCGGACAGGCCGGCCACCACGGCGGCCGCGGTGCGGAAGGCCCGTACGCGATAGGTCGGGGCCTGGGCCCGCTCCAGCAGGAACGCGATCCGGTCCAGCGCTGCGACGGGGTCCATCGGCACCTCCTTCCCCCCAGCGTTGCCCAGCGGGGTGCGGACCGCACGGCGGCGCCCGGGCCGCCTCGTCGACCGAACCGCTCTACCCTCGATTGCATGACCGAAATCGCGAGTCCCTACATCTCCCGGCCGCGGATCGTGGTGCACGGGGTGCAGCCGGGCAACCCGCCGTTCCGGATCGTGGAGATCGACGGCGAGGTCGTGGGCGAGGCGAGATCGCTCACCGATGTGCTGAGGGCCGCGGCGGAGGCCGGCATCCCGGTCCACGACTGCGACGACCCGGACCTGGTCCGCTGGGTGGGCGGCGACAAGTTCCACTGGACGCCGCGCTAGGCCTGTCGTCAAACTCCCGCCGTCCGCCCGGAGGGCGGCCTCGCGGCGTCAGGTGCGTGCTCTCGGCGTGCCGGGTCCTGGCCCTCGTACTGGATGTACTTGGGCCTGGGCCCGGTGCGGCGAGAGTGCGTGCATGGCGTCACGGGGCAGGCGGGAGTTTGACGACAGGGCCTAGTACCTGCGGCGAGCCGCCCGGCATCGGGTCGACCGGCGTCCCTGAGCGGTACCGCCGAGGCGACGACCCGACCCGGCGCGACCCGACCCGGCGCGGCGCCGCGGACGGCACCGCGGCCTCATGTCTCGCGCCGCTTGCGCGCATGCACGGCCCGCCCCAGCCGGCGCCCCAGCAGCAGATGGCCGAGCAGCGCGCCCGTCGTGTTGAGGATGACGTCGTCGATGTCGAAGGCGCGCCCCGTGACGAGCGCACCCTGCACCAACTCGACCAGCAGCATGACGCACGCGGTGACGAAGGCCACCCGCAGGATGCCCCGCGCCCCGGGAGCCAGTACCGGCAGCAGGATCCCGAACGGCACACCGAGCAGCAGGTTCCCGCCGATCTGGCGGACGGCGTCCCGCGCCCCGGGCTGCTCCAGGTAGGCGCGCAGCGAGCGCCCCGGGTGCAGATTGCTGTGCACGAGCGCCCGGGACGCGGGCGACGGCTCCAGCGTCAGCCGGGCCAGCGCGGCGGCGAACACCACCATCAGCGCAAAGGCCAGGGCCATGGCCAGCAGCCGCAGCGGAAGCGGCAGCGGCCGCCGTTCCCGCGGAGCCGTCGCCGGCGCCCTGCTCAGACCCGCCCTGGCGGCCCATGCGCGCAACGCCGGATGTGCCATCGCGACCTCCCGGTGTCAACTTCCTCTCCAGCAGTCCTGGTTACCCGGGACCGCCGCGTCGAAGCCCGGCGACGGGCACGCCGGGGCAGCCGACCACCACTGGTGGCCGTGAGGCATGCCGCCGGTTTCCCCACCCGTACGCGGGGCACTCCGAGCAGCAGCCACTCGCGCGCCGCCACCCCCCCGGGGCCCGGGCGGTGCTTGGATGACATACCGGACATTCCGCTGCGACGGTGGACGGAGGCGGCGCATGAACAGACGTGGGGCACTCCGGGCAGCGCTCGAGATCGTCCTCTGGTGGGGCGGCCTCACCGTGCTCTGGCTCGTCCTCATCAGCACCGTCTACACCCTCGAATGGGCCGTGGGCGCGTCGGCCGCACTCGTCTGCGCCATCGCGGCACGCGCCGCCCGACGAGCGGTGGGCGACCGGTGAACGGCTGGACGCTCACGGCCACCATCGCACTCGGCGCGGGCGTCGGCGCCACGGTGTGGGGTGTCTCCACCGGACCGCTGCGCCGCCGGGTCACCGCGCAGAACCTGTCCAGCGCGGTCGCCTGCCCCGGACTGCTGCTGCTGTCCCAGGGGTTCGGGCGCACGTCGTACGTCGACCTGGCGCTCCTGCTGGCCCTGCTGGGACCGATCGGCACCCTCGTCTTCGCCCGGCTGCTCGCCGACGAACTGGCCGAGGACCCGCCGCGGGCGTGGGGCCCGACCCTCGCCGTCGCGGGATACGGCGCCGTGGTGGTGCTGGTGCTGTGCGCCGTGACCGGGCCGGGGCGGGCGATGGTCAAGCTGCTGGTCGTCGGTGCACTGCTGATCAGCGGCAACCTCATCGCCTCGCGGGCGCTTTCGGGCGGGTTCGGGGGCGGCCGTGGATGACCCGCTGATCGTCGTCGCCCTGCTGCTCGTCGCCGCTTCGGCGACCGCGGCCGTCGCCACCCGCGATCCCGCCCGCCAGGCCCTCGTACTCGCCCTGCTCGGCCTGTGCCTGGCCGTGCTGTTCACGGTGGTGCAGGCTCCCGACGTGGGCCTGTCGCAGCTCGCGGTGGGATCCGCGGTGACCCCGCTGCTGATCATGCTCTCGGTGCGCAAGGTCAGGAGGAAACCCAAGGGCGGAGAGGGGAAGGAACGATGACGCGGCGCGTACGCGTCGTCGTGCTGGCCCTCGGCGGCGCCTGCCTCGCGGCCCTCCTCGTCGCCGCCTGCCTCGGCCTGCCGTCCTTCGGCGGCACCTGGCACCCCTACGGCGACCGGGCCGTGCACGCCTCCCTGTCCCGGCACACGGCCAACACCATCGCCTCCGTCAACTTCGACCTGCGCGCCTTCGACACGCTCGGCGAGATGAGCATCCTGTTCGCGTCCGTCCTCGGCACGGTCGTCCTGCTCCGCCAGACCCGGGACGAGAAGCGCGCCGCGCCGGAGCCCGAGCAGGTCGCGCCGCCCGTCCGCCGCTACGCGCTCACCGTGGTGCCCGTCGCCGTCCTCACCGGCCTGTACGTCATCGCGCACGGCCAGCTCAGCCCCGGAGGCGGCTTCCAGGGCGGAGTCGTCGCCGCGACCGGCCTGCACCTGCTCTACCTCGGCGCCGACTACCGGGCCCTGGAACGCATCCGGCCCGTCTCCCCGTACGAGGTCGGTGACGCGCTCTCCGCCTCCGCCTACATCGTGACGGGGCTCGCGGGCCTCCTCGCCGGCACGGCGTTCCTCGCCAACACCATCCTGCCGTACGGCACGTTCAACACCCTGTCGTCCGGCGGCACCGTGCCGGTGCTGAACGCCGCCATCGGCATGGAGGTGGCCTGCGCCATCGTCGCCCTGCTCGCACGCTTCCTGGACCAGGCCGTCGAAATTGAGGAGGAGGACGGGAACCGATGAGCGTACTGCCGTACCTCGTGGCCGTCTGGATCTTTCTGACCGGCTGCTACGGCCTCGCGACCAGCCGCAATCTCATCCACGCGGTGGGCTGCCTCGCCGTCTGCCAGTCCGCCACCTACGTGCTTCTGCTCGCCGTCGGCTACCGCGACGGCGGCACCGCACCCGTCTTCTCCGACATCAAGCCCGGTTCACGGCCCGTCGTGGACCCGGTCGTGCAGGCGCTCACCCTCACCGACATCGTCGTCGGCGCCACCGTCACCGCCCTGCTCCTCGCCCTCGTGATGCAGATCGCCAAGCGCCACGGCACGGTCGACCCCGACGAACTGCGGGAGCTGCGCGGCTGATGAACCACCTGCTGCCGCTGCTCGTCGCGGTCCCGCTGCTCGGTGCCGGCCTGTTGGTCGCCTGCGGACGCCTGCTGCCGCGCGCCGTCGCCGAGAGCGCCGGATGCGCCCTGTCGGCCGGCACCGGCGCACTCGCCGTCTGGCTGCTCCTCAACTCCTCGCCGCCGCTGACCGAATGGGTCGGCGCCTGGACACCCGTGAACGGCGAGAGCGTCGGCATCGTCCTCGTCGGGGACGGCCCCGGGCTCGGGATGGCCGCCCTCGCCTCCGTGCTGATGTCGGCCGCTCTCGTGTACTCCTGGCGCTACTTCGACGAGCCGCCGCGCGGGCACGCCGGTTCCTACCCCGCCCTGATGCTGCTGTTCCAGGCCGGCATGTGCGGCTTCGCGATCACCGGCGACCTGTTCAACGCGTTCGTGTTCTTCGAGCTGATGGGCGCCGCCGCCTACGCCCTGACCGGCTACCGGGTCGAGGAGGCCAAGGCCGTCCAGGGCGGGCTGACCTTCGGCCTCATCAACTCACTCGGCGCCTACGCGATGCTCATGGGCATCGGACTGCTCTACGCGCGCACCGGCGAACTCGCCATGACCAAACTGGGACGCGGGCTCGACGCCCACGGCGCCCCCGACGCGCTGACGCTCGCGGCCTTCGTCCTCGTCCTGACCGGACTGCTGGTCAAGGCCGCCGCGGCGCCGTTCCACTTCTGGCTGCCCGACGCGCACGCCGTCGCGCCCACCCCGGTGTGCATGCTGCTGTCCGGAGTCATGGTGGAACTCGGCCTGTACGGCGTCTGGCGCGTCTGCACCACCGTCTTCTCCGGGCCCGGCGGGATTCCGGCGGCCGACCTGGAGCGGGCACTGGTCGTCCTCGGCATCCTGACCGGCGTCGTCGGCGCCCTCATGTGCTGGCACCAACGGCACATCAAACGGCTCCTCGCCTGCTCGACCATCGCCCACATGGGGCTGTTCCTGGTCGGTGTCGGCACCCTCGTGCCCGAGGCGGACGACGGGGTCGCCCTCTACCTCCTGGGCCACGCCGGAGCAAAGGCCGCCCTGTTCGCCTGCAGCGGCGTCCTGCTGGACCGGTTCGGCTGTGTCGACGAGGCGGCGCTGCACGGCTGCGGCCGTCCGCTGCGCGGCGTCGCGGTGATGTTCGTGCTCGGCGGACTGGCGCTCGCCGGGCTGCCGCCCTTCGGCACCTCCCTCGGCAAGGCGGTCCTCGAGGAGGCGGGCGGGCCGCTGACCGTGCTCTACGTCGCCGTGTCCGCAGTGACGGGCGGCGCGGTGCTGCGGGTCGCCGCGCGCGTCTTCTACGGGCTCGGGCCCCAGCCGCAGATCGATTCGTCGTACGAGACCACCGGCACCGGAGAGGAACCCGAGACCCGGCACCGGCTCGGCCGCATCCCGGACACCATGACGGCCGTGCCCGCCGCGCTGCTCGCCGCATCGCTCGCCGTGGGCGTCGTCCCGGGGTTCGCGCAGAGCGTGGCGCGCTCCGTGAACGAGGCCGGCTCGGGCGGGGCGGCCGTCTCGGTGCACTGGACCGCGGCCGGCGTGCTGCTGGGGCTCGTGTCCACGGTCCTCGCCGTCGCCCTGGCCGCGTTCGCCGTCGCCCGCCCCGGACTGCTCGGCCTCCGGGCGTGGACGCTGCCGCTGCGCCGCCTGCAGTCCGGCCACATCGGGGACTACGTGGCGTGGGTCCTGGCGGGCGCGGCCCTGCTCGGGGCCCTCGCCCTGCCGGCCATCCTGACCGGCTGAGCCCCGGCCCCGGGCTCAGGTGCCGTAGGACACCTTCACCTCCTTGAAGCCGAGGGACTTCAGCAGCCCGCCGAGCATGCTCGTGGTGTTCGTCTCGGCGCGGCCGGTCAGTTCGCTCTCCTTCGCGGCCTCGGCGATGTGCTGGACGGCCAGCTTCTGCACGGCCTGCTCACTGCCCGGGTTGTCCGAGAAGAAGTCGCCGATGCGGTCGAGCAGGCCGCGCTGCTTGGAGACGGCGTACGAGCGGTCGGGGTCGAGGGCGGGCCTGCCGAGGGCGGCGTGGGGGAGCCGGATGGTGGCGGACGTGCGGTCGCCGTTGACCTTGACGTCCTGCTCGCCGACCTTGCCGAGGTCGACGTAGGCGTCGACGGTTCCGGCGCCCACGTACAGGGTGCGGGTGCCGCGGATCGCCGACGGCAGGAACCTCGAGTCCTTCTCCAGGTCCACGACCACCTGGAAGTTGCCGGAGGCGGCCTCGTAACGGCTCATGTCCTGGATGGACTTGAGCAAGGCGGGTCCGGAGCGGTCGTGCGTGTCCGTGCCGAACAGGTCACGCAGCCCCGGGAACACGCTGAGCCGCAGCCCGGCGAAGAACACCGCGAGCAGGGCGACGAGTGCGATCACGGCCTTGCCCCAGCCGGGCATCCGCCGCCTCGCGGCCACCGATGAGGGTGCCTGCTTCGTGGACGTCGTCATGTCGACAGTCCTCCCTTCTGACAACCGGTTGCCCGCCGCGCGCCGCGCTCGAACGCCCAGTCGGCCACCGCGTCGGCGACGGACTCGGCCATGAGATCGCTGTGAATTTCCGGTGTGCTTGAACACGGCCGGGTTCCGCCACGTACACGGAGGGGGGCTTTCCATGCCGAGTCGGCCTTGACGTGTAGGAGCACTGCCTTGAGACGCAATTCGCGCAGACGTCCAACGGGCGCACGGCGCGCGACCTTTGCCGCGGTCGCGCTGATCCTGGGCGGAGGAGGGCTGGTGGCGGCGAACGTCTACGCCTCGGCCACCGAGGGCGGCTGGGGCGGCTCGGACCGCGACGGCGGCGACCGGGTCCTGTCCGCGGGAGCCGTCACCATCGACTGCCCGGACGTCGGCCAGCGGCTGACCGATGTGCCGGGTGCGGCGAAGTCCGAGATCGACGCGGAGCTGGCGACCCTCGACCAGCAGATCACCGAGGCCTACGACCGGCTGGCCTCGACGCGCCGGGCGCAGGCGGACGACGCGAACTACGTCGAGAACTCCATCCTCGGCCCCCTCGAGGACCAGCGCGACGCGGTGATCGACCGGATCAGGACCGACTACCGGCGAGCGGGCGGCACGGCCCCCGGCGCGCTCGACGGCATGGCCCCGTGCACGGGTGTGCCGGCCGATCAGGCGCAGCCCTCCGCCGGTGGCCCGAACGACGGCGGGCAGCAGCAGGGCGGCAACGGGCAGAACGACGGCGGGCAGCAGCAGGGCGACGGCGGTCAGGCCGGTGCGAGCGGTCCCGTCGCCTCCGACTTCGTGGACATCCGGACCGTGCAGCCGAACGTCGTCCAGCCCGCCCGGCAGGCCGGCGGCTCCACCGGTTCGTTCGAGACCGAGTGCGGTGTCGACGCCAACAAGAACCACAACACCGACAACGTGATCGTGGCGCCCGGCGTGAAGAACGGCGCCCACCACCTCCACGACTACGTCGGCAACCAGTCGAACGACGCCTTCGCCACCAACGACACCTTTGCAGCGGCGCAGACAAGCTGCCAGAACCAGCAGGACAAGTCGTCGTACTACTGGCCGGTGCTGCGCGTCCAGGACGGCACCCAGGACTTCGACCAGAACAACGACGGCGGCGGCAAGGAAGGCAACGTCGGGCGGATCCTGGTGGCCCGGCAGGCCCGGATCACGTTCGTCGGCAGCCCGACGAGCAAGGTCGTCGCGATGCCGCGGTTCCTGCGCATCATCACGGGTGACGCCAAGGCCTTCACCAACGGGCCCAAGAACGCCAACGCGCACTGGAGCTGCACCGGCTTCGAGGACAAGGTGCAGCTGACGGACAAGTACCCCATCTGCCCGCAGGGCAGCCAGGTGGTGCGGACGTTCGCCTTCCAGAGCTGCTGGGACGGGCAGAACATCGACAGCGCCAACCACCGCACGCACGTGGCCTTCGCCGACCCGGCGAGCGGCGCCTGCCAGAACGGGTTCAAGGCGATCCCGCAGCTGACCATGCGTCTGGTGTACGACGTGCCGCAGCCGGTCGTCGAGAACGGCCGGGTGGAGAACGCCTATGCCGTGGACGGCTTCCCCGAGCAGTTGCACAAGCCGATCACCGATCACGACGACTTCATCAACGTCATGACCGACGAGCTGATGAACCAGGTGGTCGACTGCGTGAACACGGGCAGGCGGTGCGGCGGCGACGCCGGTGACCAGCCGCAGAACACGCCGTCACCGTCCGCCGACGCCCCGTCCGGCGGCGGCGCCGGCTCCGGCTCGGCCACCGCGCCCGGTGCCGGGGCGGGATCCGCCCCGGCCGCCACCCCGAGTGGCGAACCCGCGAACGGGTCCGGCACCCCCGGCCCGCAGCAGGCGCAGCCCTCGACGGCCGCACCGGTCACCTCGGCGCCCGCCGCAGGCGCGGGCGACGTGCGCGGCGGTGCGACGCCCGGGGCCCCCGCGGCCCCGTCGGCGGCCGGCGGCGGCGCGGTCGTCGAGCCGCGAAGCGCCTCGGAGGGCCACCACACGAGCGCGGCCACGCCTCCCTCCGGGACCGCTCCCGCCATCGGGGACGCGACCCATGCCGCTCCGTCCGCCGTCACCGCCACGCCTCCGGCCGCTGCTCCCTCCACCGCGCCGGGGACCGAACCCCAGTCGGTCGCGGGCGGCGGGCTGGCGGAGACCGGCGCGCACCTGTGGCCGGCCGCGGCCGGAGCGGTGCTGCTGATCACGGGTCTGGTGGTGCTGCGCCGGTCCGCGCGCAGGTACTCCTGACACACGCTCGGGGCGCACGGACGAGAGCGGCGGGGCCTGCCGGGCAGGCCCCGCCGCTCTCGTCTCCGTCACATCCGAACATCCGGACGGGCCCGTCACAAGGACCCGGCGGCCTCCGACTCGCCCAGGACCTCCTCGAGCGACGCCGCGGGCGGCAGCACCTGTGCCAGCCCGGTCAGACGCAGGATGCGCAGGGTCAGCGGATGGGTGCACACCAGGTGCAGTGTGCCGCCCTGCGCGAGCACCCGGCGCCGGGCCCGGTACAGCAGGCGCAGCCCGGAGCAGTCGAAGAACTCCACGGGGCGCAGGTCGATGACGACGCGCGGGGCGCGCCGGATCGTCGCGGAGTCCAGGAACGGGATGATCTCCACCGCGGCGACGATGTCGATCTCACCGTGGAACTCCAGCACCGTGTGCCCACGGTCCCTGCGGACGCGCAGATGCCGGGTGAGCGGTGCGGGGCCCTGCCCCACGTCGACATCGCCTCCCGCTAACTCCTCACCCCCGCCTGCAACTTACCCTCATTAGGGTGAATTTGAGCATGTTCGATTGACATATGTCTTCGAATTGCGGGTGGACTCACCCCGGGAAGCCCGCGACGGACCCCTCGAGGGCCTGGCGGACCTACGACAACGCGTGCCAGGCCTTGGACAACGCCTGCCGGAACTGGTCGGCCTGGTGTGGCGTGAGGTCACGGATCATCCGCTCCTCCAGCTCCCGCACCGGACCGGCGAACCCGCCCAGCAGCTCGCGCCCGGCGTCGGTGAGCAGGATCAGCAGCTCCCGGCGGTTGCGCGGGTTGCGCTCCCGCCGCACGAGGCCACGGCTCTCCAGCGACCGTACGAGATCGGCCATGGACTGCGCGGTGACGAACGAGTCCCGGGCGAGCTGGGCCGCCGACAGTCCGTCGTGACGCTCCAGCACGGTGAGGGCCGTGTACTGCAGGGCGGTGATCCCCGCCGGCTTGACCAGCTCGTCCAGGTGCGAGCGCACGACGAGTTCGACCTGCTTGACCATGTAGAGCAACGACGGGCGTGTCTGTGTACCGACCATGCGTGCACCCTAGAGCATTGACAGGAAACCTGTCTGTAATCAGACTGCGGACCAACAGGAATCCTGTTTGTTGAACTTTTGGCGATCAATGCTGGGGAGTGGGCCATGACCACCACGTTCGACACCGATCCCGGGCAGCTGTTCATCGGAGGCCAGTGGCGCGAGGCCGCGGACGGCGCCCGCATGGATGTCATCGACCCGTCCACCGGCCAGGTGATCACGACCGTCGCGGAGGCGGCCGCCACCGACGTCGACGCCGCCGTACGCGCGGCCCGGGAGGCCTTCGACTCCGGGCCGTGGCCCCGGATGAGCGGTCGTGAACGCGGACGCGTACTGCACCGCGTCGCGGAACTCATCCGCGCCAACGCCGACGAGATCGCCGCCCTGGAGAGCCTCGACGTCGGCAAGCCGATCTCGCTGTGCGGCGCCGTGGACGTCACGAACGCGGCCAACGACTACGAGTACTACGCCTCCCTCGCGCAGAGCCAGGACGGCGCCACCCGCGACACCGCCCTCAACGCCTTCGCCTACACCCGGCGCGAGCCGCTCGGTGTGGTCGCCGCCATCACGCCCTTCAACTTCCCGCTGATCCTCGCCGGTTCCAAACTCGCCCCGGCCCTCGCCGCCGGCAACACCGTGGTGCACAAGCCCGCGGAGGAGACCCCGCTCAGCGCCCTGTACATGGCCCGCCTGCTCCAGGAGGCCGGTGTCCCCGACGGCGTGGTCAACGTCGTCACCGGCACGGGACCGGTGGCGGGCGAGGCGCTGCTGCGCAACCCCGGCATCGACAAGGTCGCCTTCACCGGCTCCACCGCGGTCGGCCGGCATGTGGCGAGCGTGGCGGGCGAAGGGCTGAAGACCGTGATGATGGAACTGGGCGGCAACGCCGCGCACCTCGTCTTCGAGGACGCCGACCTCGAGAAGGCGGTCGGCGCGATCATCAAGGCGTTCGTCTTCAACACCGGCCAGTTCTGCATGGCCGGCCCCCGGCTGCTGGTCGCCCGGCCGGTGCACGACACCCTGGTCGGCATCCTCGCGGAGGCGGTCGCCGGGGTGCCCGTCGGCGACCCGCGCGATCCGGGCACCGTCGTCGGGCCGATGGCGGGGGAGAAGCACCTGAAGAAGGTGGAGGAATACGTCGAACTGGCCCGCAAGGAGGGCGCGAGGGTCGTCGCCGGCGGTGAACGGCTCGACCTGGGCGGCGGCTACTACTACCGGCCGACCGTGATCACCGGCCTGTCCAACGACTCCCGCGTCGTGCAGGAGGAGATCTTCGGCCCCGTCCTCACCGTGCAGCCCTTCGACTCCGAGGACGAGGCGGTGACCCTCGCCAACTCCACACCGTACGGCCTCGCTTCGGGCGTCCAGACCACTCACCTGGCCCGTGCCCACCGCGTCGCCGAGCGGCTGCAGGCCGGCATCGTCTGGATCAACGACTGGGCCATGCTCGACCCCGCGGTCCCCTTCGGCGGCGTCAAGGACTCCGGCTTCGGCCGTGAGTACGGACCCGAGGCCCTCGCCGCCTACAGCAAGGTCAAGTCCGTCGTCGTCTCGCTCGACTGAGCGCCCGCGCAAAGGAGTTCACCGTATGACCACCACCACACGCGCCGCCGTGGTCGAGTCCGGGGGAGCGCCCTTCGTGCTCTGCGAAGTGGAACTCGACGACCCGGGCCCGGGCGAGGTCCTGGTCCGCATGGTCGCCACCGGCCTGTGCCACACCGACCTCGGTGTGGCGAGCGGCGGCCTGCCGTTCCCGCTGCCCGGAGTCCTCGGCCACGAGGGGGCCGGCGTCGTCGAGGCCGTCGGAGCGGAGGTGACGGGCGTCGAACCCGGCGACCACGTCGTGCTGTCCTTCACCTCCTGCGGCGGCTGCCGCAACTGCCGCGACGGGCACCCGGCGTACTGCGCCACCTGGCTGCCGCTGAACCTGATCGGCGGTCGCCGCGCCGACGGCACCAGCACCATCAGCCGCGACGGCGCCCCCCTCGGCGGCCACTTCTTCGGCCAGTCCTCCTTCGCCGAACGGGCCCTGGTCGACGAGCGCAGCCTGGTCAAGGTCGACCCGGAGGTGCCGCTCGTCTCCATCGCCCCGCTCGGCTGCGGAGTGCAGACCGGGGTGGGCGCCGTGTGGAACGTGCTCAGGCCCCGCGCGGGCAGCACGCTCGTCGTCCTCGGCGCCGGTGCGGTGGGCCTGTCGGCGGTGATGGCCGCCGCCCTCACCCCCGCCGCCAGGATCATCGCCGTCGACCGGGTCGCCGAACGCCTCGCCCTGGCCAAGGAGTTGGGCGCCACGCACACCGTCAACGCGGCCGAGGCCGACCTCGCGGAGGCGCTCGCGCTGCTCACCGACGGCCAGGGGGCCGACGGTGTCGTCGAGACCACCGGCAGCGTCGCCGTACTGCGCCAGGGCGCCGACGCGCTGGCCGCCCGCGGCACCCTGGTCGTCGTCGGCGCCCCGCCCTTCGGCACCGAAGTCGCCCTGGACGTCAACGGCCTGCTGCCCGGCAAGCAGATCGTGGGCATCACCCTGGGAGACAGCGAGACGCAGACCTTCATCCCGGCCCTCGTGCAACTGGTCAAGGAGGGCAGGCTCCCGCTGCACCGCCTGATCGGCACCTATCCGTTCGCGGACATCGACCAGGCGGTGCGGGACATGAGCGCGGGCAAGACGATCAAGCCGGTGCTCACCTTCTGAGCGCGCGCGTCAGTCCGCGAGCAGCACCAGCTTGCCCGTGGTCCGGCCGGTGTCGCCGAGCGCGTGCGCCTCGGCGGCGCCGGCCAGCGGGAACGTCCCCGCGATCGTGGCACGCAGCTTCCCCGACTCGACGAGGGCCGCGATCTGCGTCATGCCGTGGTGGTCGGCGTCGACGAGCATCTCGGTCGCGCGCACCCCGAGCTTCTCCGCCTCCAGCGGCAGGTCCTTCGCCCCCTGCGGCAGGATCGTCACCAGAACGCCGCCCGGGCGCAGGGTCCGCAGCGAACGCCGGACGTAGTCGCCGCCGATCGTGTCCAGCACCACGTCGACGTCCCGCACCGCCTCGGCGAAGTCCGTCTCCCGGTAGTCGACCGGTTCGTCCACGCCCAACGCGCGCAGCACATCGTGCTTGCCGGCGCTCGCCGTGCCGATCACATACGCGCCCCGTGCCTTGGCGATCTGCACGGCCACGTGACCCACCCCGCCGGCCGCCGCGTGGATCAGCACCCGCTGCCCCTGACGCAGTCCGGCCGTCTCGACGAGGGCCTGCCAGGCGGTCAGCGAGACCAGCGGCAGCGCACCGGCCTGGGTGTGGTCCACCGCCGCCGGCTTGTGCGCCAGGGCGCGGGCGGGGACGGTGACGTACTCGGCGTGCGAGCCGTGGCCGTACGGATAGGGCAGCATCCCGAAGACCTCGTCACCGGGCCGGAAGAGGGCGACGCCGAACCCCGTCTCCTCGACCACCCCGGAGACGTCCCAGCCGAGGACGAACGGCGGCTTGCCGAGGAAGCCGCCGCTCTGGCGGTGCTTCCAGTCGGTCGGGTTGACTCCGGCGGCGCGGACCCGGACCAGCACCTCGTTGGGCCGCGGCGCGGGCCGCTCCACCTCGACCACCTTGAGGACCTCGGGACCGCCGAGGACGTCCTGACTGATCGCGCGCATCGTGTTCACAGTGCTCATGGTCGTCCAGCCTGCCCGGTCCCGTCCGGCGGGGAAATGGCATGATGGCCACTCTTCGATAAGATCCTGCCATGCGGCACACGGAACGCGTGGTGGTCCTCGCGCTCGACGGCGTCTACCCCTTCGAACTCGGCATCCCCAGCCGGATCCTGGGCGCCGCCGACGGCCGGTACCAGGTGGTGACCTGCACCGTCGACGGGCGGCCGGTGCGCACCGACGCGGACTTCACGATCGCCGTCGAGCACGGACCCGAGGCCCTGGCCACGGCCGACACCGTGGTCATCGCCTCCGTCTCCCCGTCCCGCATCACCGAGGAACTTCCCGAGGAGGTCGCCGCCGCGCTGGCGCGCATCCGCCCCGACGCCCGGCTGGTCTCCATCTGCACCGGGGCCTTCGTCCTCGCGGCGGCCGGCTTCCTCGACGGCCGGAAGGCGACCACGCACTGGCAACTGGCCGACCGGTTCCGCCGGATGTTCCCGAAAGTGGACCTGGACCCCGACGTCCTGTTCGTCGACAACGGCGGGATCCTCACCTCCGCCGGAGCCGCCTCCGGCGTGGACGTCTGCCTCCACCTCGTGCGCCAGGACCACGGCAGCGAACTCGCCAACGCGGTGGCCCGCCGTTGCGTCGTGCCGCCGTTCCGCGACGGCGGCCAGGCGCAGTACATCGAACAGCCCGTGCCCGCGTCCCCGGCCGCCGGCACGGCCGCCACCCGGGACTGGGCCCTCGAACACCTCGGCGAGCCGCTGGCGCTCGCGGACCTCGCCGGGCACGCCCGGATGAGTCTGCGCACCTTCGTCCGCCGCTTCACCGAGGAGGTCGGCATGAGCCCCGGCCGGTGGCTCGTCCAGCAGCGCGTCGCCCGCGCCCGCCACCTGCTGGAGGTAACCGACCTGACGGTGGACCAGATCGCCCACGAGATCGGCTTCGCGACGGGCACCTCACTGCGCCGGCACCTGCGCGCGTCGATCGGCGTCTCCCCGCAGGCGTACCGGCGCACGTTCCAGGCGGCCCGCTGAACGTCCAGCGCGTCCCGTACGGCCCGGTCGCCCAGCGCGTGGAAGTGACACTGGAACCCCAGCGCGTCCAGCTCGGTGACGTACGCCGGCAGCCGCTCCGGGGCGACGAGTGACGGACTGAAAACGGGGCCGGCGGATACCCGGGGAGCGTATACGGGCGGGCACGGCGCCCGCCCGGGAACCCAACGGAGGAAGCATGCCCACGGTACTGGCGGGCGTCGTGGTCCTGGACTGCGCCGAGCCCGAGAAACTCGCCGCCTTCTACAAGGACCTGCTCGACGCCGAGGAGACCGACGCCACCGCGAACCGGGTGGAGATCCGCAGCGCCGACGGGTTCAGGATGGCGTTCCGCCGCGACGTCAACGCCACCCCGCCGAGCTGGCCCCGGCCCGAGAACTCCCTCCAGGCCCATCTCGACTTCCTGGTGCCGGACCTCGACGAGGCCGAGCGCAGGGTGGTCTCCCTGGGCGGGCGCCCGCTGGAGGCGAAGGACGCCCCGGGCCCCTTCGAGGAACGCGGCTACGCCGACCCCGCGGGCCACTCCTTCACCCTGCGCCGCACCAGGGCGACGGCGCCGAAGCAGGGCTGAGGCGACGCCTTGGGCGGTGCCCCGGGGCGGAGGCTGGGGCGGTGCCCCGGGGCGGAGCCTTCGGCGGTGCCCCGGGGTGGAGTCCGGCCTCGACTGCCGGACAGCTCACGGCCGGTGGGACCTCCGGCGCCCGGAAAGCGACGGCGCCGGACGGGTCGGCCGGGCGGCGCGCGCTCCGGCGTCGGGGGAGAGAGGGGCGCGTCGGTGATGCCCCGGGCAGCCCCTCCGAGCCCGCGCACAGCGGACCGGTTGCGGCGCCCGGGGGCCCGGCACGTGGTGTCCGGGCCCCGGGCCCCCGGGCCCCCGGGCGCCGGAGGCGCCTTCGCCCACCGACAGGGCGCTCAGTCCCGGCCGCCCTTGTCCGGGCCCGGCCACACGCCCGTCGACCGTTCGATCGCCTTGGCTCCCGTGCGGTCCGCCAGGCTGCGGGCGACCGCGAACAGGGCGCCCTGGAGCGCCGCGGCGAGCAGCACCTCGCCCCAGCCCCGGTCCCGGTCCAGCGCGTCGGGCGCGTCGTCCTCATGGCGTATCGCCTTCCACGTCGCCTGGAAGGCGTACCCCGCCAGGGCCCCGCTCGCCCAGCCGAGGGCGAACCCGACCGGCCGGTAGACGAGCGGGAGCTTCGGTTTCTTCTTGTCGTGGGCCACGTTTCTCTCCTTGACTGTCGGTGCCCCGGCGCCTCAGGGCCGCCCCTCGGCCGGAACCTGCTCCTGCGCGCGGACCGGCCCCGGCGGCGTCCCGTCACCGAACGGGCGCCCGCCGAGGTCCTCCCGGCCGTGCGGGGTGAGCCAGCCGCTCAGGTCCGGTCCGAGCGGCACGATCCCGGTGGGATTGATGCCCGTGTGCACCTGGTAGTAGTGCCGCTTGATGTGGTCGAAGTCGACGGTGTCGCCGAAGCCGGGCGTCTGGAACAGGTCGCGGGCGTACGCCCACAGCACCGGGTCCTCCGCCAGCTTCCAGCGGTTGCACTTGAAGTGACCGTGGTAGACGGCGTCGAAACGGACCAGCGTGGTGAACAGCCGGATGTCGGCCTCGGTGATCGTGTCACCGACCAGATAGCGCTGCCCGGCCAGGCGCTCCGACAGCCATTCCAGCCGGCGGAACACATCCGTGCACGCCTCCTCGTACTCCTTCTGGCCGGTGGCGAAACCGGCCCGGTACACCCCGTTGTTGACATCGTCGTACACCAGGCGCATCACCTCGTCGATCTCGTCCCGCAGCCGCTCCGGGTACAGGTCGGGCGCGCCCCCGCGGTGCAGGGACGTCCACTCGGTGGCCAGGTCCAGCGTGATCTGCTGGTAGTCGTTGGTGACGAGGCGGCCGCTCGGCACGTCCACGACCGCCGGCACGCTGACCCCGCCGGGGTACCCGGTCTCCCGCGCGTCGTAGGCCTCGCTGAGGTAGCGGATGCCGAGGACGGGATCGCGGCCGTCGGGGTCGAGGGTGAACCGCCAGCTCCGGTCGTCCTGGATGGGATCGGCGATCGCCAGTGACAGGGCGTCCTCCAGCCCGAGCAGCCGCCGCGAGATCACGGCCCGGCTCGCCCACGGGCAGGCCCGGCTGGCCACCAGCCGGTACCGGCCGGCCTCGACCGGCCAGCCGTCGCTCCCGTCCGCGGTGATGCGGTCCGCGAAGTGGCTCCTGGACCGCTTGAACTGCTTCTTCCCGTACGCGCTGTTTCCGTCGGTCATGCCGCCCCTCCTCACACCGGCGTCCCTGCGGCCTGTCGGGTTCCCCGTTTTCCGCCCCGACACCGTGTGAGAGGCGCGGACGGGGGCAGTCGGGCGAGGTGAGCGGGACATCCTCGAACAGGGAACGGGACACTACGACAGTCGCACGGGCGCCCTCGCACGACCGGTCGCCGGGATCCGGGCCGGAGCGGCGTGAGGGGTCCTCGGACGGCAGGACACGCGTCACGGTGCTCGTGGCGCTCGCCGCCAACCTGCTGATCGCCGTGGCCAAGGCGGTCGGCGGACTCCTCGCCGGCTCGCCGGCGCTGCTGTCGGAAGCGGCGCACTCCGTGGCGGACAGTCTGAACGAGATCTTCCTGCTGGCCGCGCTGCGTCGCAGCCGCCGCCCGGCCGACCGCCGCCACCCCTTCGGCTACGGCAAGGAACGGTTCTTCTGGTCGCTGCTCGCGGCCGTCGGCATCTTCGTCATGGGCGGCTGCTTCTCCTTCTTCCAGGGCTTCGAGGCGCTGAAGAGCGGCGCGGAGGAGTCGCACAGCGGCTATGTCGCCGGGCTCGTGGTGCTCGGGGTGGCGCTGGTGTCGGAGGGCGTCTCCCTGGTGCGGGCCCTGCACCAGGTGCGCCGGCAGCACGGCACGTCCCTGCGGGCGCTGCGGGACCCGGCGCTGCGCACGGTCGTCGCCGAGGACAGCACGGCGGTGCTGGGCGTGCTCCTCGCGATCGTCGGCATGGCGCTGCACATGGTCACCGGGCAGGTCGTGTGGGAGGCGTCCGCGTCGCTGGCGATCGGCGCGCTGCTGGTGTACGTCGCCTACCGGCTCGGCCGCGACGCCCGTGACCAGCTCATCGGGCAGGCCGCCGATCCGGAGCTCAGCCGCCGGATCCAGGGGCTGCTGGAGGAGCAGTCCGAGATCGACAGCGTCGAAGCGCTGCTGACCATGCAGCTCGGCCTGGATTCCGTCCTGGTCGCCGCCCGTATCGATCTGGTCCCCGGCCTGGACAGCGAGGAGGTCGAGGACATCGCGGTACGCATCAAGCGTTCGCTCGCCGGGGCGGTCCCCGAGGCCGACCAGATCTTCCTCGACATCACGGACGCTCCGACCCGTGCGGCGTCCCGACGCCCCGGCGCGGACAGGGAGAGCCCCGCCGCGACGGGGGGACACGGCGGGGCCTGAGGGACGGTTGCCCGGCGGGGCGCGCGTCATGCACACGAGTTCCGGGGGTTCGGCCTGCGGTCGGCGCCGGTGGTCGACTCGCGGTGACACGGGGGCGAGCTGCACGGTGCGTCGGGCCTGCTGGGCGCGCGCGTGCAGCGTACGGCCGTTGCCGCGACGCCCGGCGCGCGGTTGAGGCAACGCACCCGAGGGATCATTCTGAGGATATGGAGCAAGCCGCCGCTGCGGTGATCGTCGATGCCCGGGGCACGGTGACGGCATGGAGCGAGGGTGCCCGGCGGCTGACGGGATACACGGCCGAGGAGGTCGTGGGACGCGCGGCACAGGAGCTGCTCGCCGAGGACGCACCCCTGCCGGGGCTGACCGCCCTGACCGGCACGGCCGTCCTGCGTCACCGCGACGGCCACTCGGTGCCGTTGTGCCTGAGCGTGCACCCCGTGACGGGCGCGGACGGCTCCCCGCAGGGATTCGTGGTCACCACCGCGCCCGCCACCGCGGACTCCGAGCTGGTGGCACGGGCGTTCCAGCAGGCGCCGGTCGCGATGTCCGTCTTCGACCTGGGGCAGCGCTACATCCGCGCCAACGACAGGGCAGGGGAGATCCTGCGCGTCGACTCGGCCACGCTGACCGGTCGGCACCTGCCCGACACGGTGGCCGACGACGAGTCCGGCCGCCGCTTCCACCGCCATCTGCGCCAGGTCGCCGGGACCGGGCTTCCCGTGCACTACGAGAGCTACACCCGCAGCCCCTCCGAGCGCCGGGATCACGCCTGGACCATCGACATGTGGCCGGTGTGCACCGCATCCGGCGACATGACCGCCGTCGCCATCTCGGCCGTCGACAACAGCGAGCAGTATTGGGCACGCCGGCGCCTGGTCCTGCTCAACGAGGCCGCAGCCGCCATCGGCACCACGCTGGACGTGCCGCGCACGGCCGGGGAGCTGCTCGACGTGGTCGTCCCCCGGTTCGCCGACTTCGCCAGTGTCGACCTGCTCGACTGGGTGCTCGGCACGGAGGAACCGCCCGCCGCCGCGGAGGGCGACGTCGTCCTGCGCCGCATCGCCCACCGGTCGGTCACCGTGGGAACGCCCGAGGCGGCCGTCCGGATCGGAGACGCCGACACCTACGCCCCCCTCTCGCCGCCCGCGCGGGCCCTGCGCGAGGGCCGCGCCGTACTGCGCCGGACCGGCGAACCCGACTTCGACCGCTGGGTGCAGGAGCGCAACGCCCGAGGGGTGGGCGACCCGGCGTACCGCAGGGGCGCGCACTGCCTGGTGGCGGTGCCGCTGCTGGCCCGGGGCACCACCCTGGGCGTCGCGGTGTTCGTGCGCATAGTCAACCCCGACCCCTACGCCGCGGACGACGCCGTGCTGGCCGAGGAACTGGCGAGCCGGGCGGCCGTCTGCGTCGACAACGCCCGCCGCTTCGCACGCGAACGCGCCACCGCGCTCGCCCTCCAGCACAGCCTGCTGCCGCGCGGCCTGCCAGGACAGGTCGCGGTGGAGGTGGCCCACCGCTATCTGCCGTCCGGGTCGCTCGCCGGGATCGGCGGTGACTGGTTCGACGTGATCCCGCTGTCCGGCAGCCGGGTCGCGCTCGTCGTCGGCGACGTCGTCGGGCACGGCATCCGCTCCTCGGCCACCATGGGCCGGCTGCGCACGGCCGTGCGGACCCTCGCCGATGTGGACCTGCCGCCCGACGAACTCCTCACCCACCTCGACGACCTGGTCACCCACCTGGCCACGGGCGAGGGCGGCGACGAGGTGGGCGAGCTCGGCGCGACCTGTCTGTACGCGGTCTACGACCCCGTCGCCCGCCGCCTGGCCCTGGCCGCCGCGGGGCACCCGGCGCCGGCCGTCCTCACGCCCGACGGCACCGCCCGGCTGGTCACGATGTCCGCCGGGCCGCCGCTCGGCGTCGGCGGCCTCCCCTTCGAGGCGAGGGAGATGGACCTGCCGGAGGGCTCGCTGATCGCCCTGTACACGGACGGGCTCATCGGCGAGGGCCGCGCGCGCGACCTGGACCACGGCGCCACCGAGCTGTGCCGTGCCCTGGAACCGCCGAGCGGCTCCCTGGACGCGCTGTGCGACAGGGTCCTGAAGTCGGTGCTGTCCGAGGAACCCGGCGACGACGTGGCCCTGCTGCTGGCCCGGACCCGGGCCCTGGGCGCCGACCGGGTGGGCACCTGGGACGTTCCGTCGGACCCCGCGTCCGTGGCCACGGCCCGGCAGTACGCACTGGACCGGCTCGCCGAGTGGGGTCTGGGCGAGGCCGGGTTCGTCACGGAACTCGTCGTCAGCGAACTGGTGACCAACGCCATCCGCTACGGCGGGCCCCCCATCCAGCTCCGGCTGATCCGCGACCGCTCGCTGATCTGCGAGGTCTCCGACGGCAGTTCGACCTCACCGCATCTGCGCCGCGCACACGCCTACGACGAGGGCGGCCGCGGTCTGCTGCTGGTCGCCCAGCTCACCCAGCGCTGGGGCAGCCGGCAGACCAGCGAGGGAAAGACGATCTGGGCCGAACAGCCCCTGCCGAACTGACCCGCGGCCCGCCGCCCGCACCGCGGGCGAGCCGCACCGCGCCCGATCCCAGCGGCGGGGGGGCGGCCGTGCGGCTCGGGCGCGACGGCGTCACGTGCCGGTCGGCTCCAGCACGAAGACGGGGATCACCCGGTCGGTCTTCTTCTGGTAGTCGGCGTACGGCGGATACGCGGCCACCGCCCGCTCCCACCACACCGCCTTCTCCTCGCCGGTCACCTCACGGGCCGTCATCTCCTGCCGCTGCGGCCCGTCCTGGAGTTCCACCGTGGGGTGCTGCTTCACGTTGTGGTACCAGACGGGGTGCTTGGGCGCACCGCCCAGCGAGGCCACGACGGCGTAGCGGCCCTCGTGCTCCACGCGCATCACGGGAGTCTTGCGAATCTTGCCGGACTTGGCGCCGAGGGTGGTGAGGATGACCACCGGCATCCCCGTGTCCATGAGCGTCGTCCCCTTGGTGCCGCCGGAACTCTCGTACAGGTCGACCTGTTCGCGCACCCACTGCTCCGGGCTGGGTTCGTACTCGCCCTCAAGAGGCATGGCATCCGTCCCATCGTCGCGTACGACTGCTGACTCGTCCGTGGCCCCGCCGACCCGCGGTCCGGGCCGTGTGAGCACGGGCGGTTCACGATTCAACACCAGCCGGGGGCGGAATCATCCTCACCACGCGCCGGCCGGCATCCGTACCGCCAGCGCCGCGACGACCGCGCAGGAGACGAGCGCCGTCACCAGCCGGCCGCGCCGCCCGGTCAGCGCCCGGCCGAGCAGCGCCCCGCCGCAGGCCAGGAGCAGTTGCCAGCTCGCGGACGCGGCGAACGCGGCGAGCACGAACGCACCCTGGTCGAGGAGCCGTACGGTGTCCGTCGCGCGGCTGCCGACGACCAGCGCGGCGAAGTAGACCACGGTGGTCGGGTTGAGCAGGGTGACGCCCAGCAGCCCGAGATACGCCCGCGCGGGACCCGGCGGCACCGCGTCGCTGGTCGCGGCGGTCCCCGACGAGCGGTACCGGTGCACGGCGCGGACGCCGCCGTGCACCGCCAGTACGGCCAGCACGAGAGCCGCCGCCCACCGCAGCGGGATCAGCACCGGCTGGAGTGCCGCGGCGAGCGCGGTGCCCCCGGCGGCCGCCACCAGGGCGTAGAGCCCGTCGGCGGTGGCGACGCCGAGCGCGGCGCACGCTCCGGTCCGCAGGGACGTCCGGGCGGTGAGGGACACCAGGTAGGTCCCGACGGCTCCGACGGGCACCGCGATGCCGTAGCCCGCGACCAGGCCCGCGACGAGTGTCGCGGTCACGGCCGGGGAACCACGGGCCTCCGGGGCCGGCCGGACCGCTGCTGTCGCGCCGGCACCCGGTGACCGGCGGCAAAGGACGGCGGCAGAAGGGCTTCGGCGATCGGCATGCGCAGAGCCTGGAGGAGCGGCGGCGCACGGGCAAGCGAATTACTTTGGCCATATGCGGCACCTGGCGCATATGGCCGAACTTCGAGTGGTCCTGTAGATGCCCGAGGCATCTAATGATGATCGCCAAAGGGAATCTTCGTGCGAGGTCATCGATGACGAAACCCGGTACGACCGTGTCAGAACCCGTCACCTTCCCCCAGGACCGCACCTGCCCCTACCACCCGCCCACCGCCTACGAACCGCTCCGCTCGGCCCGCCCCCTGACCCGCGTCACCCTCTACGACGGCCGCGACGTGTGGGTGGTCACCGGGCACGCCACCGCCCGTGCGCTGCTCGCCGACCCGCGCCTGTCCTCCGACCGGACCCGGGCCGCCTTCCCCGCCGTCACCGCACGCTTCGCCGCCGCCCGGGACCGCAGGCTCGCCCTCCTGGGCGTGGACGACCCCCACCACCGCACCCAGCGCCGCATGCTGGTGCCGAGCTTCACCCTCAAACGGGCCAGCGCGCTGCGCCCGCGCATCCAGGCCATCGTCGACGGGCTCCTGGACGCCATGGAGGCCGCCGGTCCGCCGGCCGAACTGGTGAGCGCCTTCGCGCTGCCGCTGCCGTCGATGGTGATCTGCGCGCTGCTCGGCGTGCCCTACGCCGACCACGACTTCTTCGAGGAACAGTCCCGCAGGCTGCTGCGCGGCCCGTCCCCGGCCGACACCCTGGACGCCCGCGACCGGCTGAACGCCTACTTCGAGGAACTGATCGACCGCAAGCGCGACGCCCCGGGGGACGGTGTGCTCGACGAGCTGATCGAGGAGCAGCTCCGGGAGGGCGCGCTCGACCGGGACGAGCTGGTCTCCCTGGCCACGCTCCTGCTGGTCGCCGGGCACGAGACGACCGCCAACATGATCTCCCTCGGCACCTTCACCCTGCTGCACCACCCCGAACAGCTCGCCGAACTGCGCGCCGACCCGGGTCTGATGTCGGCCGCGGTGGAGGAGCTGCTGCGTTTCCTGTCCATCGCCGACGGGCTGGTGCGGGTGGCCACCGAGGACATCGAGGTCGCGGGTGTGACGATCCGGGCCGACGAGGGCGTCCTGTTCTCCACGTCCGTCATCAACCGCGACGCCGCCGCCTTCCCCGAACCGGACACCCTCGACTGGCACCGCCCGGCCCGTCACCACGTCGCCTTCGGGTTCGGCATCCACCAGTGCCTCGGCCAGAACCTGGCCCGGGCCGAGCTGGAGATCGCCCTGCGCACGCTCTTCGACAGGCTGCCCGGACTGCGACTCGCCGCCCCGGCCGAGGAGATCCCCTTCAAACCGGGCGACACGGTGCAGGGGATGCTGGAACTCCCCGTGAGCTGGTAGGAGGCTGCGGCCATGACCGACATCTCCATCTCCATCGACCAGGACGTCTGCATCGGCGCCGGCCAGTGCGCCCTGACCGCACCCGGTGTCTTCACGCAGGACGACGACGGCTTCAGCCAGGTGCTGCCCGGCAAGGAGGACGGCGGCGGCGACCCACTCGTGCGGGAGGCCGCGCGCGCCTGCCCGGTGGGCGCCATCAGCCTCTCCGAGAAGGGAAGCTGACGCTCACCGGGCGGTGACTCCCGCATCGAGGACGGCGAGGGCGGGCCCGCGCAGCCGTACGGGATCGGCGATCGCCTCGTAGGAGGTGATCCTCCCGTCCTCGACCGTCACCTTCAGCACCAGACGCAGCCGGCCCAGTGGCGCCACCACGGCCGCCACCGCTCCGTCCACCAGCGCCGCCTCGGCGAACCGGGCCCGCCCGCGCAGCAGCACCGTCTGCTCCGCCACGGCCCTCGCCCCGCGCAGCTCCGGCGCCCCGCCCGGCGGCAGCGCCGCGGCATCGGCCCGCCGCACGACATCGGGCGCCGGCACCGCCGGCAGCCCGCCGAGGTCACCGCCGCGTGCCGCCGCGAGGAACGCCTCGACGACCCGGCGGTGCCCGTCCAGCTCGGCGGCCTGCGGCGCGGAGCGGAACTGACCGAACTGGCCACCCGTCCGCCCGCCGTGATCACCGTGCGGAGCTCTAAGGTGCAGGCGTGACCCGACACGAGAAGAAACCCTTCCTCTACGTCGTCGTCTGTGCCGCCGGCGTCGCGCAGGACGTCCCGGAACTGATCACGGCCGCCCAGGAACGGGACTGGGAGGTGGGCGTCATCGCCACCCCGCTCGCCCTGCGGTTCTTCGACACGGCCGCCGTCGAGGCGCGAACCGGCCGCCCGATCCGGTCCGCGTGGCGCGCCCCGGGCGACCCCCGGCCGTTTCCGGACCCCGACGCGGTGGTCGTGGCCCCCGCCACCTTCAACACGATCAACAAGTGGGCCGCCGGCCTGGCCGACACCCTCGCCCTCGGCACCCTGTGCGAGGCGTACGGACTCGGCGTCCCGATCGCCGTCCTGCCCTGCGTGGGCGAGGCGCTGGCGGTTCACCCCGCCTATCGCGGGAGCCTCGAACGGCTCACCGGCATGGGGGTGCGGTTCGGTGACCCGTACGCCGGAGACATCGCCGAGGACGGCACCCGCCCTCGGTTCCGCTGGGAGCGGGCTCTGGACCTGCTCGCGCCGCGCCCCTGACCGCGCGCCCGTCCACCAGGGCATTCGCCGAGCCGACGCTCTACTGTCGTGCCATGACCGGAGACCCTATCGCGCTGGCCGTCCAGGACCACGGGGGCGACGGGCCGCCCCTGCTGCTCCTGCACGGCGCCGGGCGCACGCTCGCCGACTGGGCCGCCGTGGCCCCGCTCCTCGTGGCCCGGCACCGCGTGCTCGCCGTCGACCTGCGCGGCCACGGCCTCTCGCCGGACGGGCCCTGGCGCCTGCCCGAGGTGCTCGGCGACCTCGAGCGGGTCCTGACGGCGCACGGCGTCCCGGACGCTCTCCCCGTCGGGCACTCCTTCGGCGGCATGCTCGCCGTGCTGTACGCGCTGGAGCACCCGGGCGTCACCCCCGGGGCGGTGGACCTCGACGGCTTCGGCTGGGGACGCCCGGACCAGTACGTGGGCCTCGATCCGGACTACGTGGCTCAGCACCTCGCCCAGGTACGGGAGTTGAGCGCGGAAGGCCAGGGCAGGAAGCTGCCCCCGGACGGGCTCAAGGACCTCCTCGCCGAGCAGCGCGCGATCTCCGAGCGCCTCGGCATCCCGTACGAACTGCTGGAGGCCGGCATCCGGCGCTCCGTGCGGCAGCGGGACGACGGGGCGCTGGAGCTGCGGCCGGGGCGGGAGCGGGCGCTGCAGATGCTCGAGGTCATCGACTCGCTGGACGCGTTCGCCCTGTTCCGCCGGATGACCGCGCCGTTGCTCCTGGGCCGCGCCCAGCGGCAGGTGCCCTCCGTCCCCGGCCTGGACTGGTTCGATCCGATGATGCTCGCCCTCACCAAGGGGCTCGCCCGGGATCTCGCCGCCCTCACCGAGGAGCGGCCGGGCGTGACCGTCGCCCCGATCGACGGCACGCACGCCATGCTGCTGGAGAACCCCCGGGCGGTCGCGGACGCCATCCTCGCCTTCACCGCGTGACGGTGCGGCGGCACGGCCGTACGGCGCGCCGCCGCACCGGCGCGGGATCGAGCCCGGTGCCCGGCCTTCCGGCAGGTGCGTTTTCCTGCGCCCGGCCTGTGACCGGGAATTCGCCTCGGGGCGCGGTGGAACCTCTTGGGCGCGGAATTCGGTCACCGGCACCGAGTTGACTGACATTTCGTCAACAGACTGAATCCCGGGGCGAAAACCAAAACTGAGGAAGTCTCTTGTTCAGGCTCGCCGACCTGTGCAAAGGTGTCCCCGTCGCGCGCGGATCATCGTTTTCACCGCGACGCACGCAGGCGCTTCGATCCCCGCCCCGCTCCACGAGAGCTGCCCAGGGCGGTGTTCGGCCTGCGGACAACCCTTCCATGGACACCCCCGAATGCTCTCGGCGGGGTCGTGCCTCCATTGGTATGTACTAAAAACCCCGCGTGGCTTTTTGGAGGAACGTGGACGTGCAAGGTGGGGGTCTGCATCATTCCCCCGACCCCGTTCCGTCGTACGACGTCACCGACGAACAGCTCGCCGCCGAGCTGAAGAAGTCCGCCGGGAAGAGGCCCGTGCACCACCCGGTCGGCGAACTCCTCGACCGCCACTGGGAAGCCGCCTTCTCCTACGCCCGGCTGTGCACGGACGGTGCCCATCCCGCCGGAATGCTCACCACCGCCGCGTTCACCCGGCTTTTCGAGGATTCCGCGCGCCAGGGCGGGCCCACGGCGGCCTGGCGACCCCAACTGCTGGTCGCCATACGGCGCCTGGCGGCCGAATGGGACACCGACCACCGGCGCGAGCTGCTGCACCCCCTCCTCCGCTCCGAGGCCTTCCCCGGCGAGCGCGCCGTGGCACGGCTGCTGCCGCCCCCGAACCGGCGCCTGGTCTCCCGCGCCTTCCTCAGGCTCACCGAGCCGGCCCGTTGCCTGCTGTGGCATGTCGAGGTCGAACGTGAGGAACTCGCCGTGCCCGCAGCGCTGTTGGGGATCGACACGGACGACGCCGAGGTCAGGCTGGAGCGGGCGCGCGAACAACTGCGCGAGGCGTGCCTGGACGTCCACCGCGAGTCCGCACCCGACGAGGAGTGCCGCCGCTACGTCCGCCTGCTGGATGTCTCGCTGCGCCGGGACGACGCCGTTCTGGACCCCGACCTGCGCCTGCACATGGACGGCTGCGCGCACTGCCACCACGCCGTAGAGCAGTTGGAGGGCTTCCACGCCCGGCTCCCCCTCCTCCTCGCCGAGGGCGTGATCGGCTGGGGCGCGCAGGCGTACCTCGACGCGGCGGCCGCGCGCAGCCAGGCGGCCCAACCGGTCCCGGCGGCGCCCGTGGGCGGAGAACCGCTGGTCGACCCCGCCGATGCGGACCGGCGGTTCACCGCCGCCGAGCCGCCGGCCGACCCGGCCGACCGGGACCGGCGGTTCCCCGTCGCCGAGCCCCTCCCGCTCGCCGAAACCGACGACAGGCCGGCGGAGGCACCCGGCGGCGGCCCCCGCTCCAGTGCGGCGCGCAAGGCGCCCCGCCGTTCCTCGCAGCGCCGGCAGCTCGCCCTCGCCGTGGGGACGGTGAGCGCGCTCGTACTGCTGCCGCTCGTGGTGTGGTCCGGCTCCCGCTCCGGCGGGGGCGCCGTGCCCGGCACCGCCGCAACGTCCGACGCGCCGAGCCCCGGCGCACGGGCCGGCGCCTCGGGTTCGCCCTCGTGGGTGGGCGCCGCCGCCGAGGTGCCCACCGGAGCCTTCCAGGGCCGGCTGCGCAACGAGGACAGCGGGTTGTGCATCGGCCTCGACCGGACGCAGGCGGTGGCCGGCGCGGAGGCCGTGCTCGTCTCCTGCACCTCGTCCGCGACCCAGCAGTGGGCGTACGAGACGGACGGGCTGCTGCGCAGTGTGGCCGCCCCCGGACTGTGCCTCGACTCCCACCTCGGCTACTCGGTGCAACTCGCCCCGTGCGCGGGGCAGTCCCGGCCCGAGTCGAAGAACGTCCGCTACGACTTCACCGTGCAGGGCGCGATCGTCCCCCGCTGGAACCAGGACCTGGCCCTGACCCCGGCCTCGTCCTCCACCGGCGCGGGGCTGGTGGTCAAGCCGCGCACGGAGGACGGCACCCAGCGCTGGCTCACCGACGCGCCCAACTCGCTGCGGATGCAGACGGTCGACTGGGGCACCGGCAAGGAGGTGGCCGCCCGGGCGGCCCCGAGCGCCGCACCCTTCCGTACGACCACGCCCGCTCCCCGGAGCACCCCGAAGCCGGTTCCCACGCCCGTCACGCCCCACCCGGGGACGAGCCTGCCCTCCTCCCACGAAGGGGGCACCTGCTCCAACCCGTACTGCGCGCCGAACGGCCAGGGCGGCTTTGGCGGTTACGGCGGCCGGGGACCCTACGGCGGCGGGGGCGGCCGCCCTTGACCGCGCGGGAGCCCGGGTGTCACTCCTGGAGCAGGTTCAGCTCCGCCCAGATCGTCTTGCCCTCGGCGGTGTGGCGGCTGCCCCACCGCTGGGTGAGCTGGGCCACCAGGAGCAGACCGCGGCCGCCCTCGTCGTAGGTCCTGGCCCGGCGCAGGTGCGGGGCGGTGTGGCTGGTGTCGGAGACCTCGCAGATGAGGGTCGCGGCGTCGTGGATCAACCGCAGCCGGATCGGGCGCTCGCCGTACCGTATGGCGTTGGTGACGAGTTCACTGACCACGAGTTCGGCCGTGAACACGGCATCCCTGTGCCCCCATGTCTCCAGTTGTCCGGCGACCTGTTTGCGGACCGCCGCGACCAGCGCCGGATCCGCGGGGACGTCCCAGGTCGCCACCTGGGAAGCGGGCAGCCCGCGGGTGCGGGCGAGCAGCAGGGCCACGTCGTCCGACGCCCCGCCGAGGGGAAGCAACGCGTGCAGGACACGGTCGCAGGCCTCGTCCAGGGAGCCGGGGGCGCAGGCGGGGTCCGCGGCGGCGGGCGGTCCGGCCAGGGCGGCGCAGAGCAACTCGCGGCTGGTGTCCACGTCGCGCTCGCGGCTCTCGATCAGCCCGTCGGTGTACAGGCCGAGGACCGTGCCCTCGGGCAGATCGATCTCGGCGGACTCGAAGGGCAGTCCGCCCAGGCCCAGCGGCGGCCCGGCCGGCAGTTCGACCGCCCGGGGCGGCTCGCCCGGCACCATGATGACGGGCGTCGGATGGCCCGCGCGGGCCAGTGCGCACCGGCGTGAGACCGGGTCGTACACGGCGTACAGGCAGGTGGCGCCGACCTCGCCGGTGAAGCCGTCCTGACCGGCCTCCCCGGAAAGGCGGATGACGAGGTCGTCGAGGTGGGTGAGCAGTTCGTCCGGTGCCAGGTCGATGTCGGCGAGCGTCCGCACGGCGGTGCGCAGCCGTCCCATCGTCGCGGAGGCCTGGATGCCGTGGCCGACGACATCGCCGACGACCATGGCGACCCGCATCCCGGACAGCGGGATCACGTCGAACCAGTCGCCGCCCACCCCGGCGCGGGCCGCGGGCAGATAGCGGGAGGCGGCCTCCAGCGCCGCGGTGCGCGGCAGCGTGCGCGGCAGCAGGCTGCGCTGGAGGGCGAGCGCGGTCCGGCGCTCACGGGAGAACCGTCGGGCGTTGTCGACACAGACGGCGGCCCGGGCCGTGACCTCCTCGGCGAGCAGCACGTCGTCGGCCGTGAAGGGCGTGGGACGCCGGAAACGGGAGAACACGGCCACTCCGAGGGTTCCGCCGCGGGCCTGGATCGGCACCGCCATCGTGGAGTGGATGCCGTGGTCCCGTACCCGTGCGGCCCGCACCGGGTCCCAGTCGAGCCATCGGCCGAGCGAGGCGCCCGTCGCCACGATCGTCCGGCCGGCCACCAGGGCGTCCGCCTGCGGTGAGGGGCTGGGGTAGACATCGACACGGCCGGGTGCGACGACGGCCTCCGGGCAGCCCGGGGTCACCGACTGGTGGGCGGCCCGGCACAGCGCGACCGGGGCGGTGAGCGAGGCCGGATAGCCCTCGACCCCCTCGGCGGGCGGATCCAGCAGGTCGACGCTGACGAAGTCGGCGAGCGCGGGCACGCACACGTCGACCAGCTCCTGCGCGGTGCGGGTGACGTCGAGGGTGGTGCCGATACGGACACTCGCCTCGTTGACGAGCTGCAGCCGCTCCCGCGCCAGGTACTGCTCGGTGAAGTCGTGGGCGGCCACGCACACGCCCCGCACCCGCCCCTCGGCGTCCGTGATCGGCGACATCCGGGCCAGCCATGCGTACATGCTGCCGTCGTCGCCGATCGGCACGTAGGTGTGGACGTCGTTGCCCCGGCCGGTGGTGAGCACCCGGTACATGTGCTGTTCGATGTCGTCGCTCTGCGGCCGGCCGCCGATCTCGGGCAGGCGCAGACCCCTCAGGCGCTCCTCGGGCAGGCCGATCACCTCGGCCATGGGGTCGTTGATCCGGTGCAGGCGCAGCCGGTCGTCGTAGATCGCGACGGCGCAGGGCGACTGGGTCAGCTCGGCCCGCGCCAGCGGATCGTCCGCTGCGGGCCGTCCGCCGCCCGTCAGCGGAGTGACCACCAGCCAGCCGCCGTGATCGCCGTCCCGCGCGGGCCGGTGGTGGACCAGCAGCCAGACGGAGACGGTCCGTCCGTCGCGGTGCCGCAGGGGGAGGGTACCGCTCCAGCGGGAATCCCGGGGGAGGACGGTCTGCGCTCCGGCGGCCAGCAGGCGGGCCGCGGGCCGGCCCAGGACCTCGTCCGGCGTGTAGCCGAGCAGCCTGCGCGCGCCCTCGTTCCACTCGACCAGGACGCCCCCGTCGTCGATGAGCGCCCGTGCCGTGTCGGCATCGTCGAACGGATAGCCGGAGCTCATCGTCGCCACTCCATCGCGCACACGCACAGTGAGCAGAGCGCGTCACTGGTGTTCCAGCGTAGTGCCAACCGGGGCTCCGTGAACCCGCGGGCACCAGCGGGCGAAGGGCACGGGCCCGGGGCGAGGCGACGGAAGAGGCGGAAGGAAGCCACCGCACTCTTGACGGGCGCATGAGTCGCACCGTCAGAATCTGTTCGGTAACGATCAGTTGTGAGTATTTCTGGGCCCTGATGAGGGAGAGCCGCCCATGACGGTCACGCGTAGATCGGTCCTGATCGCCGGCACGGCAGCCCCGGCGGCCGGCGCACTCGTCGGCGCCGGGAGCAACCCGGCGGCGGCAGCCACCCGCACCTCGGGCCGCCGGACGGTCGCCCTCCGCGACGGCTGGCGGTTCGCCCTGGTCAATCCGGGCGGCATAACCGACCCGACGGGCGCCTTCGGCGACGCCGCCGCGCCCGGGTACGACGACTCGGCATGGCGCGAGGTCGCGGTGCCGCACGACTGGAGCATCGAGCAGACCCCCACCACCGAGCACGGCACCACCAGCGGCACCGGCTTCTTCCCCGGCGGCCTCGGCTGGTACCGCATCGCCTTCACCCTGCCGCCGGCCCTCGCCGGCAAGCGGATCGCGGTGGAGTTCGACGGCGTCTACATGGACTCGTACGTCTACTGCAACGGCACCGAGGCCGGCCGCCACCCCTACGGCTACACCGGTTTCGCCCTCGACCTCACCGATCTGCTGCACACCGACGGCACCACCGAGAACGTGCTCGCGGTCAAGGTCCAGAACCAGCTCCCGAGCAGCCGCTGGTACTCGGGCAGCGGCATCTACCGCGAGGCCCGCCTGGTCATCACCGAGCCGGTGCACGTGGCCCGCTGGGGCACCCACGTCACCACGCCGGACATCACCGACGCCCGCGCCGTCGTCCGGGTGCGCACCTCGGTGGTGAACGAGTCGGGCGCCGCGGGGGAGGTGGAGATCCGCTCGACGGTCACGGACCCCGACGGCCGGACGGTCGCCCGGACGTCCTCCACGGCCACCGTCACCGGCACCACCACCGAGACCCACGAACTCACCGTCTCCAGGCCCAGGTTGTGGGACTTCGCGACCCCGCACCACCGCTACACCCTGCACACCGAACTGCGGGCCGGCGGCAGGACCGTCGACACCTACGACACCACCTTCGGCATCCGCTCCTTCCGCTTCGACCCGGACGAGGGTTTCTCCCTCAACGGCGACCACACCAAGATCAAGGGTGTCGACCTGCACCACGACCAGGGCGCGCTCGGCGCGGCGATCAGCATCGACGCCGTACGCCGGCAGATGACGATCATGAAGTCGATGGGCGTCAACGCCTTCCGCACCTCCCACAACCCGCCCTCCCCGCAGATGATCCAGGTCTGCGAGGAGCTGGGCATCGTGATGATGGTGGAGGCGTTCGACTGCTGGCGCACCGGCAAGACCACGTACGACTACCACCGGTTCTTCGACGACTGGTGCGAGAAGGACGCCACCGAGATGGTGCTCGCGGCCCGCAACTCACCGGCCGTGGTCCTGTGGTCCATCGGCAACGAGATCCCCGACTCGACGTCCACCGCCGGGCTCGCCATGGCGGACCGGATCATCGGCGCGATCAAGGCCGCCGACGACACGCGCCCGCTCGTCATCGGCTCGGACAAATACCGCAGCGTGCCGAAGAAGGGCTCGGCGGCCGACCTCATGCTCGCCAAGCTCGACGGGCTCGGCCTGAACTACAACACCGCCAAGTCGGTGGACGCCCTGCACGCCGCCTACCCGCACCTGTTCCTCTTCGAGTCGGAGTCGTCGTCCGAGACCTCGACGCGCGGCGCCTACCAGGGGCCCGAGCACCTCAACACCGGCGAGAACCACACCCCGGGCAGGCGCGCCACCTCCTCCTACGACAACAACCTCGCCTCCTGGACCATGAGCGGCGAGTACGGGCACAAGAAGGACCGCGACCGGAAGTGGTTCGCCGGGCAGTTCCTGTGGTCGGGCATCGACTACATCGGGGAGCCCACGCCGTACGACGTCTTCCCGGTGAAGGCGTCCTTCTTCGGTGCCGTCGACACGGCCGGGTTCCCCAAGGACATGTACCACCTGTTCCGCAGCCAGTGGACCAGCGAGCCCATGGTGCACCTGGTGCCCATGACCTGGAACCACGACAAGGGGGACACGGTCGAGGTCTGGGCGTACGCCAACGTCGACACCGTCGAGCTGTTCCTGAACGGGAAGTCCCTCGGGACGAGGAGGTTCGACACCAAGAAGACCACGGACGGGCGCAGCTACCTGGAGACCACCGAGGCGACCGGCGACGACAAGACGTTCACCTCCGGTCCCTACCCCGGCAGCTACACCAGCCCGAACGGCAGCGCGGGCAAGCTCCACCTCACCTGGAAGGTGCCCTTCGAGCCGGGGGAGCTGAAGGCGGTCGCACGCAGGGACGGCAAGGTGGTCGCGACCGACGTCCTGCGCACCGCCGGGCCCGCGCACGCCCTGCGCCTCACCCCGGACCGCCCGTCGCTGGCCGCCGACGGCCGCTCCCTCGTCTTTGTGACCGCCGAAGTCGTCGACGCCCACGGCGTGGTGGTGCCCGACGCCGAGCACCTGATCACCTTCGACGTGCGGGGCGGCTCCCTCGCCGGGCTCGACAACGGCCGGGAGGAGAGCGCCGAACGCTACCAGGCCACCACCCGGACCGCCTTCCACGGCAAGGCGCTCGCCATCGTCCGCTCGGGCACCCGGGCGGGGACCGTGAAGGTGACGGCGCGCGCGGCCGGGCTGCGCACCGCCACCGCGACCGTCCGCACCACCGCCGCGCCGTCCACGGCCCTCACCCCGGCGCCGGTGTTCCGGCCCGACCCCCCGGCAGCCCCCACCCATCCCCACGCCGACGCCAGTTACTCCGGGCGCCCCGACACCCTCCCGGCCGCCATGCTCGACGGCGACCCGGCCACCGGGTGGTCCAACGCCTTCTACAAGTCGGCCACCGCCCTGCTGCCGGCCTTCGACGGCGCCCGGCCGAAGGACTGGGTGGCGGTCGACTACGGGCGCCGGCGGACCATGGGCCGCGTCGAGGTCTCCTTCACCGTCGACGCGACCCACGCCCTGCCCGCCTCGGTCGAGGTCTCCGTCGGGGACGGCGACCGGTACGTGCCCGTCACCGGCGCCACCGTGGACTGGGCCACCGCCTCCGACACCCCCACAGTGATCACCTTCGACGCGGTCCGCGGCTCCCGCCTCCGCCTCACGGTGACCAGCGCCCGCCCGGGCGCCGCCGACGGCGCGGTCCGCATCAGCCGGCTGGAGGCCCCGGCCGGCTGAGCCGGGCACCCGAGGTGCCGGCGGTTGTGCCGCGCGACCGCCGGTACCACCCTCACCCCTTGCTGACCTGGAGGTATTTACGAGTAAGTACCCTCGCGGTACCGTTGTCGGCATGCCAGCCCTCAACGTGGAGTTCAGTGATCGGGAGCTGGAGGACCTGCGGCAGATCGCCAAGGAGCGCGGTACGTCGATGAAGGCCCTGGTGCGCGAGGCCGCCGCGGCCGACATCGCCCGCCACCGGGCCCTTCAGGAGGGCGCCGAGGCCTTCCGCCGGTTCTTCGCCACACACGCCGACGAGTTCGCGGCGGCCTTCCCGGACGACGAGCCAGCCGTGAAGGGCGAGGGGCGGGACGCCTGACCGATGACCTCCGTCATCCACATCGACGTGCCCTGGCTGCTCCAGCGTCACGAAGAGGTCCTGCCGGACCAGCCCGTCGTCAACGACTTCTCCGCGCTGGTCGCCGCGGTCGCCCGGCACCGCGTGGACCCGCCCCGCCTCGGTGTGGACTCCGACCCGGCCTGGCGCGCCGCCGCCCTGCTGCACACCCTCGCGCTGCTCAAACCCCTGCCGGCCGCGAACGCCCGCTTCGCCTGCGCCACCGCGGTCGCGTACATGTTCGTCAGCGGCGTCGGCATCGACCCGCCCTACGGCGCCCTCGTCGACCTCACCCGTGACCTGATCTCCGGCAAGGCCGACGTCTACGGCGCCGCGGACCGACTGCGGTCCTGGCAGATCTGACCGGGCACCGTCCCGCCCGCCTTCGGGGCCGCCGACCGAGGGCGGGAGATCGGGGTCGGCGGCCCGTTGCGCGCGGCAGTGCCGCCGTGCCGCGCGGGGCCGTGGAGAAGGCCGGTCCCCAGTGGACTACGGAGTTCGCCGGGACGGGAGTGTGCGTGCGGCACCGGTGCGGGCACACGGTTCACACGGGGTGCGTGGGACGGCGAAAACGGTTACTGCAATGGGGAGTTGGCGCCGAGGGTTCCCCGTTCCCCTTTCCTGTTGCCGATGTTGTTCAAGTGCCTTGTTGGTCATCAGTGTCCTGTGCAAAGGTGATGGCCTGTCTGCGCAGGGGCAATGGCCGGGGCGGCATCGCTGCTCGCTATTCCGGGCCGCCGGCGAGCTCAAAAGGCTCATCCGCCGACGGTCGCCGTGCAGCCGTCATCCCCGACCTTTTCCCGGCGCCGGCGCCGAAAAGGCCCACCGACCGGGTCCTTTCGGCGAGCCGAACTCCGTGTGCAGCCTTGCGCCCTGGAAGGAACCCGCTCAGTGCACGCCCCCCACCCCCCGCGTCCGTCCCATCCGCCCCGTCCCGGCACGGCACCGGGAGAATCGGACGAAAGCCTCGCCGCCCGGCTCAGAGGCCGGCCCGTCGGCGAGACCACTCTGCCCGTCGCACTGCTGATGGCCCGGCACTGGCAGGCGGCGTACGACTACGCCGTCATCTGCCTCGCCTCCTCCGGCAATATCGCCGCGATGGCCACCGCCGCCGCCTTCCACCGGGTGCTCGGCGACCTCGCCCGCTCCCGTTCCGTCGTGGCGCTGCGGCCGCGGCTTCTCGTGGCGGTCCGGGACACGGTCGCGGAATGGGCGGCGGAGGACCGGATATCCGGTGTTCTGCCGGAGTTGCGGAAACCCGCGGGGGCCCGCGGTATGCGCGCCGCGAAGTCCCCCACCCCCGAAAACAGCGCCCTCGCCGCACACGCTTTCCACACGCTGCCGCCACTCTCCCAGTCACTGCTCTGGCACACCGAGGTCGAAGCCGAACACATATCGGTCCCGGCCGTTCTGCTCGGCATGGACTCCCAGACGGCCGCGGCCGCACTGGAACAGGCACGCGAACAATTCCGGGCGGGCTGTGTACGCGCCCACCGGGAACTCGCGCCGCACCCCGAATGCCGCTTCCATAACCGGCTCCTCGATATTCCCCTGCGCCGCGGCGGCGACCTGCTGCCCGAGGTCCACCAGCACATCCTCGAGTGCCTCTACTGCCGTTCCGCCGCCGAACAGCTCCGCCGGTTCGAGGACGGCCTCGGCGGGCTGCTGGCCGAGGCGGTGCTCGGCTGGGGCGCCCGCCGCTACCTCGACTCCCGGCACGGCCGCACCCCGCACCCCGCGCGCACCGGCTCGCGAGGCCGGCGCCCGGGCGGCGGCGGACGTCACCGGCTGCTCACCCGCGTCCCGGCCACCGGCCGCAGGATCACGGCGGGAGAGCACAACACCCGGACGCTGCTGGCCGGTGTCGGCTTCGCCACCGTGGCCGTCCTGCTGACCCTGCTGGTCACCGGAGTCTGGTCCGACGACGGCAGTGGCGCCGACCCGGTCGCCTCGACCAGTGCGAGCGCCGGCGGGGGCGCCCCCTCGCCCCGCTCGCAGACGCCGCCCGGCACGGCCGGACTTCCCGTCGCCCCCCAGGAGACCCGGCTGCGCGCCGTCGCCGCCGGCCTCTGCCTCGACATCCGCGGCACGGTGCGGGCCGGCGCGGGCACCCGGCTGGCGACCTGCTCGTCGGCGTGGACCCAGAAGTGGTCGTACGAGAGCGACGGCCTGCTGCGCAGTGTCGCCGACCCGGGAATGTGCCTCGACTCCCACGCCCCCGACGGGGCCGTCACGCTCGCCCCGTGCGTCGACGCGGGCCAGGCGCACGCCGACGACGTCCGTTACGACCTCACCGTGGGCGGCGAGTTGCTGCCGCGCTGGGGCGCGGGCCTCGCCGTCACGCCCGCGAGCGACGCCCCGGACGCCGGCATCGTCGTCAGGGACCGCGACGGCTCCGACGCCCAGCGGTGGGCCACCGACGACCGCTCCGCCGCACCCCGGTCGCTGTCCGTCGCCGGGACGGAGGAGCCGCCGACGACACCGGTCGGCACCGAGCCACCGCTCACGGCACCGGCCCCGCAGTCCGCCGGCCCCCACGGGCGGCCTGCGGCCGTGACCGGACGCACCGCGAAGACCGTCTGAGCCGCGGTCCCGCCCCACCGCGACACACGGCGAGCGAGCCGCTGCTTCCGACTACCGTCCGTCCGGGAGGGTAGTCGGGGTGGGCGGATGACCCCGTGATCCCCGGGTGTCGCGGCAGACGGACAGAGAGGCGGCATGACGTGCGGACCGTCGGAGTGGAAGAGGAACTCCTCCTGGTCGACCCGGAAACAGGTGAGCCGAAGGCGCTGTCGGCCGCGGTGCTCGCCCGCGCCGCGCTGGACGACGCGGACGAGGGCCTGTTCGAGAAGGAGCTCTATGGCCAGATGCTGGAGTTCGCCACGCACCCGCAGACGGACATGACGCGACTCGGCGCCGAGATCGTCCGCTGCCGCAGGGAGGCGGCCGAGCACGCCGGGGAGATCGGCTGCACGGTGGCCGCGCTGGCCACCTCACCGCTGCCGGTGAGCCCGTCCATCAGCATGAACCGCCGCTACCAGTGGATGGCCGAGCAGTACGGCATCGCCACACGGGAACAACTGGTCTGCGGCTGCCATGTGCACGTCTCGGTCGAGTCGGACGAGGAGGCCGTCGCGGTGGTCGACCGCGTGCGGCCCTGGCTCCCGGTACTGGTCGCCCTGAGCGCCAACTCCCCGTTCTGGCAGGGCAGGGACTCCGGCTACGACAGCTACCGCAGCCGGGTGTGGGGGCGCTGGCCCTCCGCGGGGCCGACCGAGCTGTTCGGGTCGCCCGAGCGGTACCACCGGCGGGTGGCCGACATGGTCGCCACCGGAGTCATCCTCGACGAGGCGATGGTCTACTTCGACGCGCGCCTGTCCGAGCGGTACCCGACGGTGGAGATCCGGGTTCCCGACGTCTGCCTGCACGCGGACACCGCGCAGTTGATCGCCACCCTCGCCCGCGGCCTGGTGGAGACCGCCGCGCGCGAGTGGCGGGAGGGCCGGGAGCCGGTGGACCACAGCGTGAGTCTGCTGCGGCTGGCCGCCTGGCAGGCCGCCCGGGCCGGCCTGGCGCGAGAGCTGCTGCACCCGAGGACGATGCGGCGCATGCCGGCGGAGTCGGTGGTGCGGGACCTGCTCGACCACGTCGGTGAGGCGCTGGCCGGCACCGGTGACCTCGACCGGGCCGACCAGGCCGTGACCGGACTGCTGGAGCGGGGGAACGGCGCCCGGGTGCAGCGGGAGCTGATGGAGCGGACCGGGAGCCTGCGCGAGGTCGTCCTGGAGTGTGTGCGCCACACCCAGGGGGAGCACCTGTCCTGAGGTGGCGTCAGGACACGACGTCCCTGGGTTCCCCGCCCGCCAGGAAGTCCGCCGCGTTGCGGACCGCCGCCAGCGCGATGCGCACCAGCGTCTCGCGGGTGACACCGGCGACATGCGGGGACAGCACCACGTTCGGCGCCTTGAGCAGGCGCAGGGTCGGGGTGGGCGGTTCGGGGTCGAAGACGTCGATCCCGGCCCCGGCCAGCGCGCCCCGCTCCAGCGCGTCGGCGAGCGCGTCCTGGTCTATCAGGGCACCCCGCGCCGTGTTGACCACGAACGCGGTCGGCTTCAGCAGCGCCAGGCGCTCGGCGTTCAGCAGATGCCGGGTCGCGTCGGTGAGCGGCGCGTGCAGCGTCACGTAGTCGGAGGTGCGCAGCAGTTCGTCGAGGTCCACGTACCGGGCGCCGAGCCGGGCCTCCGTCTCCGCGTCCACCGGCTCCGGGCCCGCGTACACGATCGCCATGTCGAAGGCGGCGGCCCGGCGCGCCACCTCCTGGCCGATGTGGCCGAGCCCGACGATGCCGAGGGTCTTGCCGGACAGTTCCGTGATCGACTGCTGCAGCCGGGGCAGCGCCCAGTCGGCGTCGACCAGCGCGGTGTGCGCCGGCACCAGTTGCTTGGCCAGGGCGAGCATGAGCGCGAAGGTCTGCTCGGCCACGTTCTGCTTCTCGGCGCCGCTGGAGCCGATGGTGCACACGGGGATGTTCCGGGCACGGGCCGCGTCCAGGTCGACGTAGTCGAAGCCATGGCTCGCGCACTGGATCAGCGTCAACTCCGGTGCCGCGGCGATGTGTTCGGCGGTGACGGGGCCCAGTCCGGTGACGATGACATGCGCCGCGCGCAGCGCCGCGGGATCCTCGCCGGTCGTCTCCACCACGGTCACCCGGGCGTCGGCGGGGAAGAGGGTGGCGAGCGCGGCGCCCGCCTGCCGCCCGCCCACGTGCGGCGAGACGACGGCAAGGACGTTCTTGGTGCCTGCCGTGTCCGCCGCGTCGGCCGTATCTCCCGTGTCTGCCGTCTCTGCCGTGACGGTCGTGTCGCTCGTGTCGCTCGTGTCGCTCGTGTCGGTCGTGTCGCTCATGGGGTTTCCTCGATCAGGTCGGCGGGGCCGAGAGTGGCGGGGCGGGCGTGCCCGGACAGGGCGAGGGTGAGGTCGAACTCGGCGAGCAGACAGCGGATGACATGCTCGACGCCCGCCTGGCCGTCGAGCCCCAGCCCGTAGGCGTACGGCCGTCCCAGGAGCACCGCCCGCGCGCCCAGCGCCACCGCCTTGAACACGTCGTCACCGGTGCGGATCCCGCTGTCGAACAGCACGGTCAGCCGGTCCCCGACCGCCTCCACCACCCGCGGCAGCGCGTCCGCGGCGGCCACGGAACCGGCCACCTGCCGGCCGCCGTGGTTGGAGACCACCACACCGTCCATCCCGGCGTCGGCGGCCGCACGGGCGTCGTCGGGGTGCAGGACGCCCTTCAGGACGATCGGGCCGTCCCAGTGTTCACGCAGGAAGGCCAGGTCCGGCCAGGTCTTGCCGGGATCCGCGAACATGTTCACGAAGTGCAGCACGGCCGCGTCGGGGTCCTCGTGCACCGGCTTGGCGAGGCCCGCCTGGAACGCGGGGTCGGTGAAGTGGTTCGCGGTGCCCACGCCGTGCAGGAACGGCAGATACGCCTGGTCCAGGTCGCGGGGCCGCCAGGCCAGCAGCGGCGTGTCCAGCGTGACGAACAGTGCCGTGTAACCCGCCGCCCTCGCCCGGGTCAGGAAACTGCGGGTGACCTCGCGATCCTTCGCCCAGTACAACTGGAACCAGCGCTCACCGTCGCCCGACGCCTCGGCGACCTGCTCCATCGGCGTGCTGGACGCCAAGGACAGGATGTACGGCACGCCCTGCGCCGCAGCGGCCCGAGCCGCCGCCGGCTCCGCGTCCGGATGCATGATCGACAGCACGCCGATCGGAGCCAGGGCCAGCGGTGCGGGCAGCCGCCGCCCCAGCACCTCGACGGTCAGATCACGTTCGTGCACGTCCCGCAGCATGCGCGGCACGATCCGGCGCCGTTCGAGCGCGGCGCGGTTCGCCCGGGCGGTGCTGCCGGTGCCCGCACTGCCCGCCACATAGCCGACTGGGCCGGGTCCGAGCCGCCGCTCGGTCAGCTCCTCCAGCCGGGTCAGATCGGTGGGCAGCCGCGGTACGGCGCCCGTCATGCCGTTGAGATAGATCTCGTACTGGAAGTCGGCCCAGTGCTTCGCCATCCCGTACCTCCCGCCGCTCGTCCTGGAGACCGCGCCGTACGGCCGCGCCGTACGACCGTGCTGTACGACCGAGCCGTACGCCGACGATCCTGGCGACCGTGACAAGGCCCGTCCACCGTGGTGCGCACATCGCACGGCTGGAATCATCACCCTGTGACAAGTGAGCCGCTCGAGCCCCGGAGTGCCGTCCGGGCGGAGATCGTCGCCGACCCGCGGGTCGTGGAGGCGGTCGTCGCCGCCGTCCACGCGACGGTCCCGGTGTACGCCGCGCTCGACGGCAGCCGGCTCCCGGAGGTGCGGGCCATCGCGGCCTGGGGCGTGGAGCGGCTGTTGCACCTGTGGGCCACCGACGGCGCCCTGGAACCGGCCGATCTGCGCCGCTTCCGCGGGATCGCGGCGGCCCGCGCGGCCGACGGCCGGCCCGTGCAGGCCGTGCTGCGCGCCTACCGGGTGGCCGCGACCGTCCTCACCGACCAGGTCGCCGCCCGTGCCCGCGCCCTCACGGCGGCGGACGGCCTCGCACTGGCCCGGGTGCTGCTGACGGCCCTGGACACGCTGTCGGAGGAGATGGCCACGGCGTACGCCGCGACCACCGAGGACCTGTCCGGGGACCGGGACCGCGCGCTGCGACTGCTGCTCGACGACCTGATCGCCGGCCGGCACGCCTCGGCGGGCGCGCTGACGGACCGCTCCGCCCGGCTGGGCGTCCAGCTCCCCGACCCCTACTGCCTGCTGGTGGCCGAGCCCACGACCGGGGGCGGCCCCGACATGTCGTACGAGGCCGCCGCAGGGCTCGGGGGCGCGCTCGCCGACGGCGCCGCGTCACTGTCGACGGTGCGGGGGTCCCGCGCCGTCCTGCTGCTGCCCGCCACGGCCACCGGCAGGGCGGCGGCGCTCCTGGACGCCCGCGCGTGGCGTGGCTGTGCGATCACCGGCGAGGGCCTGGACCGGGTGGCCGTCGCCCACCGGCTGGCGGCCGACGCCCTCGACACGGCCCCCGCCCACGCCCACCGGCCCGGCCGCCTCCTCACGGACGCCGACGCCCACGTCCTCGCCCTGCTCGCCGGCCGCCCGGCCGCCACGCCGGAGCACATCGCCCGCCTCGTCCTCGGACCGCTCACCGAGCCGGAGCAACGCCACCTGCTCCAGGCCCTGACGGCGTACATCGACACGGGCTCGGCCACCGCCGCCGCCCGCGCTCTGCATCTCCACCCCCAGTCCCTGCGCTACCGCCTGCGCCGCGTGCACACCCTGACGTCCCGCGACCCCCGCGACCCCTGGCAGCGCCTCACCCTGGACATCGCGCGCACGCTCGCCCCCTGACCGGCGTCACGTCCCTGGCCCCGCCACCCACCCTGGCCACCGCCCTTCCGTGCGCGCAGCGGAGGAATCGTCCACTGCGCGCACATGGCCCGGTTGCGCTCCGACCCTGTTCTCGGACAGACAGGAAATCTGTAACCTGAGTTCGAGGTCTGGCCCGTCGGACCGAGGAGCCGAGAATGGCGTCCCTTTCCATCGACGATGCCGATGCCGCGCTGTACACGATCGGTCAGGTCGCCGAGATACTGGGCGTCCAGCCCGCCTTCCTGCGGCGTCTGGACGCCCACGGCATCGTGGTCCCCTCCCGTTCCGCGGGCGGCCAGCGCCGCTACTCCCGTCGGGAGATCGACCGGGTCGCCGAGGTGATGGACCTGATCGCCGAAGGGGTGACCCTGCCGGGAGTGCGGCGCGTGCTGACGCTGCGCGAGCGGGTGGGGACCCTGGAGGAGGACCTGGCCGCCGCGCGCGCCGCGGCCGCTGCGGCCGCGGCGCGGAGCGGGACGGACGGTCACCCGGACGAGCGCCCGGAAGCCGCCTCCGGCTGAGGATGGGCGTCGGCGGACAACAGCGGTGCGTCGTGCCGCTCCGGGCGGTGGCCGCCTTCCCCGGTCACCGCGCTGCGCGGTGCTTGTGAGCCGCCGGGCAGCGGCACCGGGCGGCGCGCCACCAGGCGGCCGACCCAGCGGCGGCCGCAGTGCGCGCACGGCGGTGCACCCTCCAGCGTGTACGGGGAGGGCACAGGGGTGTTGTCGCGGTAGAAGTACTCCCACTCGTCCCCGTGGCCGTCCACGGACCGCTGGACGTCGTAGTCGACGCTCCAGCGGTGCCAGCAGGAGCCACAGGTGAACTCGACACGTTCGACGGCCAGTTCGGTGATCACATACACCACCTCCGGTCGGTTCGCAGCGGACGGACGCTCCGGGCGGCGCCCACGGGGGCGCCCGCCGGGTCCGGTGTCTGTCACGTGGTGGTCTGCCGGGCCTCCCGCTCCGCGCGGCTGATCTCGATCCGGCGGGGCTTCGCCCGGTCCACCACCGGGATGCGCAGCGTGAGCACGCCGGCCTCGTACTCGGCGGTGATCCGGTCGACGTCCAGGGATTCGTCCAGGAACAGCCGGCGGCTGAAGACACCGTGGGGCCGCTCGGCGACCAGCAGGGCCGCCTCCTCCACGTCGGGAGCGGGACGCTCGGCCCGCGCGGTCAGGACGTTGCGCTCCACGTTCACGTCGACGGACTCCGGATCGACGCCCGGCAGATCGAAGTGGACGATGAAAGAGGCCCCGCTCCGGTACGCGTCCACGGGCATCGGTGCCGGGCCGGGGAGGGCGCCGGCGACCTGCTGGGCGAGCCGGTCGAGGTCACGGAAGGGTTCGGTACGCATGAGGATCATCGGTCGACCCCTTTCGCCTGGCGGAGACCGTCCGTCCGGGTTCCGGGCTCCGGGAGCCCGGAGTGCCCACCGACACCCCCTATACCCCGCTGGGTCAGTCTTGACAAGAGGTGACTCAAGTTTTATTCAGACTAGTGAAGAAGTCAGGTGCGAAACCGCAGCCCGGAGGGGCAGTCGCCGGGCCGCTCGCAGTCGGCGAGGAGGTGGGACCGGTGGACATGCGGACAGCCGCCGGCGCCGTGCCGGACCCGTACGACGTCCTCGGGGTGGACCCCTCGGCCCCGGCCGAGCGGATCACCTCCGCGTACCGGCGCCTGCTGCGCCGACTGCACCCCGACACCCGGTCGGACGAGGTGCCCGAGGAGGCGTTCGCGCGGGTGCTCGCCGCCTACGAAACCCTCCGTGACCCCGCCGCTCGCGCGGCCCTCGACCGCCGTCGGCGCGCGGCTCCCGCCCCGGCCCGGCGTGTCGCGGCCGTCGTGACGACCGGCACCGGACGGATTCCGGCGCGGACGCCACTGCTGCGCGCGGGTCCGGTCCGGGTGCGACGGACCCTCTGACCCGCTTGACCCGCTGGAGGAAGACGGACGACGAGGAGGGAGAGCCCCATGGCACGTCCGGTCGGTATCGACCTCGGCACCACGAACTCGGTGGTCTCGGTGCTCGAAGGCGGCGAGCCCACCGTCATCACCAACACCGAAGGAGCCCGGACCACGCCGTCGGTCGTGGCGTTCGCCAAGAACGGCGAGGTGCTGGTCGGCGAGGTCGCCAAGCGGCAGGCGGTGACCAACGTCGAGCGCACCGCACGCTCCGTCAAGCGCCACATGGGCGACCAGAGCTGGCGCTTCCCGGAGAGCGGCACCATCGACGGCAAGCAGTACCGGGCCCAGGAGATCTCCGCGCGCGTGCTGCAGAAGCTGAAGCGGGACGCGGAGGCCTACCTCGGTGAGGACGTCACCGACGCGGTGATCACCGTGCCCGCGTACTTCGACGACGCCCAGCGGCAGGCCACCAAGGAAGCCGGGGAGATCGCGGGTCTCAACGTCCTGCGGATCATCAACGAGCCGACGGCGGCCGCGCTGGCGTACGGACTGGACAAGGAGAACGACCAGACGGTCCTCGTCTTCGACCTCGGCGGCGGCACCTTCGACGTGTCCCTGCTGGAGATGGGCGAGGGCGTGATCGAGGTGAAGGCCACCAACGGCGACACCCGGCTGGGCGGCGACGACTGGGACCAGCGGCTCGTCGACCACCTGGTGAAGCAGTTCAAGAACGCCTACGGGATCGACCTGTCCAAGGACAAGATGGCGGTGCAGCGGCTGCGCGAGGCCGCCGAGAAGGCCAAGATCGAGCTGTCGAGTTCGTCCGAGACGACCATCAACCTGCCCTACATCACCGCGTCCGCCGAGGGCCCGCTGCACCTGGACGAGAAGCTCACCCGCGCCCAGTTCCAGCAACTCACCGCCGACTTGCTGGAGCGCTGCAAGGGGCCGTTCCACCAGGCGGTGAAGGACGCCGGAATCAAGGTGTCCGACATCGACCACGTGATCCTCGTGGGCGGCTCCACCCGCATGCCGGCGGTGACCGACCTGGTGCGGGAACTGACCGGCAAGGAGCCGCACAAGGGCGTGAACCCGGACGAGGTCGTGGCCGTCGGCGCGTCGCTGCAGGCCGGTGTCCTCAAGGGCGAGGTCAAGGACGTCCTGCTCCTCGACGTCACCCCGCTGTCCCTCGGCATCGAGACCAAGGGCGGCATCATGACCAAGCTGATCGAGCGCAACACCACCATCCCCACGAAGCGTTCGGAGATCTTCACCACGGCCGAGGACAACCAGCCGTCCGTGCAGATCCAGGTCTTCCAGGGCGAGCGCGAGATCGCGGCGTACAACAAGAAGCTCGGCATGTTCGAGCTGACCGGTCTGCCGCCCGCCCCGCGCGGTGTGCCGCAGATCGAGGTGTCCTTCGACATCGACGCCAACGGCATCATGCACGTCACGGCGAAGGACCTCGGCACCGGCAAGGAGCAGAAGATGACCGTCACCGGCGGCTCCGCCCTGCCGAAGGACGACATCGACCGCATGGTCCGCGAGGCCGAGCAGCACGCCGAGGAGGACCGCACGCGCCGCGAGGCCGCCGAGACCCGCAACCAGGGCGAGCAGCTCGTCTACCAGACGGAGAAGCTCATCGCCGACAACGCGGACCGGATCCCCGCCGACGTGAGGAGCGAGACGGAGGGTGCCCTCGCCGAACTGAAGGAGAAGCTCAAGGGCGACGACACCGCGGCGATCCGGCAGGCCCTCGACAAGGCCGCCGCAGCGGCCCAGAAGATCGGCAGCGCCATGTACGAGAAGACGCGCGCGGAGGGCGGCGCGACCTCGGAGCAGGGAGCGGCGACCGGTGGTGCCAAGGCCGAGGAGGAGGTCGTGGACGCCGAGATCGTGGACGACGACGACACGTCACGGGCGGGCTGACCATGGACCGGAGCCGGCCGCAGAGCACGGAGTTGCGGCGTCTGCTCGACGAGCGCACCGCCGACCTGCAGCGGATGAAGGCCGAGTACGACAACTACCGCAAGCAGGTGCGGCGCGACCGGATGGCGGTGCGCGAGATCGCCGCCGAGAACGTCCTGCGCGCACTGCTGCCCGTGCTGGACGCCGTCGAGGCCGCCCGCAGGCAGGAGGCGATGACACCGGGTCTCCGGGCCGTCGCGGACGTCCTGGAGACCCAGCTCGGCTCCGTGGGGTTGCAGACGTTCGGGGAGGAGGGCGAGCCGTTCGACCCCGAGTGGCACGAGGCGGTCACCCATGTGATCGCCCCGGACGCCGACACCCTGACCTGCACGGAGATCCTGACCCCCGGCTACCGGGTCGGCGACCGCCTGCTGCGCCCGGCCCGGGTGACGGTCACGGGGCCGCCGCCGTCCGGCGCCACCCGCGTCGATGACGGGGCCGAGGGGCCGCGGGCCGACGCCGAACGGGGCGGCCCCGCCGCGGGCTGACGCGGGAGTCCGGCCAGGGGGTGAGCCGACCGGTTCGGCCCACCCCCCCCGTGTGCGCCCGGGGCCCCGGCCCTCGGCGTCCGGTCCCCGGGCCGCGGCGAGCCGTGGCCCGCAGCCGCCGGGGGAAGACAGCGCTTGCTCAAGCGGCTAAGCGGAATGTTTCAGGCCTATTGCCGAACAGGGGGAATCCGGCCATCCGACCGATTTCAGTGACCCTCAACCGCTCAGTTTCAGGCCTCGAGCGTTCGACTTCTGTGACTTCACGCCACTGTTTCAATACTCAAAGTTACTGAAATGTGCGGTGCCGATGTGAGTTTCGTGTCGGGAGTCGGCAGACTCGCGCTCGCCGAACCGGCACCCCGACCGGACGGCTCCGGCACACGTTCCGTCGGAGCTGTGCCGCCGACCCGACCCGAGCGGAAGGATGCACACGATGCCGAACACCGCGCGCTGGGCAGCGACCCTCACCCTGACGGCCACCGCCGTCTGCGGCCCCCTCACGGGGTCCGCGCTCGCCGCCCCGACCGCCGCCCCCGCGAGCCTCTACGCCCCTTCGGCGCTCGTGATGACCGTGGGCCACGGCCAACAGGCCGCCACCGCCACTCCGGAACGCGCGGTCACCTTGAACTGCGCCCCGACCGCCTCCGGCAGCCACCCCGACGCCCCCGACGCCTGTGCCGAACTCCGCGCCGTCGGCGGCGACTTCGACGCCCTGACCTACCGGGAGGGCGTCATGTGCACCAAGTTGTACAACCCGGTGGTCGTCACCGTGCAGGGCGTGTGGCAGGGCAAGCGCGTCGACTACCAGCGCACCTTCGCCAACGAGTGCGTGAAGAACTCCTACGGGACCTACGTCTTCGCGTTCTAAGAGACCGGGATCGCGCGGACTGACGCGAGCATGGATCCAAGGCTCGTGACTGGGGAGTGCGAGCCCTGTCGCGGCGCGCCACGCGATCCCCCGCCGGGGGCCGGCCGGACAGAGTGGGGCTGCCGGCCGGCCCCCGGAATCACTTGGCCGTGACGGCCCAGCGCCCCACCTCCCGGAAAGCTGAGTCGTATACGGCCGACTCGTCTCCGGGCTTCATGTCGTAGTGCTTGAGGTTCCCGCCCCAGTACCGCAGAATCCGCCCCAACTCCTCGGCGGCGTTCCCGTCCCAGCCGTTCTCCCCCATGTCGACCTCCAGGACGAACTTCACGCGGGCGCCTCCCTTTCGGCGGTGATCGATGTGGATTCGACCCCGATCGTTTCACCGCAGCGGCCGGGCCGCCCGGCTATTTCACGCTCACCTCGCACCCGAAGCGGCGGTCGTGCCCCAGCACCCGCTTCCCGCCCGTCAGCGTCAGCTCGACCGTGTGGCGGGTGTCCGTGCTGGAGGCGGCCAGATCGATGAAGAGCGAACCCGGTTCGAGGATCCGTGAGCCGTCGGGGCCCGTGTAGGCCGCCACGTCCGCCGGTACCGTGACCTGGACCACCGCGGACTCCTGTGGCCGCAGCGGCACCCGTGCGTAGCCGATCAGCCGGGTCACCGGACGCGTCACCCGGGCCACGGGAGTGCGCAGATAGATCTGCACGACCTCGGTGCCGGCGCGCTCCCCGGTGTTGCGGACCGTGAGCCGCAGCGAGGTCTCGCCGTCCGTGGCCAGGACCGGGTCGTCGACCTGCGGCGTCTCCCAGTCGAAGCGCGTGTACGACAGCCCGTGCCCGAACGGGAACAGCGGGGTCGGGTCGATGGAGCTCGCCCCACTGAGGTGTCCCAGCGGCGGGGTGAGGTACGTCCACGGCTGTCCGCCGGGCTCCCGCGGCACGCTCACCGGCAGCCGCCCCGAGGGGTTGACCCGGCCGGACAGCACCCCGGCGACGGCCCGGCCGCCCTCCTGCCCCGGGAAGAACGCCTGCACCACGGCGGCCGCCCGGTCGGCCCAGCGGCCCAGCGCATAGGGCCGTCCGGTCAGCAGCACGAGGACCACCGGGGTCCCGGTCTCCAGCAGCGCGTCCAGCAACTCGCCCTGGCCGTCGGGGAGTTCCAGGTCCGGCGCGTCACAGCCCTCACCCGAGGTGCCGCGCCCGAACAGCCCTGAGCGGTCCCCGAGCACCGCGATGCACACATCCGCCCCGGCGGGGTCGTCGACGAGCCGAGCACTCGGGAACTCCGCCGCCAGCGCCTCCCGCACGGTCGGCACCGCCACCCCCATCTCCACATCGGGGTGTTCCACGCCGACATGGCGCGGGAAGGCGTAGCAACCCATCATCCCTGCGGGGTCGTCGGAGAGCGGGCCCACGACGGCGATCCGCCCCCCGTCGCCGAGCGGCAGCACACCGCCCGTGTGCGCGAGCAGCACCACCGACTCCTCGGCGACCCGCGCCGCCAGCTCCCGCAGCCGCGGCGGGTCCAGGTCGAGGACGGGCGGCGGCTTGGGCGCCCAGTCCGGGTCCAGCAGCCCGAGTTCGCACTTCTGGGTCAGCACACGCAGCACGGCGCGGTCGACCGCGGGCTCGGGTGCCTCACCCGAGCGGACCGCCTCGAGCAGGGGGCTGCCGAAGCAGCGTACGGCGGGCAGTTCCACGTCGACGCCCGCGGTCAGGGCCAGTGCGGCGGCCCCGCCGGGGGAGCCCGTCACGCGGTGGGCGGACTCGAGGAAGGACACGGCGAAGTAGTCGGAGACGACCGTGCCCTGGAACCCCCATGTCTCCCGCAGCAGTTCGGTCAGCAACGGCGCGTGGGCGTGGGCGGGCAGTCCGTCGAGGTCGTTGTAGGCGGGCATCACCGACCGTGCCCCGCCGTCGCGCACCGCCATCTCGAACGGCGGCAGGATCACGTCCGCCAGCTCCCGCGGTCCCATCGACACGGGCGCGTGGTTGCGGGCGCCGCGCGAGGCCGAGTAGCCCGCGAAGTGCTTCAGCGTGGCGATGACCCCGGCGGACTGCAGGCCGCGCACGTAGGCCGTGCCGATGGTCCCCACCAGGTACGGGTCCTCGCCGATCGACTCCTCGGTACGGCCCCAGCGGGGGTCGCGGACCACGTCGAGCACGGGCGCGAGCCCCTGGTGGACGCCGGCCTCGCGCAGGCCGTCGCCGATGCCGGCCGCCATCTCCGCGATCAGTGCCGGATCGAAGGACGCGCCCCACGCCAGCGGCGTCGGGAAGACCGTGGCGCGCCAGGCGGTGAAGCCGGTCAGGCACTCCTCGTGGGCCAGTGCGGGAATCCCGAAGCGGTTCGCCGCCACGATCCGCCGCTGCAGGGCCGCGAGCCGTGCGGCACCTTCGGCCGGGTCGACCGGAGCGGTACCGAACGGGCGGGTCACCTGGCCCAGTCCATGGGGGAGCAGGGCATCGACGGCGACGTCCTCGGACACCTCGTGCTGGAGCGGGGCCACGTCCTCGCCGCCGTCGGCGGAGGAGCCGGGCCAGACGCTGTAGAGCTGGGCGAGTCTCTCCTCCAGGGTCATCCGGGCCAGCAGATCGGCCGCGCGTACGGGGGCGGGCAGCGTCGTGTCCTGCCAGGGCTGGACCATGGAACTCCTTGATCCCAGGGGTTTCCGGAATCCGTCAGAAATTCTCGGACGGACGTGCTCGGAAGTTACGGGGCGACCCAGAGGCTGTCAACGCCCCCGAACGGCGTTCCGGTTGAGGAGAGATTCGCGGCGTACAGGGGGTTGCCACGTTTCATGGGCTGTCTCTAGGGTGCGGCAGCAGTCCCGTTTCCGGAGCGTTTCGGAAATTTTCAGTCCTGGCTGTTCTGATCAACTCGTCGGACGGATGTGGACGTTCCGTCCCGTACCCCAAGGAGCTCATGATGGGCGACCCGGCTCTGTCCCGCCGCGGCTTCCTGGCCGCCTCCGCCGCCGGCCTGGGAATGACGGCACTGAGCGCCTGCGGAGGCGGCGGCTCGGACGGAGGGTCGTCGGGGACGACCACGATCGAGTGGTGGAACATCACCACCACGAACCCCGCGAAGAGCGTCTGGGCCTCCCTGGCCCGGCAGTTCGAGGCACAGAACCCCAAGGTGAAGATCAAGATCGTCGCGCTGGAGAACGAGGCGTACAAGTCGAAGATGACGGCGCTGACCGCTTCCGGGAAGCTGCCGGACATCTTCCACACCTGGGGCGGTGGCGTCCTCAAACAGCAGGTCGACGCCGGGCTGGTCGAGGACCTCACCGACAGCACCAAGGCGTGGAGCGGCTCGCTGCTGTCGGTGGCACGGCAGCCGTACCTGCTGGACGACAAGGTCTACGGCATCCCGTTCGACATGGGGATGGTCGGCTTCTGGTACAACAAGGCGCTCTTCCGGCGGGCCGGCGTGAGCACGCCCCCGACCACCTGGAGCGCGTTCCTCGACGCCGTGCGCAAGCTGAAGTCCGCCGGCATCACGCCCATCGCCCTCGCGGGCAAGGAGAAGTGGCCCGGCATGTACTACTGGGCCTACCTCGCGATGCGCACCGCCGGCATCGACGCCCTGCAGAAGGCCAGTGACAGCAAGGACTTCACGGGAGCGGGGTTCGTACAGGCCGGTCAGCACCTGAAGGACCTCGTCCAACTGCAGCCGTTCCAGACGGGCTTCCTCGGCGCCGCCTACTCCACCCCCACCGGCCAGGCCGCGGCCGTCGGCAACGGCAAGGCGGCCATGGAGCTGATGGGCCAGTGGGCGCCCCAGACGGAGCAGAGCGAAGGCAAGGGCATCGGCAAGGACCTCGGCTTCTTCCCCTTCCCCGCGGTCGAGGGCGGCAAGGGCTCCCTCACCGAGGTGTTCGGCGGAGGGGGCGGGCACGCCCTGCGCAAGGGCGCCCCGCAGGCCGCGATCGACTTCCTGAAGTTCTTCGCCTCTGCGGCCACCGACCGGACCCTGGTCGCCAAGACCGGAGTCATCCCGGTGGTCACCGCGGCCGAGGACGCGCTGGCCGACCCCAACCTCAAGGCCGTCAACGGTCAGTTGAAGAGCGCCACCGGCTTCCAGCTCTACCTCGACCAGGCCTACGCGCCCGCCGTCGGCCAGGAGGTCAACGACAGCGTCGCCGCCCTCATCGCGGGCTCCAAGTCGCCCGAGCAGGTCGCGCAGTCCATCACCAAGACGGCGAAGGAAGAGCAGTAGCCGGCGATGACCTCCACCTTCCTCCCGGACAAACGCTCCGGCCCGGGTGCCGTCGTCCCGCCCCCGGCCGCCGCCACGGACCGCGGGCGGGCCCGGCGCCGCGCGCTGCACTGGCTCACCGCCATGTCGTTCCAGCTCCCGGCCCTGGTGCTGTTCGGCGTCCTGGTCCTGCTGCCGCTGCTGTTCGCCGTGTACGCGGCGTTCTTCCGCTGGGGCGGCTTCGGCATGCCCTCCGACTACACGGGCGTCGACAACTTCACCCGGCTCTTCCAGGACCCGGTGTTCCTCGGCGACCTGTGGCGCTGCCTGGTGCTCGTCGTCCTCTCGCTCGCGCTGCAACTGCCGTTCGCGCTCGCCATGGCCGTCCTGCTCAACCAGCGGCTGCGCGGCCGGGCGGTCTACCGGATGCTGTTCTTCGCCCCGTACGTCCTGTCCGAGGCCATCACCGGTGTGCTGTTCAGCATGCTCTTCGCCCCGGACGACGGACTCGCCGACCACCTGCTGGGCGACGTCGGCCTCGGCGGTCTCGGCGGGAAGTGGTTCTCCGACCCCTCCACCGTCATGGCGACCCTGTTCCTCGTCATGATGTGGAAGTACTTCGGCTTCCACATGATGCTCTACCTGGCCGGACTGCAGGCCATCCCGGCCGAGTTGACCGAGGCGGCCCTGATCGACGGCGCGGGGCCCTGGCAGCGGTTCCGCAGCGTCACCCTGCCGCTGCTGGCCCCCACACTGCGCATCAGCGCGTTCCTGTCGGTCATCGGCTCCATCCAGCTCTTCGACCTGGTGTGGGTGGTCACCACCGGCGGCCCCGACCACCACTCGGAGACGATGGCCGTGACCATGTTCCAGTACGGCTTCAAGCGGTACCAGGTCGGCTACGCGAGCGCGATCAGCGTGGTCATGTTCGGCATCAGCCTCGTCTTCGCCGTCGCCTACCAGCGGTTCGTGCTGCGCCGCGACCTCGAAGGAGCCACCACCACGATGCGAGGAGGCGGCGCATGACGCTCACCAGGACCGGCCGTCCCACCACCCGGCGGCCGCGCAAGGGCGCCACCCGGGCGCGCACCCTGCCGGTGCACGCCGTGCTGGTCGTCGTCGGCGCGGTGATGGCCGTGCCCGTGCTGTACGCCCTGCTGTCCGGCTTCAAGTCCACCGACCAGCTCTCCCGCAACCCCATCGGGCTGCCGAGCCCGTGGGTGACGTCCAACTACACCGGCATCCTCGGCTCGGGCTCGTTCTGGCGGATGGTCGGCAGCAGCACGTTCATCGCGGTGGCCACGACCCTCCTCGTCGTCGCGGTCTCCGCACTGGCCGCCTTCTCCTTCGCCCGGTTCGCCTTCCGCGGCCGGGAGGTGCTGTTCACCCTGTTCACCGTGGGGCTGATGTTCCCCTTCGCGGTCGCGGTCCTGCCGCTGTTCCTGCTGCTGCGCTCCATGAACCTGCTCGACAACCCGCTCGGGGTGATCCTCCCGCAGGCCGCCTTCGGACTGCCGGTGACGATCGTCATCCTGCGCGGCTTCTTCCGCCAGATCCCCGGCGAACTGGAGGAGGCGGCCACCCTCGACGGCTGCGGCCCGTACGGCTTCTTCTGGCGGGTCCTGCTGCCCATGGCGCGGCCCGCGCTCGGCACCGTCTCCGTCCTCGCCGTGGTCGGCAGCTGGAACAACTTCCTGCTGCCGCTGCTCGTGTTCAACGAACCCACGTGGTGGACCATCCCGGTCGGCGTCCAGCAGTTCCAGGGCCAGTACGCCTCGGACACCGCACGCGTCTTCGCCTACCTCGTGCTGGCCATGGTTCCGGCGCTCGCCTTCTACGCGGTCGCCGAACGCCAGCTCGTCGGAGGCCTGACCACGGGCGCCACGAAGGGATGACCCACCCGCCCCGCGAACGTACGGCTCAAGCGCACACCTGACTGTGAGGAGTCGCACCATGCGCACGACCACCCCGTCCCGCGCCCGGGCCGGACTCGCCGGCGCCCTCGCCGCCCTCCTGATGGGCGCCGGACTCGCCGCCGGCCCGGCGGCCCAGGCGAAGGAGAAGCCGACGACCCTCGCCGAACTCGCCCAGCGGCACGGCCGCTACTTCGGCAGTGCGACGGACAACCCCGAACTGACCGACGGCGCCTACACCGCGCTCCTCGGCACCGAGTTCGACACGATCACGCCCGGCAACGGCATGAAGTGGTACGCCACCGAGCCGGAACGGGGAGTCTTCGACTGGACCAAGGGCGACGAGATCGTGGACCTCGCCCGGAAGAACCACCAGCGCGTCCGCGCCCACACCCTGGTCTGGCACAGCCAGTTGCCCGACTGGCTCACCTCGCGCGACTGGACGCCGGACGAGCTGCGCGCCGTGCTGAAGAAGCACATCACCACCGAGGTACGGCACTACCGCGGCAAGGTGTACTCCTGGGACGTCGTCAACGAGGCGTTCAACGAGGACGGCACCTACCGGCAGACCATCTGGTACAAGACGCTCGGCCCCGGCTACATCGCCGACGCGCTGCGCTGGGCCCACCAGGCCGACCCGCACGCCAGGCTCTACCTCAACGACTACAACATCGAGGCCACCGGCCCCAAGAGCGACGCCTACTACCGACTTGCCAAGGACCTCAAGGCGCAGGGCGTCCCACTGGACGGCATCGGCTTCCAGACCCACCTGGCACTGCAGTACGGCTATCCGTCCACGCTCGAGGACAACCTGCGCCGCTTCTCGCGGCTCGGCCTCGACACCGCGCTCACCGAGGTCGACGTGCGCATGCAACTGCCCGCCACCGACCAGAAGCTGGCCGAGCAGGCGACCTGGTACCGCGACCTGACCAAGGCCTGCCTGGCCGTGCGCCGCTGCGTCGGAATCACGGTGTGGGACTACACGGACAAGTACTCGTGGATCCCGGCGGTCTTCCCCGGCGAGGGCGCCGCCCTGCCGTGGGACGAGCAACTGCGGCCGAAGCCGGCGTACTTCGCGCTCCGGGAGGCGCTGGGGGAGAAGTAAGGGCGCTCCGCGTCCCGGCCCGGCGGTGCCCGCACCGCCGGGCCGCGCGCGTCAGCCCCCCTTCCGCGGCGGCGCCGTGCTGGCCCGCACGACCAGCTCCGTGCCGAGCTCCACGCGCGGCGAGTCGGGCTGCTCGTCCCGGGCCAGCCGCAGCACCGTACGGACGGCCAGCTTGCCCATCTCGGCCAGCGGCTGGCGCACGGTGGTCAGCGGCGGAGCCGACCAGCGGACTTCCGGAAGGTCGTCGAAACCCACCACGCTCATGTCCTCCGGCACCCGCAGCCCGCGCCGCCGCAGCGCCTCGATCACGCCGAGGGCCATCTGGTCGCTGGCCGCGAAGACCGCGGTCGGCGGCTCGGGCAGGTCGAGCAGACTGTTGCAGCCGGTGAACCCGGACTCGTGGTAGAAGTCGCCGGGCACGATGAGGGACTCGTCGACGGCGATCCCGGCGCCCTCCAGGGCCGCCCGGTAGCCGTCCAGCCGGGCCCGCGAGCACAGCAGCCGGGGCGGGCCCGCGACCAGGCCGATCCTGCGGTGCCTGAGGCTCAGCAGATGCTCGGTGGCCGCCATGCCGCCCGACCAGTTGGCCGCGCCGATGGTGGGCACGTCCAGGGCGGGGGAGCCCGCCGGGTCCACGACGACGATCGGCACCCCCAGAATGCGCAGCTCCTCGTGCAGGACCGGCTCGAGCACCGAGGTGACGAGGATGACGCCGTCGGAGGCCCGGGCCCGCAGGTTCTGCATCCACTCCCGGGCGTCGCCGGAGCGCCCGTGGATCGCCGAGACCACCGTGCCCGCCCCGGCGGCGTGGGCGACCTCCTCCACCCCGCGGATGATCTCCACCGCCCAGGGGCTGTCCAGGTCGTTGAAGACCAGGTCGAGCAGGGCGGCGCGGGTGCCGGCCGCCGAGGCGCGCTTGCGGTAGCCGTTCCGGCGCAGCAGGTCCTCGACCCGGGCGCGCGTCCCCGGGGCCACGTCGGAGCGGCCGTTGACGACACGGGACACGGTGGGCACCGAGACCCCCGCCTGGCGGGCGATCTCCGTGAGATTGACCTTGCCGCGCTCCTCGTGCGCCTCCTCCTCGGCCTCGTGCGCTGCCACGTGCCCCACCTCCGTTGCTCCGGTACGCAATCTCGAAACTTTGCAGAAGTCTTCCGGAAAAACGGCGGTCGTGTGAAGCCGTGTGAGAGCGACGTCCTGCGCCCCCGAGCTTACGCAGGCCGTGTTCGGCATCCCGGACCAGGTCGCGACGGCCTGGCCGGGGCTCCAGGCGCACCCTCGGCCACCCCGGAGAACGGCCCCGGGAGCACCCGCGGCCACCTTGGAGAACAGCGCCCCCTATCATCGGGTGCCGGACGAGGCAATGGCGCCGAGGACAGCAGACCCCCCGCCGAGTGCACCCCCTCGGCCTCACACTGAAAGCAGGACATGTCCTCCACGCCCGCGTGCCTTCTCACCGCCCCCGAGCTGCCGAGCGACCCCGTCGACATCCGGCTCGTCGTCACCGACATGGACGGCACGCTCCTCGACGGCAGCGGACGCATCCCCGACGGGCTGTGGCCCCTCCTCGCCGAGCTGCGCCGCCGCGGCGTGCTGTTCAGCCCCGCCAGCGGCCGCCAGTACGCCACGCTCGCGCGGCAGTTCGCCGACGCGGACGACGGCATGGTCTTCGTCGCCGAGAACGGCACCTACGTCGTCCGCGACGGCGTGGAGCTCAGCTCCGACCCCCTGGACTCCGCGGTGGCCGCCCGCGCCGTCGTCACCACGCGGCGGCTGGCGGCCGACGGCGTGGACGTCGGGGCGGTCCTGTGCGGAAAGAAGTCGGCCTACGTCGAGCGCACGGACGACGCCTTCATGGCCGAGGCGAGCAGGTACTACGCGCTGCTCCAGCCCGTCGACGACCTCACCGCCGTGGACGACGAGTTCCTCAAGGTGGCCCTCTTCGACTTCGGACCCGTCGAGCGGACCACCGCCCCGGCCCTGGAGCCGCTCACGGCCACCCACCAGGTCGTCGTCTCCGGCGAGCACTGGGTGGACATCATGAACCGCACCGCCAACAAGGGCGCCGCCCTCCGCAGGCTCCAGCACGACCTCGGCATCACCCCCGCGCAGACCCTGGTGTTCGGCGACTACCTCAACGACCTCGAGATGCTCGACGCCGCCGAGTGGTCCTTCGCCATGGCCAACGCCCACCCGGATGTGGTCCGCCGCGCCCGCTACCTCGCTCCGCCCAACACCGAGAACGGCGTCCTGCGCACCATCGGCCGTCTGCTGCACCTGCCCACGCGCTGACCCTCACCAGTCGTTCACCAGCACGGCCGCCCCGTCGAAGCGCCCCGCCTTCAGATCGCCGAGCGCCCGCTGCGCCCCGGACAGCGGGTAGGGGTGCGTGGTCGCCCGTACGCCGTACCGGGCCGCCAGGTCCAGGAACGCGCGGCCGTCCTCGCGCGTGTTCGAGGTGACGCTGCGCAGCTCCTTCTCGTAGAACAGCTCGCTCTCGTAACGCAGCGCGGGCACGTCGCTCAGATGGATGCCCGCGACGGCCAGCACCCCGCCCCGGTCCAGCGCCCGCAGCGCCACCGGGACGAGATCGCCGGCCGGCGCGAAGAGGATCGCCCCGTCCAGCGGCTCCGGCGGCAGGTCGGCGGCACCGCCCGCCGACGCGCAGCCGAGGTCGAGCGCGAGCCGCCGGGAGGCCTCGTCGCGGGTCAGCACATGCACGGTGGCCCCCTGCGCCAGCGCGACCTGCGCACACAGGTGCGCGCTGCCGCCGAACCCGTACAGCCCGAGGCGCCCGCCCGGCGGCAGCGACGTCCGCAGCAGCGCCCGGTAGCCGATGATGCCCGCGCACAGCAGGGGTGCGGCGGAGACGTCGTCCACGTCCGCGGGCAACCGGTAGGCGAAGGAGGCCGGCACGGTGGTGTACTCGGCGTAGCCGCCGTCGGCGTCCCAGCCGGTGTACTCGGAGTCCGGGCACAGGTTCTCGGCGCCGCGCACGCAGTACCGGCAGGTACCGTCCGTGCGGCGCAGCCATGCCACGCCCGCCCGGTCGCCGGTCGCCCACCCGTTCACGCCCCCACCGATCCCGGTCACCACGCCCACCACCTCGTGCCCGGGCGTCACCCCGGGCCGGCGCACCGGCAGGTCACCCTCGGCCACGTGCAGATCCGTACGGCACACACCGCACGCCCGCACGCGCACCAGCAGCTCACCGGGGCCCGGCACCGGCACCGGCCGCTCCACGAGGGCGAGCGGCTCCTGCTCGACGGGCCCCGGCCGGTCCACCACCCATGCGCGCATCGTGCGCCCCCGTCCCGTCCACGACTGCCTCCTTCCAGTGTCCCCACGCCTGGGCTCCGGCGCGCGGCACGGCCCGGGCGGGCGGCCGGAGCACCGGGGCCCGGCGGCTTCGACGGGCCGTCCCGGGGCGGCGGCCGGGCGTGGCATGATCAGGGGCATGCCTGAACGTGTTGTGGCCGCCTGCGACGGAGCTTCGAAGGGAAACCCGGGACCCGCCGGATGGGCCTGGGTCGTCGCCGACGACGACGAGATCCCGAGCCGCTGGGAGGCCGGACCGCTGGGCACCGCGACCAACAACGTCGCCGAACTCACGGCCCTGGAACGGCTGTTGACCGCCGTCGACCCGGGGATCGCGCTGGAGATCCGCATGGACTCCCAGTACGCGATGAAGGCGGTCACCACCTGGCTGCCCGGCTGGAAGCGCAAGGGATGGAAGACCGCCGCCGGCAAGCCCGTCGCCAACCAGGCACTGGTCGTCCGCATCGACGAGCTGCTGGCCGGCCGCGAGGTGGAATTCCGCTATGTGCCCGCCCACCAGGTCGGCGGCGACCGCCTCAACGACTTCGCGGACCGTGCCGCGAGTCAGGCGGCCACCGTGCAGAAGGCGGCGGGCAGCTCCTACGGCTCCCCGGAGCCCCCGCCGTCGTCCGAGCCGGCCGCCGTCGCGCCGGCCCGCCGTGGCGCGCCCGCGCGGAAGCGGACCACCACGCGCACGATCAAGGCGAAGTTCCCGGGCCGCTGCGTCTGCGGCCGCTCGTACGCGGCGGGCGAGCCCATCGCCAAGAACGCCCAGGGCTGGGGCCACCCGGAGTGCCGTACGTCCGACGACACCTGAGGTGACCGGCGGTGTGGCCGGCGACTTCCCGGGCTGCCGCCGGCGGTGCCCGGACACCGGCTCCCCGCTGCCCGGGCCCAAGCCCTCAGTCGGTGTCGAAGGTGTAGTACGCCCTGTGGTCCAGCAGGTCGGCGGGGCGCACGTCGTTCCACGGCCGCATCGGCTCCTCCAGGTCGACGACGTCCGGCGTGCCGCCCGTGGGAAGGTAGCCGGAGCCGGGGTGGCGGCGCTGCCACTCGGCCCACAGCTTGTCGACGTAGGCGTGGTGCAGCCAGAAGACCGGGTCGTTGGGGGAGACCCCGGTGGCCATCTGACCGCCGACCCACACGTGGACGCGGTTGTGCAGGTTCACGCCGCGCCATCCTTCGAGATGGTTGCGGAAGCCGTCCGAGGCGCTGTTCCAGGGCGCCGTGTCGTACGTGGGGATCGCGAGCACGGAGTCGACCTCGGCCCGGGTCGGCAGCGCGCGTCCGCCGCCGAGTGAGCGCCGCAGATACGTACGGCCGTCCACGCGCACCGTGATGGGCCAGTTGCCGGCGGATGCGGCGAACGGCCCGTCCATGACCCGCCCGTCCAGGCTGCGCCCGGTGCCGCCGAGGAAGTCCGGTGCCCACAGCGAGGAGCGCGCCGAGCGGTCGGCGGTCCAGTCCCAGTACGGCAGGGCGACGGAGGAGTCGACGGACTGCAGGGCCTGCTCGAACTCGATCAGGAATCTGCGGTGCCAGGGCAGGAAGGACGGCGAGCGGTGCCCGGTCCGTGCCCCTGTGTCGGTGTCGCCCATGATGAAGGCGTTGTGGGTGGTGACGAAGGCGTCGTAGCGGCCACTGCGCTTGAGTTCCACGAGCGCGGCGACCAGCCGTCGCTTCTCGTCGGCCGTGAGGGTCGCCTGGTTCTTGCGTACGGTCATGTGCGGAAGGCTCCGAAGGGTCCTGGGTGCGGGCGGTGCGGACGGTGCTGGCGGTGCGGGCTGTCAGGTGAGGGGGACAAGAGGAGAGCCCTGCAGCTCGACCACGGCCGCGCGCGCGGCGGCACGCGGGCTCGGCACCGGGTCGTAGTGGCTGACCACGCTGATCCAGCTACCGTCCGCGTTGCGCATCACGTGCAGCTCGACCCCGTCGATGAACACGCCGTATCCCGCGCCGTGGTGGTGCTCGCCGGCCCGGGACCGGCCTTGTATCCGGCGGCCCAGATAGACCTCGTCGAAGTCTTCCGGTGCGCCGTGGTCGTGGCCGTGGCTCTGGTCGTGGCCGTGCCTCGGGCCGCGGTCGTCGTCGTGGGCGTGTCCCGACGCCGCGGCCGACGGGGCGGGGAGGCCGGCGGCGGCGACGGCGGCGCCTGCCGTAAGGGCGCGACGGCGGGTGAGTCGGGGCATGGCGAATCCTCCGGGTCAATGCGGGGTTGACGTGACGCGTCCTGCCTATCCGCCGACGGGCGCGACCCGGAAATCGCCGAAGGGTGGTTGGCCACGATCAGGACAAGTGCCGCCATGTCCTGCAAAGTTGAATCAAGATGATCTTGCTGTCGGAGCTGCCGCGGGCGTGCCGGAACAGGAAGTTCCGCCCTGTCCGGGGCGGCTGGAAGTGGATCTTTCTCTCCCGGGGGCCGTCTCGTGGCCCGGCTCACGCCGCACATGTGACGCGAACCGCCGCCCGCGTCGGGCCGCCGGGGCCCGCCCGGCGGCCAGGGGCGCCGTCCTGTGATGAGGGTCAGCCCACCCCGGCGGGCCGGAACTGGATGCTGATCCGGGGCCCGGTGGCCCGGCTGCTCTTCGGGATCGCGTGCTCCCACGTCCGCTGGCAGGAGCCGCCCATCACGATCAGGTCTCCGTGTCCGAGGGGGCGCCGGATGGCCTGGCCGCCGCCGCGCGGCCGCAGCGCCAGGTCGCGGGGCGCGCCCACGGACAGGATGGCGACCATGGTGTTCTCACGTGCGCCGCGGCCGATGCGGTCCCCGTGCCAGGCGACACTGTCCCGGCCGTCCCGGTAGTAGCAGAGACCGGCGGTGACGAAGGGTTCTCCCAGCTCCGCCGCGTAGTGCGCGGACAGGGCGTCGCGGGCCTGCTCCAGGACGGGGTGCGGCAGCGGCTCACCGGCGTGGTAGTGGGCCAGCAGTCGCGGCACGTCCACCGTGTGGTCGTACATGTGCCGCCGTTCGGCGCGCCAGGGCACCTCGGCGGCCAGTTGCACGAACAGGGCGTCGGCGCCGCTGAGCCAGCCCGGCAGCACGTCGATCCACGCCCCGGCGCCCAGATGTGTCCGCCGTAGCCCGTCGAGCGGGCCGAGCCGGATGTCGTCGGTCTGGTCGAACAGCGAGCCCTGGAGGTGCGCGGCCATACAGGCAGCTTACTCCGTCAATTCGAATCTTTGTTCAATCCGGCCCCGTCCCGGCCGGGCTCGACCCGTCCCGCCCGGTCGGATGCGACGTCGATCACATCCGCCGTGCGGAACGGCCGCGCGCGCAACCGCGGTGCATCCACCCGCCATCCCTCCCTGCGGTGCACGGTCGTCGAACAGTCACGCGAACGCGAACATTCGTAAAGAGATCGCCTCGAAGGTCGTAAAAGAGGGATCTTTCGCCTTTACATGCACATGGCAAATACGTGAGGGTGGCGGACCGGGGCCCGACCAGCCCCACGGCGCCCGACTGCGCCGTATCCGCGGGCGGTTGGCGATCCGGCCGCCCCCGTACGAAGGAACCATGTGCGTAGACCCCACATACGCAGGCTGGCCGTCGCCGTCACCGTGACGACGGCGGCCACGTTTCCCGCCGTCCCGGCGCTCGCCGACGCCACCGCCGCGGCCTCCTCGCCGGTCGACGCGGCCCGGGCCGCCGCGTTCGCACACGCCTCCGCCACCGGTGTCACCCGGGGGGACACCCTGCTGGCGAAGGACGTCATGACCGACCCGGACGGCAAGCAGCACGTCCGGTTCGTCCGCACCCACCAGGGCCTGCCCGTCCTCGGCGGCGACCTCGTCGTCCACCTGGACGAGCGGGGCGGGTACCTCGGCGTGACCCGCGCCACCGACCACGCCGTCGAACCGGCGACGAACGGTGCGAAGCTGACGGCCTCCCAGGCCGAGCAGAAGGCCGCCGCCGCCGCGCAGGGCGACGCCGGTGCCGCCGAACTGGTCGTGGACGCCCGTGCCGGCGGCTCAGCCCTCGCCTACCGGGTGCGGGTCACCGACAGCCGCACCGCCGAGGCCGGCGGCTCCCGCACGGTCGTCGTGGACGCGCTGACCGGCCGGATCCGCAGCGACACACCCGACAGCGAGCAGTTCGTCTCGCCGTCCCTCGAGGAGACCCTGCACAGGCGGGGCGAGTCGGCGACCCCGCAGACCGACGGGGCCACCGCCCTTGCGGGCCTCATGGCGGCGAAGGGCTCCGCGGCCGTCTCGTACCCGTCCACCGCGAACGGCACCGGCGTCTCCCTCTTCGTCGGGAAGGTGCCCCTGACCACCACCCGGACCGCCCGCACGAGCTACCTCCTGAAGGACCCCACCCGCTGGGGCACCGAGACCCGGGACGCGAAGGGCCGGGAGCTGCAGGCGTTCTCCCGCGGCACCGCGTTCACCAGCTCCACCAACAAATGGGGCAACGGCGCCACGTCCGACCGCGCCACCGCCGCGGTCGACGCCCAGTACGGCATCACCAAGACGCTGGACTTCTACAAGAAGACCTTCGGCCGCAAGGGCATCAAGAACAACGGCGCGGGCGCCCATGCGATGGTCCACTTCGGCACCAAGGTCGGCAACGCCTTCTGGGACTCGGCCTGCGGCTGCATGCTCTACGGCGACGGGGACGGCGACCTGTTCAAGAAGCCGCTCGTCGTCCTCGACGTCACCGGCCACGAGCTGACCCACGGCGTCGTCGACGCCACCGCCGGCCTGGAACCGACCCGCGTGGACCAGGAGGGCAACCAGTACGGCGAGCCCGGCGCACTCAACGAGTCGCTCGCCGACATCTTCGGCAGCGGGGTGGAGTTCGCCGCCGACAACCCGAAGAACCCGCCGAACTACCTCATGGGCGAGAAGCTCGGACTGCGGCAGAAGTTCCTGCGCCGCCTGGACCACCCGTCCCTGGACAAGCTCGAGGGCACGGTCGACTACTGGTCGGCCGCGGCGTACGACACGGAGGTGCACGCCGGATCGGGTGTCTCGTCGCACGCCTTCTACCTGCTCGCCGAGGGCAGCGGCAGGAAGACCATCGGCAACGTGGCGTACGACTCGCCGACCTACGACGGCTCGCGGGTGACCGGCATCGGCCGTGCCAAGGCGCTGGCGATCTTCTACCGGGCGCTGACCCGCTACATGGTCTCCACGACCGACTTCCACGGCGCACGCGCCGCGACGCTGAAGGCGGCCGCCGACATGTACGGCGCGACCAGTACCGAGTACCGGACCGTCGACCGGGCGTGGGCCGCGGTCAACGTGACGTCCGCCAACACCCCGCCGCCGGCGGGGCGCTGACCCGCAGGGGCCCCGCCCGTTCCGCGGAGCGGGGCCCCCTCCCGTCAGTGCTCCTTCTGCGGAGCGAGCTCACTGGGCCGTACGACGACGTGTCCCTCACCCTCCAGTTTCAGCTGAACCGCCTCACCCGAACCGCCGCGCAGCATCGACCCGATGGACTGCGAGCGGTGCAGTGAGGTGTGCAGCCGGGCCGTCCAGCCCACGACCGCGTCGGTGTCGACGAACACCGGCAGTCCGGGCGAGACGGGTATCACCAGCGGATTGCCCTCGCAGATCAGCCCGAGCCGGCCACGCCCGGTGAACAGGCTGTTGAACAGCCCGCCGCCGGCGATACCGGCACCCTTCACGGTCTTGATCTCGTACGACAGGGTCGCGTCGAAGCACAGCACGTTGCGCCCGTTCACGGTGAACTCGTCGCCCGGCTCGACGTCCACGAGGAAGCAGTTCTGCGCCTCGTGCGCGAACCACGCCTCGCCCTGCCCGCGCACGGCCATCAGCGGCAGCCCCTCACCGGTGACCGCACGCTTGAGCATCCCGCCCACGCCCTGGCCCTTGCGCTCGAACCTGAGGTCCCCGCGGTAGGCGACCATCGAGCCCTGCCGCGCGAACATCTCACCGCTGACGACGTACCGGATGGACTTTGCGTTCTGCAGGGACATGCCCGGGGCGGACGCGGGCTGCACCATGTGGTCACCGGAAAAGAGATCACCCTTCATGCGGGCATCCTGTCCCGGACGGCTCCCCTCCGCCAAGATCGCCGACGTTCTGAAACCGCAACAACCCTTGTTCGTTCACGAGCAGTTCAGTGTGATTGAATTCGCATTCTGACCACTTCCTTACATGTTTCGGCCAATCTCGAGGTATGACCACAGCAATACGTGTACCGGCGGCCGTGCTCGCAGCCTCCCTGCTGCTGGCCGGGTGCCAGTCGGGGGGCGGGGCGGCACAGACGCGGGCGGCCGTCGCCGCCGACGAGGCCAAGGACACGCCCGTGCCCCCGTCCTCGCCCGCGGCGACGCCCGACCTCCCTCGGCAACTGCCCGGCATCGGGCCCAAGACCGGGGCCGGGATACCGGCGAACGCCCGTCAGGTCGTCGTGGTGACCGGCAAGGACCGGAACTCGCCCGACTCCACGGTCGTGTTGTACGAGCGCACCGACTCCGGCTGGAAGGCCGACCGGCAGTGGCCCGCACACAACGCCCTCAAGGGCTGGACCGACCACCACATGTCCGGTGACCTGCGCTCACCGATCGGCGTCTACGGCCTCACCGACGCCGGAGGGCTCCTGCCCGACCCCGGCACCAAGCTGCCCTACGACCACTCCCAGGGCTTCACCGCCCTCGGCACCGGCTTCGAGGGCGAGTCCCTGGCCGGCGCCTTCGACTACGTGGTGGCCATCAACTACAACCGCGAAGCGGGCACTTCACCGCGCGACTGGACCCGCCCGCTCGGGGAGAGCCGGGGCGGGGGCATCTGGTTCCACGTCGACCACGGCGGTCCCACCCACGGCTGCGTCACCCTGAAGGAGGCCGACATGAAGGCGCTGCTGCGGGCGCTCGACCCGGACCGGCACCCGGTGGTCGTGATGGGCGACGCCACCTCCCTGTCGCGCTGACCCCCTCGCGGCCGGAGCCGCACACGGATGTCAGAAAGCCGTCAGCCTGCGGGAAGCCCCTCTTCCTGGGCCATCCACGGCCCGTTGCGCCCGGCATCGGCCGCGTGTGCGCACACGTGCTGGTCGCGACCCGTGCGACCTCTGCGTCGAGGTCCGCCGTGCCGGGCGGCACGGCGGACGCCGCTCGAGGACCGGCTCAGCCCTTGATCTCGGTCCAGGCCTGCACCCACTTCGCGTACGGCACGCACTTGACGTCCGTACGGCCGTCGAGGCACTGCTCGATGGGCGTGGTCCAGAACGCGATGTCCTTCCAGTAGCTCTCGTCGGTGGCGTGGAAGGTGTCGCAGAAGGCCGGGTCGCTGGTCTGGTCGCAGGACTTGATGTTGGCGGGCGCCTCGCCGTAGTACTCGGCGACCTCGGCGTTGACCTTCGGGGAGATGATCCAGTTCATCCATTTGTAGGCGCAGTTGGGGTGCTTCGCCTTGGCCGAGAGCATCCAGGTGTCGGACCAGCCCGTGGCGCCCTCCTGCGGCAGCACGGCCTTCACCTTGGCGCCCTCGCTCTGGGCGAGGTTGGCGATGACCTGCCAGGTGGTGCCGATGACGGAGTCGCCGCTCTTGAACGCGGAGACCTCCTTCAGGTAGTCGCTCCAGTACTCGCCCACGTTGGCGCGCTGCCTCTTGAGCAGGTCGACGGCCGCCTCGAACTGCTTCTGGTCGAGCGCGTAGGGGTTCTCGATGCCCAGCCCGGGCTGGGTCTCCTTCAGGTACAGAGCCGCGTCCGCGATGTAGATCGGGGAGTCGTACGCGGTGAGGTGACCCTTGTACTTCGCCGCGTCGTCGAAGACCGCGGACCAGGAGACGGGGGCGGGCGAGACCTCCTTGGTGTTGTACATCAGCAGGTTGGCGCCGCGGCCGTGGGGAATGCCGTACGCCGTGCCGTCGACCGAGTTCCAGCTCTGGTTCTTCAGCCCGAAGAAGACGTCCTTGTAGTTGGGCACCAGATCCGTGTTCACCGGGGCCGCCTCGCCGGAGGCGATGAGCCTGAGGGAGGCGTCGCCCGACGCGGAGACGGCGTCGTACTCGCCGGTCTTCATCAGTTTGACCATCTCGTCCGAGCTGGCCGCGACTTTGTTATGGACCTGGCATCCTGTCTGCTTTTCGAAGGGCGTGACCCAGTCCACCTTCGGGTCCGTGGACCCGTCCTCGACATAGCCCGCCCAGGAGATCAGGTTCACCTGCCCTTCCGTCCGGCCCAGTTCGGACTGCGCCTTCAGGTCCGGCGGGTTGAAGCCGGCCGAGGAGGTGGACGCGCTCGACTCGGCGAAGAGCCCGCAGGCGCTGACGAGCAGAAGGGATGAGGCGGCGGCCGTCGCTTTGAGGGATCTGTTCAGACGCAAGGAAATCTCCACGGTGGGGGGAATCGGGGATGAAGTTGTGACGGCGGGTGACAGCGGGTGGGCGGGCGTGCAGGATGCGACCCGGGTGAACGGCGCGACGGTCGGGCCGCACACGGCACCCGGAGTGGGGGTGGCGCGATGACCGGAGCGGCTGCGATCACCACCGGGTCCGGTGGCGGACGCGGACGACGCTCCAGGTCGGAGGGCGGGTGGGTGACCCTGCCCCACGTTCTCCCGCAGGCCGGGGTGGCGCCTTCGGGCGAACGGCGTGGCCAACACCTTACGGAGCGTTGTCGTCCGGTTCAACTTCCGCCGGTGGCAAGTGAGGTGACGCTACGTCAAGATGCGGCGAGGCGAACCGGGCGTATACGGTCGCGGTCATGTCCGACTCCCTGAAGCAGCCCGGTTCCTCACCGTGGCTCGTCCCGCCTCCCGCCCCGACGGGTCCGAGCACGGCCGGGAGCGTCGGCGGCGGCCGCACGGGCGCGGCGACCGCGACACTCGACCCGGTCACCGACACGGGTGTGGCGGCACGGGTGCGCGGCACCCTGGAGGCCGTCTTCGACACCGTCGCCCAGGTCCGGGCCGACACCACGGCGCTGCTGACCCGTCTCGGCGCCCGGGGCCGCCGCCCCGCGACCGCCGACCTCGCGGCGCTGCGCCCCGGCCTCCATCTCCACCTCGCCCGGCAGGAGCTGGTCTCCGGCGTCGGCTTCATCGCGGCACCGGGTCTGCTCGCCGACGTACCGGCGTGGCTGGAGTGGTGGCAGACCCGCGCCGACGGGTCGGTGCGCCCGCTGCTGCTCGACCTCGACCCGCGGCAGTCGGCCTACTCGGACTACACGCACTGGGACTGGTTCGCCCTGCCCCGTGACACCGGGCGCCGCGCGGTCGCCGGGCCCTACGTCGACTACCTCTGCTCCGACGAGTACAGCCTGACGCTGTCCGCGCCGGTCCATGTGGAGGGCCGCTTCGCCGGGGTGGCCGCCGCCGATGTGTACCTTCGCCACTTCGAGGCGGCCGTGATGCCCCTGCTGCGACGGCTGCCCGGGCGGGCCCACCTGGTCAACGCCCGCGGCCGGGTGGCGGCCTCGGCCGACCCGGCCCATCTGGTCGGCTCCCTCACCAAGGGCCCCGACTTCGGCGCGCTCCTCGCCGAGGCGCGACCGGCCCGCCACGAGGGGCTGCGCCTGGTCCCGTGCGACGACATCCCGCTCGTGCTCGTCGTGGCGGAGGGCTGACGGGGCCGCCGCGGGCACGTCAGCAGCGCCCCAGCGGGTCCTGCGCCGCGGCCGCGACCGCCGCGAGCGCGGGCGGGTCCGGCTGTTCCAGGAGGCCGGCGCCGAGCGGTCCCGGACGCGCGGGGTCCGCACCTGCCGCGACGTGGCCCACGCACGTCGTCGCCGCGCCTGAGGCACGGCGGGCCGTCGCCCCCGTCCGGGGCGTTCACGGCGACCCGGGTGTCCGTCCGTCGGGCGGATCGGTGATAGTGAACCCGGAATCGAACCGTGTATGAGGCAAGGAAGTCCGTGGGCACGAGCGAGAGTACGACCGACAACGGAGCGGCCCCCGAAGAGAGACCTGGCCCGGGACCGGCCGAGGTCCGCGGCTGGCGGCGCTGGGCGATGGACACCCGCCCGCTGCGCCGTCCCGCCTACCGCCGCCTGTGGTCCTCGACGATCGTCACGGCGGTCGGCAGTCAGCTCACCGCGGTGGCCGTGCCCAAGCAGATCTACGACATCACGGGCTCGTCGGCGTGGGTGGGGTACGCCAGCCTCGCGGGCCTGCTGCCCCTGGCCCTGTTCGCACTGTGGGGCGGCGCGATCGCCGACAGCATGGACCGCCGCAGGCTGCTCCTGATCACCAACTCGGGCCTCGCCGTCACGTCCGTGCTGTTCTGGGTCCAGGCCGTCACCGGCCTGCAATCGGTCGTCGTCCTGATGGTCCTGCTCGCCCTCCAGCAGGCCTTCTTCGGTCTCAACGCCCCGGCCCGCAACGCCTCCATCGCCCGTCTCGTCCCGGCCGACGAACTGCCCGCCGCGAACGCCCTCGGCTCCACCGTCATGCAGACCGGCCTGGTCGCCGGCCCGCTCCTGGCCGGCACCCTGATCCCCGTCATCGGCCTGTCCGAGCTGTACCTGATCGACGCCCTCGCCCTGTGCGTCACGGTGTGGGCGGTCCTCCGGCTCCCCGCCCTGCCGCCCCAGGCCGCAGGGGCGAACAGCCGTGCGGGCTGGCAGGCGATCGCCGAGGGCTTCCGGTACATCTCGCTCCACACGGTGCTGCTGCTCTCCTTCCTCGCCGACATCATCGCCATGGTCCTCGGCATGCCGCGCGCCCTGTTCCCGCAACTCGCCGCGCGGACGTTCGCGCCCTACGGGGAAGGCCTCGCGCTCGGCCTGCTGTTCGCGGCCATCCCCATCGGCGCGGTGTTCGGAGGCCTGCTGTCCGGCACGTTCTCCCGCGCCCGCCGCCACGGCCTCATGGTGATCGCCGCGGTGATCGGCTGGGGCGCGGCCATCACCGGTCTCGGCCTGACCGCGAATCTCTGGGTGGCCGTCGCGTTCCTGGTGCTCGCCGGCGTGGCCGACATGGTCTCGATGGTCTTCCGCGGCGCGATCCTGCTGTCGGCCGCCACCGACGAGATGCGCGGCCGGATGCAGGGCGTTTTCACGGTCGTCGTGGCGGGCGGGCCCCGCCTCGCCGACGCCCTGCACGGCACGGTCGGCTCGGTCCTCGGCGCTCGCGCCGCCATCGCGGGCGGCGGCCTGATGGTCATCGCGGCGACCCTGGTCCTGGCCCTGGCCACGCCGGCCCTGCGCACGTACCGGATGTGACGTGCGAATTGGCGTCCATTACCGCGGCCCGGTAATTGCGCAGCAATTCCCGGGTCGGATCGGAATTACTCCGGGCGCCATTTCTCCCTGATCGGGGTATCGTCAACACATGAATACGGTGAGCTTTGCACTATCGGCTGCTGCTCGCGTTGATCGCGTTGTTTCCCAGTGGACGCTCAGCGTGTTCTTCATCCTCGTGGGCGTTGTCGTCGCCGGCGCATTGATCTGGGCCGTACGGCTCGGCATGTCCGTACGCGACCGGGAACCGGCACCGCCCCGCCCGGACGAGCAGCCCCACCTGCCCGACGGCGGCCCGGTCCAGGAGGAGCGCGAGGTCAGGGAGCCCGAGGAGGTGCCGCACGCGGGGCAGGAGAGCGAGCGGCTCATGCCGTACCAGCTTCACCACTGCGCGTCCAAGCGGTGCCAGGACCAGCAGCGCAAACGGTGGCTGCCGGGTTCCAGCGGCGGGTTCGGCAGCGGCGGCCCGGGCCATGTGTGAGCCGTGTCGGCCGAGCGGCGTCGCCCACTGGAAACGGGGTCGTCACGGCAGGTCGGCCGCCGAGTCCTCCGGCGCCAGATCCGGGCGCAGCCGCAGCCATGAGGGCTGTCTGAGCAGCCCGGACCGGGTGCGCGTGGTGTAGCGCACCTCCCCGACGAGCCTGGGCAGGACCCAGCGGGCGCCCGCGACCCGCGGATCCCGCTCGAACGGGCACGCCGACGTCTTCAGCGCCTCCAGCAGCCGCGCGAGGTCGGCCCGCTCGCCCTCGCTCCAGCCGGTGCCCACCCGTCCGACATAGCGCAGCCGCCCCGCCTCGGCCCGCTGCCCCACCAGCAGCGCCCCCGGCAGTCCCCGCAGCCGTCCCTGGCCAGGCAGCCAGCCGCCCACGATCACATCGACGGCCCGCACATTGCGGATCTTGATCCAGGAACGGGACCGCACCCCTGGCTCGTACACCGAGTCGAGCCTCTTGCACACCAGCCCCTCGAGACCCGCCTCCCGGGTCGCCTCCAGTGCCCGCGCCCCATGGCCCACGATCGCGCCCGGCGTCGACCAGTGCGCCCCGGTCAGCGCCAGCCCCTCCAGCAGCTCGCGCCGCCGGGCATAGGGAAGCGCGAGCAGGCGCTCGCCGCGCAGGAACATCACGTCGAACACCACCAGGTGCACCGGGATCAGCGCCGCACGACGCACCGCCAGGGCGGGGGAGTGGGCGAGCCCCATCCGGGACTGCAGGCGCTGGAAGTCACCGCGCCCGCTCTCGTCGAGCGCCACCACCTCCCCGTCGAGCACCGCCGGCGTGGCGCCCAGGGCGTCGCCCAGCGGGCGCAGTTCGGGGTACGCGCCGGTGATGACGTCGCCGGAGCGGGCCCGCAGCTCCAGGCTGCCGTCGCCGGGCAGATAGACCACCACGCGCTGGCCGTCCTGCTTGGTCTCGTACGCCCACTGCGCGTCCTGCCCGGCGGGCGGCAGCGTGCCGGGGCAGGCGAGCATGGGGGCGATCAGCGGCAGTCTCACGGGTGAGTTGTGGACACCGTCGCACCCCCTCACGCGTCCCGGCCGGGCGATTTCCCCTGAACGGCCTCCCGCGCTCCCGGCGACCCGACCGGGACCGCCGCGCGGCACCGGCGGGGCCACCGCACCGCGGACGGCTTCGTCCGACTGGGCCAGCGGCTGTCCGGCAAGGACGCAGGCCCGTTGTTCCCCACGTGGACCGGCACCGCCGCAAGCCCCCCGGTCACCAACGTGCCGGGACAGCACACCTAGGGCCGCCGGAAGATCGTGATGGAGTGACCCACGTCGTCGATCGCCCTGCTGCCGCGGATCAGCTCTTTCAGCCGGCCCCCGGCCTTGGCGATCGACGTGTCGGACACCACGAGCAGCCCGTGCACCCGGCTCGGGGGCACCTTCAGCGGGTCGCGCCCGCGGATGCCGTACCAGGAGGGCACACCGCTGCCCTTGTAGACGAGCCAGACGTTCTTCTCGTCCGGGTACCGCTCGCGCAGCCGGTCCGCCAGCCGCCCGAGGTCCTGCCCCCAGTCGACGTTCGAGTCGTGCAGCCTGAGATACGTCTTCGCCGGTCCGCCGAAGGCCTCGTTGGAGTACGGCAGATAGAACGGGTACGTCCGCAGCGAGCTGACCGCCACGAACGCGACCAGGGCGGCGGTCACGACGTACACCCACCGCCGCCGCAGCGCGAGCACGCATGCCGCCGCGACGGCCAGGAACACCGGGACGAAGAGCGCGTAACGCACCCCGAGATCACGCGACCCCTGCATGGCCGCGGCCAGCAGCACCCCCGGCACCAGCAGCACATACGGAACGGCCGGGCGCAGCCGGGGCACCACCGCCATGGCCACCGCACCGCCGAGCCACAGTGCCGGCATGCCGAGCGGCGTCTTCACCAGCAGTGCGGCCGGAAGGTAGTACCAGCGGTTGCCGCTGTAGAGCCGGCCGAACAGGTAGCCGCGCCACTGCGCGCTCTCGAACCCGAACTGGATCCGCATCCCGTCGCGGTACGGCTCCGGGAACGGCGACGCGTCGATGAGCAGCGCGCGCACACCGTGCACCGCGGGCGTGTGCGCGGGTGTCGTCCACCGCAGCCGGGGATCCACGACCAGATAGACGGCCCACACGACGGCCACAAGGACCAGCGCGACCCCCGCGGCCGCCGCCGCGGCGCGTGCCGCGCGCCGCCGCCGTGGTGCGCCGGCGCCCTGTGCCTGCCAGGACGACCACCCGGCCAGCGCCAGCAGCACCGGCACCGCGGGCAGCGTGCTCATCTTCGTGGCCACGGCCGCCCCCGCCGCCACCCCGGCGAGCGGCAGAAACGGCAGCGGCCGCCGCCGTGCCCGCCACACCATCCAGGCCGCGGTCACCACGAATCCCGCCGCCGGCACGTCCAGGGTGGCCAGGGAGCCGTTCGTGATCAGGTCGGGCGAGAACGCGTACAGGGCCAGCGCCGCCAACCCGCCGACCGATCCGGCGAGTTCGCGTGCGAAGCCGAACACCACCAGCCCGAACAGCAGCGTGACCACCATCACCGGCAGCCGGGCCCAGAACATCACCCGCCACGCGTCGTTGCCCGATTCGTACAGCAGCCGCCGCCCCAACTGCCCCTGGTCGCCCTGGAAGCCCGGCTTGAGATGGGGGTGGGCGAAGACGGTGCCGGCCGCGATGATCAGTTTGCCCAGTGGTGGGTGCTCGGGGTTGAAGCGCAGACTGTGCTCCCGCACGTACACGACCGCCGTGCCGACGTACACGGGTTCGTCGATGGTCGGGGTCTGCCGCACCGCGGTGGTGGCCATGGCGAACGCCATCTGGGCCAGCAGCGCGCACACCGCGAGCACGAGCAACGGCCGCCGGTGCCGCCGCAGCCGCGCCCGGAGACCCGCGCCGTCGGCGTCCGTCCGGGAAGGGGTGCCGGCCGGCCCCGAGGGCGCGTCGCCGTCGGGCGTGACGGGTGTCTGCTGGTCGTACGTCATCGTCCGCGCCCCCGGTCGTACGTCGCGTCCGAGCCGTCCGCGCCCCTGCATGCTGCCATGACCTCTGCTACGTCGGCACGGCACGACCTTGCTCAATCGCGCGCGTGCCGTGATCCGAAGGACACGGGTGCCTGAGCACTGGCCGCAGGGCGTGAGACGGCCGTACCCGGCAGCCCGAACCAACCAACTCCCAAGCGTCGACCGGCCGTTGGGACTCGAACGCATACGGCGCGGATGCGCCGAATGATCCGTGCGGGCGTTCGGGTGGCCGGAAATCCGCAGCAGCCCTGCCCTCGGTCAGGGTCGGGCGTACTCCTTCCGGACCGCGGCGGCGAGTCGGGCGAGGGCCTCCTCGGCCCGGGTGCGGTCGGCCGCGTCGAGCACCGCCAGCGCGTCCGCCGCGGCCTCCCGGACCCGCTGGGGCACCTCGTCCAGGGCGGCCATCCGATAGGCGACGGTGCGCCGCGCGGCCCGCTCCTCCCGGGTGACTCCCAGGGGGCCGGTACGGGGGAAGACGGCGGCCTCGTACGCGGCGACGTGCACCAGCACCCCGTGGGCGATCCCCTCCGCGTAACCGCGCATGCCCGCCTGCCGCTGGGCCGCGGCGAAATGTGCCAGCGCACGCCGACGGAAGATCAGGGCGCCGAGTGCGCCCGCCGCGCCCGCGCACGCAGCGGCCACGAGAGCCCCCCGAGCACCGGCGAAGAGGGCGCCGACGAGGGCGCCGCTCGCGGTGGTCAGGCAGACCAGCCCGGTGACGAGGAGAAGCAGGGCGCGGGCGGGCGTGATCGGGGCCATGACCTGCAGTCTGCCAGCGGTCCGGGAGCCCCGTGCCCGGCCTGCCGCGCACGTGATGTGCGACACGTGCGCGATCGCCTTTCGCACGGCGCTGAAGCGATTCATGCTGGGCACGGCTTGATCGGTGATCCAGCCAGGCGAATACACCGGCCGCCGGATCTTGCTTGCATTTGACACTTTGTTGCGTGCGCGGATAGGAACATGGCCGGAAGTGGAGAGGTGGACCGTGCACGAGCCCCATGTGATCGGTGACTGGCAGGAATGCGCGGACGAGCATGCCGGTCTGCGCGTCCGCGTCCACGGGCTGGAAAAGGCGGAGCCGCCGCGTGGGCGCGACGAGGCGGCCGAAGACCTCACTTATTTCCGCTTCCGGGTGACCGTCGAAAACCGTTCGGGGGAACCGGTCGGCATCCATCTGGAAGACGGCCAACTGGACGTCAGGACCGGCCCCGACGGCGAGAGCGCATTTCTCGACTGGCGCAACTCGCACTTCATCGAGGGTTTCGACGTGTACCCGCTGCGCCGTGCGACCGCCGTCCTGTACGCCGCGGCACCGGAGTCCGCTCTGAGCCTGGTGGACATCCAGGTCCAGTTGAAGGCGGACGACGAATGGACCGACCGGTATCTGTGGTCCGGCGACATGACCGTCCCCGACGGCCTGCCGGGTGCGGCCGCCCGCTCCGACGCCGTCTCCGAGACCCTGGCCGGCCAGATCAGCACCTTCCTGCGCGACCAGGCCGAACGCGGCCAGCACTGAGGCCCGGGGAGTTCGGGGGGACCGCTAACGCCGGATGGCGCGGACCAGCCACGGCGTCAGCGAGGTGCGCGGGATCAGCTCCCTGTACGTCTCGTCCCCGGGCAGCGGAACGATCAGCCACTGACCGGGCGGGAAGAACCGCTCCCTGACATGGGCCCGACCGCCGTAGACGGACCGCAGGAACGCCGGGACCGCGTCGCGGGGAAGATCCTCGAACTCCACGTCGTCGACAGTGATCTTCGCGTCGTCCTCGGGGAAGAGCCGGACGGTGACGGCCGGCGTGCCTCCCAGCTCGACGAACGCCTCGTGCGGCAGCGAACCGTCCGGATCGAGAACCGCGAACGCCCCGGCCGAGGTGCGACGGGAGGTCTGGTCCGCGCCGATGTCGTCGGTGACGGTCACCGCCCGCCCGTACTCCCGCGCGATCTCACGTAGGGCAGCGACGGCCGACTCGGTGGTGGGCAGGTGCGGATGCGTCATGGCCCCATGACAGCAGGGGATGGCGACGTGCCGCCACCCCCGCGAAGCGGACGGGCGGACCGGCGGCCGGGGCGGACGGTCCTCAGTCGAGGAAGTCGAGGATCAGCCGGTCGACCTCCTGGGCGTGGGCGAGCGGCAGCGTGTGATGGGTCGCCGTGGGCAGCACGTGGATCCGGGCGTGCGGCGCTCGCTGTCGTACGCCCTCACCGATCGTCCGGATGTCGTGCGCGCGGCTGCGGGCCGCCAGTACCACCAGCAGCGGCACCGTGGAGCGGCGCAGCAGCTCGGGTTCGGGCGGGCGGGGATCGACGATCTTGGGGATGTACCCGGCCGTGCCGCGCGCGGTGAGTTCCAGCCACCCCTCGTCCAGCGCCGTCCCACCCGTCTCCCACCCCAGAAACGCACGCGCCGCCCGCTCGCTCGGCTTCACGAACAGCGGCACGGCCCGCAGCACGTACCGCCTCCGGTATCCGCCGAAGCAGCGCGTGGGGTCCAGCAGCACCGCCCCGCTCACCCGCTGCGGCGCGTGCAGGGCATAGGTGAGGGACAGCCAGGCGCCGTACGAGTGCCCGCACAACGCCGCACGCTCGATAGCCAGCCCGTCCAGCACCTCGTCCAGCCATGCCATCAGCTCGTCCCTGCCGTGCACCGGGCGGCCGTCCGCGATGCTCCGCCCGGCCTGACCGATGGTGTCCACCGCGTGGACGCGGAACCGGGCGCCGAGCCCTGCGACATCGGCCAGCCAGACCGCCGACGTGGCGCCTCCACCGGGGAGCAGGACCAGCGCCGGTGCGTCCGACGGGCCGCAGGAGTTCACGCGCGTCGTCCCATAGCTGGTGGGCACGTCGGCACACTCGACCGGCACCGGCCAGCGCCCCAGCACGGCGTCGTACGCCGCGAGGAAACGCGCCTCTGCTTGTGAACTGCGGAAACCTGGCGCACCGGACATGCGACCTCCCCTGTCGAAACAGCACACCGATCATGCCTCACTCAACGATATACTCACTCATTGAGATATCAACTCGTGGAAGGGCGCCACGTGGACCACCGGAACCCACGTCTCCAACTGGTGCACCTGCTGCGCGGCATCACCGTCGAACTCGACCTGCTCGGCGCGGAGTTCGCGGCGCGGAACAGCCTGCACCCCACCGATCTGCGTGCACTGATCCACCTGCTGGACTTCGACAGGGCGGGCACCGACGCGACGCCCGGTCGGCTCGGTGCGCAGCTCGGACTGAACTCCTCGGCCGTCACGGCCGTCATCGACCGGCTGGAGCGGCAGGGCCTGGTCGGCCGCGGACACGACCCGCGGGACCGCCGCCGTGTCCTCCTCACCGTCACCGACCGGGCGACCGACCTCGGCTGGTCCTTCTTCGGTCCGCTGATCGGCCGGCTGGTCGCGGTGGAAGACGACTTCGACGACCGCGAACTCGACTCCGTACGGCGCTTCCTGGAGGCCACGCGATCCGTCCTGGTGGCGGCCCGTCAGGAGAAGTAGCCGTCGGCACCCTCCCCGCGCGACCCGCTCCGCGCGGTCGGCGTTCCGGGCCCTTCGGGAGGCTCGTGATCAATACATCTAGTCGCCGCGATGCCGCCAGTACCAGACCGCACCGGCGACCAGGGCGCACAGGAGGGCCAGCGGCACGATCAGGCCGGGGATGCGGGCCGGGCTCATCGGCGTGCCAGGAGAAGGGAGCGGCGGTGCGGGGTCGTTGCCATGGCTTGATCGTGCCTCTGTTTGGCGCGCGGGGCCATGGCCGCGGCGCTTGGAATTGTGTACGAGCGGGTCACTCCGGTGCCCGGCGGCCCCGGGCGCGGCTCACTCGCGGTAGACGGTGAGCACGGCCCCGTTGATCTCGATGCGCTGCGGCGTGGGGCCCTCACCGCGGCGCAGCAGGGCCAGGCACTGGTCGAAGAGGGCCAGTTCCTCCTCGCTGAGCACCGCCGCCGCGAGATCGAGGAGTTCCCCGAGGGCGGCGTCGGTGAGGTCGGCCGGCAGTTCGCCGGAGAGCAGGACCACGGATTCTCCCGTCGGTCCCTTGACGATGGCGGTGGCGGGGCCGCCGTGTACGAAGAGCAAGTTTCCCCCCAGAGGAACCCGGGGCGTGCGGCTCACGGGGCCCCGGGCAGGAGGAGAGACTAGCGGCGGATCATGCGTCTTCGGGCCGAAGTGACGTCTTCTGGTGCAAGTGACCGGTGGGGCGAGGGACGCCTCGCCGTACCCCGGCCGGCCCCGGGAGTGTTCAGGACGCGTCCGCGGAGCGGCCGAGCAGCGACTCGACGAGCGCCGCGACATGGCGGCGGTCCTCGGCCGACAGGCGCTGCACACTCGCGATGAGCACGTCCACCTCGGGGTCCCCCGACCCCTCGGATGCCGGGGCCGGTTCGGCGGCGGGGGCGTAGAGGTGGATCCCGCAGGCTTCGGCGGCTGCCCGGCGGATCGTGTCCAACGGCAGACCCAGGCCCTGGGCCAGCCCCTCGAGGGTGGCCGGCTGCGGCATCCGGGCCATGTGATCGGTCGTGGCGAGGTGGTGCACGGTCGAGCGGGGAATGCCTCCGCGGCGGGCGACGTCGCCGTACGACCAGCGCTCACTGTCCAGCCGGTCGCGGATGATCTGCTGCAGTGCGTTGGCCACCGATGGTCACTTCCTGCTCGCCGCCGGGCGGAACTCTTCCGCGTCGGATCATTCTAGGGGCGACTTGGGTGCATGACGGAAGGTGTTCTCCCGAACCGCTTGCGTCACACCCGCCTCGGCCCCTAGTGTCCAATCTCGTTGGACAGCCCGTCCGACGGAGTTGGACACGGTCCGGGGGGACCTGAACGTGTCCGACGGCACCGCGTTACGAACCCCGAGGGGGAATCGACCATGATGGATCCGCGTGAGCTGGACGCCGAGTCCGCGGAGCTGCTGCCGGGCCGCGAGGCCCTGGGCCGGCTGAAGTTCAGCTTCGGCAAGACGGTGAACGTCACCAAGCACGTCGCCAACGTCTCCGCGCACAACGAGTCGGCCGCGCTCAACGACCACTCCGCGTGGTCGGTGGCGGACTCGGGCGCCGCCCAGTCCATCAACATCACCCAGTGATCCGGTGCCGCACGGCCCGGCGCCCCGGCACCGTGCGGCACCCGGTACCGCCGCGGCGACACCTCACCACACCTCCGCTCGCCGCGGCGGTACCACCATCGGGCGGCAACACCTGACGATTTGTCACCCCATACCGGCCGGGCGGCGATCCGCGTCCGCCCGGCCCCACCACGCCTTACAACGAACGTCTTTCTGAAAGGACACGCCATGAGCATGAACGCCCACGAGCTGGACGCCGAGACCGCGGAGCTGCTGCCGGGCCGCGAGGCCCTGGGCCGGCTGAAGTTCAGCTTCGGCAAGACGGTGAACGTCACCAAGCACGTCGCCAACGTCTCCGCGCACAACGAGTCGGCCGCGCTCAACGACCACTCCGCGTGGTCGGTCGCCGAGTCCCAGGCCACCCAGTCGATCACGATCCACCAGTAACCCCCGGACCACGAGGGCACGTTCAGCGGACCGCGCCAGGGGCAGGCGCGGTCCGCATCCGGGGGGAGGAAAGGCGCACATGACGCTGCTGGGGGAGAACACCGCGGCACTTCACGACACCGGCCCGGTGCCGGGGCCCGGGGGAATCCCGGTGACGTACGAGCAGGTCGCCACCGGCGGCCTCGCCGTCGCCGGCCCGGACAAGCCGCTCGTACCGCGGCTGAGCGCCGGGCTCCAACTGCACGGCGAGTACCAGGGGTCGGGATTCACCGAGCCGAGGTACATCGCCCGTCGGGGGGACGGGCAGGTCGTGCAGCTCACGCGGCTGCTGCATCTGGTCGCATCGTCGATCGACGGCAGCCGCGACGTCGAGACGGTCGCCCACCGGGTCAGCGCCCGGTTCGGACGCGAGGTCAGCGCGGACAACATCCGCTATCTGATCGAGAACAAGCTGGAGCCGCTCGGTGTGACGGTCCCCGAGGGCCAGGAGGACGACCAGGTCTCCGCCCCCCGGTCGGACCTGCTGCTGGCGCTCAAGGGACACCGCGTCCTGTTCGACGAGCGACGCGTGGCGAAGATCGCCGGCGCCCTCGCCTGGCTGCACCGTCCCCTGGTCGTCATGGCCGTCCTCGCGGGCGTCGCGGTCCTGGACGTGTGGCTGTTCGTTTTCTTCGGCGCGATCACACCCGTGCTTCAGGTGCTGGACCAGCCGGTGCTGCTGCTCGTCGTGTTCGTGCTGACCGTGGCGTCCCTGGTGTTCCACGAGTTCGGCCACGCCTCCGCCTGCCGCTACGGCGGGGCCAGACCCGGCTGCATCGGCTGCGGGCTGTTCCTCATCTGGCCCTCGATGTACACGGACGTCACCGACGTCTACCGCATCGGCAGGGCCGGCCGGCTCCGCACCGACCTCGGCGGTGTCTACTTCAACGTCGTCTTCATGCTGGCCATGGCCGGCGCCTACGCCCTGAGCGGCCAGGCGTTCTTCCTGGCGGCCGTCTATCTCGGCCATTTCGAGATCCTCGAACAGCTCATGCCGGCGGTACGCCTCGACGGCTACTACATCCTCGGCGACCTCGCCGGAGTCCCCGACCTCTACGGCAAGATCAAGCCGATCCTGCTGAGCCTGGTCCCGGGCGCCACCGGGCGCAGGGCCCGCGCCGAGGTGACCGCGCTCAAGAAGTCCGCGCGGGCCATCGTCGCCGTCTGGGTGCTGACGATGGTGCCGCTGATCATCGGCGAGCTCGGCTACGCACTGTGGAACCTGCCCCGGATCACCACCACGATGATCCGCTCGCTGACCGAACAACTCCTCGGCACGGGTGGCGCGTTCGCGCACGGCCAGATCGCGGCCGGCCTGATGGGCGTGATCGGCTGCGTCATGCTGCTGTGCCCGATGGCCGGCGTGGTCTACCTGTCGGTGAAGCTCGGCGGACGCCTGTGGCGGGGCGGCGTGAAGGCGACGGCCGGACGGCCACGGCTGCGCCTCGCGCTGTGCGCGCTGCTGGTCGTCGGCCTCGGCGGCCTGAGCTACGCCTGGGTCTCGGGTCTGACCCCGCGCCCGCTGCCGAAGCAGCCGCCGATCGCCCCGATCCTGCAGCCCGGGGTCTCCACCTCGCCCCCGCCCGCCCGGCACGCCACGCTCCCGGACCGGCACACGGCCGGACCGTCGGCCACGGCCACCACCAGGCCGTCCGGCACGGCGTCCCCGAACGCCTCCGCCGGCCCTTCGGCCTCGGCCGTTCCCTCGCCCTCGGCGAGCCCGCACCCCAGCGACTCCAAGGCGTCACCGCCGGGCACGGCCGGCCGGCCCTCCGACAGCCCGGCCCCCAGCGGGCAGCCCCCGACCTCGGCGCCCGTGGGTCCCGCCCCCGGCTCGCCGTCCGCGCCGTCGTCCCCGGCCGACAGCCCGTCCGCGCCGGTCAGTTCCAGCCCGCCGCCGGCCGGAACGCCGTCGCCCACCGCCTCCTGATCGCCCCGGCAAGCTCCGGGGTCCATCGACACCACTCCAGCGGGAGACCATATGAACCAGCATCGCAAACCCCGTCCGCAGTCGGTCTTCACCAAGCGCGCCGTCCGCGCCGGGCTGTTCGCCGCCGGGGCGGCCGGACTCGCGACCGCCGTCCCGGCGCAGGCGGCGACCGCGCTGCCGCACCACACCGCGGTCGCCACCGACCAGACGTTCAGCCGCGCCGACTTCCGGCACCACACCCAGACCAGGGACTCCTTCACCGTGCACCAGCTCGGCGCGGTCGACGCCGCCGGCGTGCGCAACCAGGCCAACGCCGTCGGGGTGGGCTGCTCGGTCGACGACCACTGCCGTTCGGTCGCGCTGTCCTTCCAGATCGTCACGATGGCCGGCGAGCACACGCATCTGACCGCGGTCAACCGGGGCGACGCGGTCAACGAGCACTGCGACGGCTGCCAGACCCTCGCCGGGGCCTACCAGTTCATCGTCTCCACGCCGCGCCCCTTCTCCCTGGACCAGGAGACGCAGCGGCGGCTGGCGGACATCCACCGGCGGCTGGACGCGCTGACCCGCTCCACCCTTCCGGCCACCGACCTCAAGGCGCGCGCCGACGCCCTGGCCGCCGAGGTGAACACCGTGCTCCACGACGCGGTCGCGAAGGCCCCCAAGGGCCACGAGCGGCCCACCGTCACTCTCCACCGCCACCTCGACGGCTGGCCCGCCCACTGACCGGGCCGGCCACGGCCCGCCGCCCCGAGGTGGGGGGCGGCGGGCCTTCTTTGTGGGGGAGGGAACCGGCTCAGCGGTAGGTGATGTCGGACGCGCTGTACTTGCAGTAGGTGCCGTCGGGGCCGGTCCCGATCTTCGGCGGTTCCGCGCCCGTGTTGTTGCCGTTGTACTTCTGGCACGGGACGATCTTCTTGCCGCTGTCCCCGACGATGGTTTCTGGTCAACGCCTCGCGCAGAAGTCGTCCGACCTGCCTGGCGAGCGGTTGCGCTCGACGGGGAGAGCCGGGGCGCCGGTCGTCAGGCGCTGCGAGCGCGCAGCGCGGCCAGCGCACGGTCGGCGTGCGCGCTCATGCGCAGTTCGCTGCGCACCACTTCCAGGACCGTGCGGTCCTGGTCGATGACGAAAGTGACGCGCTTGGTCGGAGCCAGGGAGAGACCCCGCCTGACGCCGAACCGCTCCCGGACGGTGCCGTCCCGGTCCGACAACAACGGGAAGCCGAGCGTGTGACGTCCGGCGAACTCCTGCTGCCGGTCCACCGCGTCCCCGCTGATGCCGACCGGCCGCGCGCCGACGGCCGCGAACTCGGCGGCCAGATCGCGGAAGTGGCACGCCTCGGCGGTGCAGCCCGGGGAGAGGGCGGCGGGGTAGAAGAACAACACGACCGGCCCGTCGGCGAGGAGTTCGGTGAGGCGTCGCTCGGCGCCGGTCTCGTCCGGCAGGGCGAAGTCCTCGACCTGGGCGCCCACGCCGACACGCTCCGTCATGACCGGGTCTCCTCGTCCTCGCCGATGGCCGGCCCCCGTCACCGGGCCTGCCTGCGCCGATCCTACGGGGCGACCTGTCAGGCGCGCCCCCGGGTCCGCCTCCGGCCCGGACCCCGGGTCGGCGACCGGCTGGGCCGCGACCGGGGGCGCCGGACCGGCCGCGAAGGCCCTGGCGGGGCTCCTTCGCAACGCGGGGGAGTGGCGGCGGACTTGGCGAGGTGTCCTTCGTTCGAGTACTGGCACGGGCGAGCGCCGGTTCCCTAGGATGGTGTGCCCGCCGAGCCGGTTCGACGGCCCGGCCCGGATCTGGGGGAACGATGCAGTCTGGCAGGCAGTTGTCCACGTCGGTCGACGCCTCGGTGCCGACGGCCGCCCGTATGTACGACTACTACCTGGGCGGCAAGGACAACTACGCTTCCGACCGGGCCGCTTGTGAAGAGCTGGACAAGGTCGTGCCCAGCACGCGGGCGCTCGCGTTGAACAACCGGCGGTTCCTGCAGCGCGTCGTACGGACACTCGCCGAGGAGTACGGGATCCGCCAGTTCCTCGACCACGGATCCGGACTGCCCACCCAGGACAACGTCCACCAGGTCGCCCAGCGCATCGACCCGGCGTCCCACGTCGTGTACGTCGACAACGACCCGATGGTTCTGGTGCACGGCCGGGCCCTGCTGGAGCAGGACGAGCGCACCGCAGTGATCCAGGCCGACATGCGGGACACGGATGCGATCCTCTCGCATCCGGAGACGCGGCGTCTGATCGACTTCACGCAGCCGGTCGCCGTCCTCTTCAACTCGGTGATGCACTGCATCCCGGACAGCGAGACGGACGGACCGCCCGCCCTGGTCCGCCGGGTGGCCGAGCGGCTCGTGCCCGGCAGCTTCATGGTGATGTGCCAACTGGTGAGCGAGGACGCCGACGTCAGGGACTTCGTCACCGACTTCATGGACCGCGCCACGCAGGGGCACTGGGGGCGGGTGCGCCAGGAGAAGGATGTCCAGGCCTGGTTCGACGGGATGGACGTCCTCGAGCCCGGACTGGTGGAGGTCTCCGCCTGGCGGCCGGACTCCGAGGTCGCTCCCCGCCAACTCACCCAGGAGTGGATCGAGTTCGGGGGAGTGGGCCGCATCCGCTGACGGGCCACCGCCTCCGGGTCGCCCGCGGGTTCCCCCGGCCCCCGGTCATCCGGCCGGGTAACGCTCCCGGAGCGTCCTGCGCAACAGCTCCAGCGACTCGTGCGGGTCGAGGGCCTCGTCGGCGAGCCGGTCCAGTGCCACCCGGTACTCCTCCGTCTCGTCCCGGTCCTCCAGGAAGTTGGCGCTCCTGATGTGCTCCAGGTAGACGATGTCCGGCAGGTCCGCGCCGCCGAAGCGCAGATATGTGATCGGGATCGACGGGGCCGACGCGTTGGTCACGTCCAACGGCACGATCTGCACGGTCACATGCGGGCGCTGCGCCATCTCGACCAGGTGCTCGAGCTGCTCGCGCATCACGTGACGACCGCCCAGTACCCGCATGAGCACCGACTCGTCGAGGACGGCCCACAGTTGGGGCGCGTCCGGACGCGACAGCAGCTCGCGCCGCCGCATCCGCAGCTCCACCCGGCGCTCCACCTCGGCGGCCGACGCCGTCGGCAGACCGCGCTCCACCACGGCCCGGGTGTAGGCCGGGGTCTGCAACAGCCCGGGAACGTACTGGATCTCGAAGGTGCGGATCGCGGTGGCCGCCTCCTGCAGCCCGACCAGGCGGTCGAACCACTCGGGCATCAGCCGCTTGTCGTAACGCTGCCACCAGCCGGGTTCGCCGGCCCGCCGCAGCAACTGCAGCAGCACCGAGGCCTCGTGGTCGCCGACCTGGTACAGCCGCAGCAGCGCGCGTACGTCGTCTTCCGTGGGCGGCCTACGGCCTTTGCCCGCCTCGACGCGCGACAGCTTCGCCGGACTGAACCCGAGCGCCCGGGCCGCCTGCTCCTGGGAGAGGCCGGCGTCCTCGCGCATGCCCGCCAACTGCACTCCGACCAGCATCTTCAGAAGAGTCGGAGCGGGGTGGGTCCGGGTGAGATACGGTTCGAGACGGGAGACACGGTGCGACGAGGCGGACATCCTGACTCCCAGTTGGCCGACGGACGACAGGACCGCATTATCGCATTCCCGCGCGCCCCGTCGCAGAGGACGGCAGAACCGGGCCGGCCGGACCCGCCTCACACCAGATGGTCGAACTCCCCGTCCTTGGCACCGGCCAGGAAGGCGGCCAGCTCGGCGGGCGTGTACACGAGCGCGGGCCCGTCCGGATCACGCGAGTTGCGCACCGCGATGGCTCCGTCGGCCAGGCGGGCCAGCTCGACACAGTTGCCCTCGGCGTTGCTGTGCCCGCTCTTGACCCAGCGGGCGTCCAACGACCCCGCCTGCACTCCGTTCGGCACTGAAGGCACCACAGTCTCCTTCCGCTCCCCGTCATGCAATTTCCCGTGCAATTGCACGACGGTGCTGACAGCGTGGATAATAGCGGCGGCGTCCACCGCTTCACAGACGTCAGCGTGCTGACGTCGCCTCAGGGCGATGTCGTGTCCAGCAATGCCGTGTCGTTCTTGGCCCCACACTGTTTGCGGGAGTGGAAATGGCCACACCACTGAAGGACCTGGGGCACGTGCCGTGGGACTCCATCAAGGATTCCAGCGGCTCCGCCGAGGCCATCCCGGTCCTGCTCCACGACGTCGCCCGGGGCGACGAGCCCACCGCCCGGGCAGCGCTCGGCCGCCTGCGGGAGCGCATCTGCCAGTACGGCTTCGTGGTCGACCAGGCCACCGCGGCCACCGTTCCGTTCCTGTGGGAGCTCGCCCGGCTTCCCCACGTGACCTGCCGCGTGGAGATCCTCCGCCTGTTGAGGAACATCGCCGACGCCCACCAGTGGGAGAGCACCGCCTCCGTCTACCCCAAACTGCTCAACTACCCCCAGGACTACGTGGGGTGGGAGCGCGCGGCCCGCCGTGCCGTACGCGCCGACCGGGGCGTTCTGCGGCAACTGCTCGCGGAGCACGACGCGGAACTCGTCGAGGCCGCCGCCGAACTGGCCTCCACCCTGGCCGCCTGAGGCCCGGTGAGCGGCGGGCACAGGCGGTGGATCCCCCAACGGGCGATTTTTCGCACTCATGGCTTGTCCGCGGACGGGTATGCGTGGGTCGATGAATGAACGACACCACGCCCCGCCGGCTCCCGTCCGATGCGAGTCCCGGTGCTGTCTCAGCGGCGCCACGGGTCACGCAGGCCTGCCCGACTCGTTCCGCGCGCGATGAAACCGCTGGACCTCCCCCCGCGGGACGGCGGGAACCCGGGAGCGGCCGACGAGCGCGACACCGGTGCCTCCGTACGCCCGAGGCACGCGCACACGCCCGACGCCGCGCGGCAGGGCGGCCCGCCCCCGCCCGGCGGCCCGGTCACCAGCGCGGCCACGGCGCGCGCCCACGTGCTCACGGTGGTCCGGAGCCACTGGGACACCCGGCCCGTACGGCCGACCGAGCAGGCCGTCACCGACCTGCTGCTCGTCACCTCGGAACTGGTGTCCAACGCCATCCGCCACGGGGGCGGACTCGCCGGTTTCGAGGCCGTCCCGACCCGGGAGGGCGTCCGGCTCGTCGTGCACGACCGCAGCCCGGACATCCCCTCCGTGGCGTTCGGCACCGGCGAGCTCCCGAACAGGCAGGACCGGGGCGGCTTCGGCTGGCCGTTGATCATCAAACTGGCACGCGACATCACCATCGAACCGCGTGCGGACGGCAAGACCATCAGCGTGCTGGTGCCGCTCGGCTGAATCGTGTTTCCACGGGCGAAGCGGGGCAACGCGAAAGGGGCACCCTGTGAAGGAGCCCACATGATCGCCGTAGCCCTGCTCATGCCGGTGTCCATGCTGTGTCTCGTGCTGGCGCTCGGCAGGTATGAGGAACGGATGCTCGCCCCGCGCGGCAGCACCAGGACCCGCGCCGCGGGACGCCGTCGGCTGCACGCCGTGCCCGCTTCCCCGGACCGGACGGACGCAACCGGCACCGTGCCGCGGATCCCCGAGCCCACGGCACACAAGGCCGGAGAGACAGGCGCCACCGGCAGCACCGCCCCGGACGCCTCCGGGACGCGGTGGCAGGCGGCCTGAGCCCGTAGGCCCCCGTGCGCACCGTCGGACGGCCGACGGCTCGGCGGGGGCTCCGCCCCGGTGGGGCCGGGCGGAGAACGCCGCGCCCTACCAGGGCAGGAACACGTGCACGTCCTTGCCGTCCGGCTGGACCACCACACTCACCTGGTGGCACAGCGTGTGCACCAGATGCCAGCCGATGCCTCCGCTCTGGCCCGGTTTGAAGGGACGCGGCGCGGGAGGCGTCGTACTCGTGTCGTGCAGCGTCACATGGACACCGTCGTACGTCGCACGCATCCGCAGGCCGAACGGCCCGGGCGCGTACTGGACGGCGTTCGCCGCCAGCTCGTCGACCACCAGCAATATGTCGTTCCAGTACTCCGGACTCGTCGGAGGCGACGCCCGCGCCAGCCGTCGCAGAAACTCCTCGGCGGCCAGCCGTGCGCCCGTGACGTCCGGCAGGTCACCGCCGAAATCGGCCACCAGGGCCTCCACCGTCTCGAACGGCCAGGCCTTGTCCCAACGCGGCTCGGTTGCCATGCCGTCCTTCCCCCGGCCGGCACTCCGGCCGGTTCTCGTCGTTCGTAGCGCTGTCGCCCGGCCCCCCTTATGACGGTTGCCAGAAAGCCGCCGGATACGCATCCAGGATCACGGCATGGGCAGCTCCCCAGGGGTACCGGTCGTCTCGCCATTGACGTGACACAACAATAGGCACACGTCGTCCTCGCCCTCCGAATCCCGCAGCATCGGCTCGAGCACCCGGTCCGCGGCGCCCTCCAGACCGGCGTCCAGATCCGGCACGGCGAGCGTGGACATCGCCTCGGCCAGACGCTCGATGCCCGGGTCGATGCCGTACGCCCGCCGCTCCACCAGGCCGTCCGTGTACAGGGCGAGCGTGGAGCCGGGCGGCAGGGACACGGTGTGGTCCGGGATGTCCTGCTGCACCGGAACGCCGAGCATGGCACCCGGCTTGGCGTCGAGGGTGTGCACCCGGCCGTCGGGCGTGCGCAGCACCGGGGGCGGATGACCGGCCGCGGCCCAGGTCAGCACCGGTTCGCCGGGCCGGAAACGGGCGATGACCGCGGTGGCGTACAGGTCCGGCTGCAGATGGTGCAGGAAGAGGTGCAGCCGGGTGAGGAGCCGGCCCGGGCTGCCCCCGTCGACGGCGTACGCGCGCAGGGCCGTCCGGAGCTGGCTCATCATCACCGCCGCGTGCAGCCCGTGCCCGGTGACATCGCCGATGACCGCGATCAGGCTCCCGTCGGGCTGCCGGAACGCGTCGTACCAGTCGCCGCCGATGTTGAGTCCGTGGGTCGCCGGCAGATAGCGGGCGGCCAGTTGGAGCCCGGGCGTGGTGGGCAGCTCGGTGAGCAGCGCCCGCTGCAGCGTCTCGGCGATGTCGCGGCTGTGCTCGAAACGCTGGGCGTTGTCGATGGCGATACCCGCCCTGCGGGCCAGTTCGATCAGCATCACGGCGTCGTCCGGGTCCCACCGGTCGCCGGGCGGGGTGAGGGTGATCACGCCGAGGGACGCGCGCCGGGCCGACAGCGGAATGCACAGCAGCGGCCGTGTGGGGTGCAGGGCCGAGGGCGGCCGGTCGTCCACACCGGGCAGACCCCCCGGATGGGGCGCCGCGTACTGCGGGCGGCCGGTCCGGGCGGCGAGCACGGCGGCGGCCGCGCGGGGCGCGTGGCTCGACTCCGCGTCCTCGTCGCCGAGCAGCCAGACCTCGGCGGTGCGCGCGTAGGTCGGGGTCAGCAGCTCGGGGAGCAGGCGCACGATCTCCCCGTGGTTCAGGGACGCCGTCAGGGCCGCGCTGGCGTCGGCGAGGAAGGTGAGCCGGCGGCGCGCCTCCTCGGCCTCCGTGCGCGCCGCCCGCTCGGCGGCGAACAGCGCGCGCTGTGCCTGGCCGGCGGCGTCCAGCTCGGCATGCAGGGCGAGGACGCCCTGGTTGGTCTGGTGCAGCTCCTCGCGGTGGAAGGCGACCAGCGCCTCCTGCTCCGAAAGCGCCTGAAGGACGCGCGCGGTGTCGTCGTCGGCGCTGAAGAGGGCCTCGGCGAGGGCCGGCGGGGAGGCGCGCACCGTCACCGCGTCGGCCCGGCCGCCCCGCTCGGGCGCCGGGACCTGGGCCTGCCACGTCGGCTCCTCGTGGGGGCGCTCGTCCGGGTCGGGACGGACGGTGACCCGCAGCCGTGGCTGTTCGTCGCGCTTGGACGCGGGAGTGGTCGCCAGGGTGAGCCGCCACGCGCCGCCCTTGGTGAGGCACTGGCGGAGCTGCTCGGTGAGCCCGGTGACCAGGCGGGTGCGGTCGACGACGGAGACACCGAGGTCGGCCGCGAGCCGGGCGGTGGCGATCCGGGCCCGGGCGGCGTCGACGACGGTGATGATCTGCCAGGTGTGGGTCATGGCTCACGCTTCGGCGGTGTGGGGGACAGCACGGTCACCGTGGTGTCGTCGCGGACGGGCCGGGCGGCACTGCTGGCGTCCCGCACGATCAGAGCCGCGGTCACGCCGGGGTCCAGGTCCGCGGAGGGCACGTCCTCGCGCAGCGACCATCGGCTGGGCAGTCCGTCGCTGTGCAGGACGAGGAGGCAGTCGGGCGACCAGGGCAGCCGCCGGCACGGAATGTGCGCCGGCCGGTGGGCGCCGACTATCCCGGGATGCGACAGCAGGTGCTGCCAGCCGCCGCCGGAACGGAACCGGGCACCGATGTTGCCGATGCCGGAGAACTCCAGATCCCCCTTCGCCAGGTCGAGCTGGGCCACCGCGACGGCGGCTCCCCGGGTGCTGCGCAGCACCGTGTGCAGGACGCCGAGCAGCTCCGCCGGCGGCAGATGGGGGCTGTCCCGCAACTGCCGGACGGCCGCGTCGGAGGCCTCGGCCGCGGCCGGGCCGTGCCCGAGGCCGTCGGCGAGCAGCAGTGTGACGCGCTCCCCGGATCTCACACAGGCCCAGGCGTCACCCGAGACGGCCCCGGCGAGGGGGATGTTGACGCCGCCGGCCCGCACCGGTGCCTGGTCCTGGACGTGGGTGTGCCGGGCGTGCCCGTGTCGTCGGCGACCCGACGAGGCGCTCAGCCGGGCCAGGGCGACCGTGCCGCGTCCGGGCGCGCTGTGCAGCTGGAAGTCGTCCGCTATCCGCCGGCAGGTGCCGAGGCCCGCACCCAGCGAGGCCGTGGTGGAGAAGCCGTCGCCCAGTGCGGCCGTGAGGTCGGGGATGCCGGGACCGTGATCCATGGAGACGATCTGCAGCGCCGGCCGTCGAGCGGTCGCGTCCGGGGAGAGGTCCGCGTCGACCGTGTCGATGAGCATCCGGCCACCGCCCCCGTGTTTGAGCAGGTTGGTGGCGAGTTCGGTGGCGACGAGCACGGCCTGGGCCGTACGGCCGTCATCGAACCCCGCCTGGCCACAGGCCTCCCGCGCCGCCACCGCGACATCCCGTACCCGGGTCGAGTCGTGCACGGGCACGTCCCGGACGCGGGTCATCGGATCTCCTCACGGGGTCGTGGCGGTCCGGCGGCCCAGCAGACCACGGTGACCCGGGTGCCGTTGCCGGGACGGGAGTCGATCGAGAACTCGTGGACCAGCCGCCGGGCTCCGCCGAGCCCGAGGCCGAGGCCGCCGCCCGAGGTGTAGCCGTCGGTGAGGGCCTGCTCGATGTCGGGGATGCCCGGTCCCTCGTCGACGAAGGACAGGCGCAGGCCCCGGGTCCGGCCGTTGTCCAGGAAGGCGAACTCGACCTGTCCGCCTCCGCCGTGGACGAGTGTGTTGCGTGCGAGCTCGCTGGCCGCGGTGATCAGTTTGGTCTGTTCCACCAGACCGAAACCGATCTCGGCAGCAGCCTGCCGCACATGCTGCCGCACCCACGCCAGATCCATGTCCGTGCGGATGGGCAGGCATGTGGTGACGCGGCCCGATGTCTCCGTCACGCGTTCTCCTGGCGTGCTCGGCCGTGGGACAGGGGCGTGGACGACCGGGTGAGCATCCGCAGGGCCTCGTCGGTGTCGAGCGCGGTGCGCAGACCCGGCAGCGTGAGGCCGAGTTCCACCAGGGTGATGGCCACCGCGGGGCGCATGCCGGCCACGACGGTCTCCGCGGCGAGCAGCCTGGAACTCGCCGCGATCTCCGCGAACACGCGTCCGAGGAAGGAGTCGACGATCTCGACACCGGAGACGTCGATGACCACCCCGGTGGCGGAACTGCCCGCGATCGCCTCGCTGATGTCCTGCTGAAGCTGTTCGGCGGCCTTGTCCTCCAGTTCACCCTGAAGGGTGACGAGCAGCACGTCGCCGAGCTTGAGTACGGGGACGGAGGCACCCCCAGGGCCTTCGAATCCGCCGGTCACCGCTGGCCTCCTCCGTGGCCCGCCCGGTCGACGATCACGGCGCCCAGCTCGTGCAGGGCGTAGGCGAGGGCGTCGGCCAGGCTCGCCCGGGTGAGGACCGAGCCCAGGTCGATCCCCAGATGCACGATCGTCTGGGCGATCGCCGGCCGGATACCGGAGACGATGCACTCGGCGCCCATGAGGCGCGCCGCCGCGACCGTCTTCATCAGGTGCTGCGCCACCAACGAGTCCACGGTGGGCACCCCGGTGATGTCCAGGATGGCGAACCGGGCCTGCTGGGTGACGACGGCGTCCAGCAGGCTCTCCATCACGACCTGGCTGCGGGCGCTGTCCAGTGTGCCGATGAGCGGCACGGCGACGATGCCGTTCCACAACTTGATGACGGGCGTGGCCACTTCGAGCAGTTGCAGGCGCTGCCGCTCGATGATCTCCTCGCCCGCGCTCAGCGTGGTTTCCATCACCAGCACCCTCAGGGTGCCCATCAGAACGGTGAGCGCGACGACGTGCGCGCTGCTCGCCTCGCCGTCCGAACCGGACAGTTCCGCCCTCAGCAGTTCGGTCACCGACGACCGCAGGGCCGCCACCTCGTCGGCGATCTGTGAAGGCGTCGCTCCCGCACGGGCCCGCGAGGCCACCATACGCGCGAGTTGGTCCCGCGCCCCGGCGAACCCGGCGGCGTTCATGTCCTCGATCCGTCCCGACGCGGCCACCGTGGCGAGGGCCTCCACCAGGGAGCCCGCGGCTTCCACCGCCTCGTCGCGGGACACGGTGAACACCGTACGGAACAGCGTCTGGTCGGCCCAGCGCTGAGAGATCTGCTCCCGACGGCGTAGCAGGAAGTCCCCCACGACCCTTGTCGACGCCCCTGGGTTCGTTGCCGACTCCTGGTCCGTCACGTCCCTGTCTCCTTCGTACGTTCTCTCCCCCGACGGCCGGGGAGCCTGCCCGGAGAGCGCGGTCCTTGTCGCGCGACCACTGTAATCATGGGAGATCCCCCTCGGTATTCGAGGACGCCCCGGAGATCGTCAAACGATCGGGGGACCTCGCCGACTGCACGGCGTCGGGCCGTTGCGGGCGGGTGACGACGAACACGGAAATCAGGCGGGCGGACGAAGTCCCTTGATGACGCTACCGGTTGACTGGCCGTCAGCAAGCACACGGAGCCGGTCACGGCCGAGTCGGGCCACTGTACGGTGACCGCTCGCCTCGGCGCACACACGACCCGGTCCGGCCTTCGAGGCAACGCCTCGCCCAGGGGCTCTAGGGGCGGCTCAGCGTATCGCCCGTGCCGTCCAGCGCGTCCTGAACGGTCTTGAAGGACGGGACGGTCAGGCTCACCCCCGTCAGGTCGAGGATCCGCTGCACGGCCGGGGCCGGATCGATGAGGCCGATCGAACCGCCGACCTGACGGGTCTCCTTGTAGGCGTTGAGAATGATGTTGATGCCCGACGAGTCCATGAACGGCACCTCCGACAGGTCGAGCAACAGGTGCTGCCGGCCGTGGTGCATCTGGTTGGCGAGGTGGTGATGCAACTCCGTCGCTGTGTCGACGTCCAGGAAACCCTTCACAGTGACCAGCGCGACATCCTCCCGGGGCATCGTCACATCGATGGAGAGCGGGGTCTGCTCAGTCGACACAATGTCCTCCCATCCGTACGGTGTGGCGGGACTCGCCTACCCCGGGGCGGGCGACAGATGCACCGCGAACCGCGCTCCGGAGGTGATCAACATCTCGCTGCCGGGCTCGCACCAGTCGCACCCCACACCGAGTTCGCCACGGGTACCCCGACAAACCTCCGTCTACACCCGGCTGTCACGGATGGCGGAAAGGAGGCGTCGAAATCGGCCCCGCATATTTTCGGGGAAGCCGGGCAGCAGCATCTCGGACCGCTCGCGGACGCCCTCCCCCCTGGCATCGCGAGCCGTCGGCCCCGCCGATGCCCTCCCCCCGGGACCCGGCGGGGCCTTTGTCCGTCCGCAGGCGTACCGCTACTTCGGCTCCCCGGCGTCCGGCGGCCCGCCCGGGGAGGTCTGCGCGGACGGCTCCGTCTCCGGGGCGGGGCCGCGGTCCTGCGGGCCCGGCACGCCGAGCGACTTCACCCCGTCCACCACGCGCTCCAGGGGCTTGGCCAGGGTGCGCAGGGAGAAACCCTCCCGCTTGCGCGGCTGCCGGGGTGCGGGCAGCGCCCCCGACTCCTGGTAGGCCGCCAGGGCCTCGTGGGCGAGTTCGGCCGCCTCCCGGTACAGGTCCCTCGACCTCGTCATGGCCTCGAGCGCCTCGGCGTAGGCGGCGAGCCGGCTGCGTGCCAGGGCCAGTTCCTCCTCGAGGGTGGTCAGATGCCACTGCTCCCGCAGCGCGGACAGGGCCTCCTCGGCGCCCTCCGGCAGGGGCGCGGGCTGCTCGGCGAAGCGTCGCACGGTGTCGAGCAGCTCCGTGGGGCGCGAACCGTCGAGGAAGACCGTGCGTACGCTGAACCCGTTGTCGTCGGCGCCGGGACCGGACGGCGCCGCGGGCAGCACCACGGCGCCGCCCCGGGGCACCCGGGCGCCGAGGTCGTACAGGGCCCAGTTGACCACCTGGAACTGCTCGGGTGCGGCCCGGTGTTCCACGACACGGTGCCTGAGAGCGGGCGGCAACAGGGGCGCGAGGGGGCGCAGTCCGCGCTCGTCGGGGGTCATCGCCTCGTGCACGACCACATGGATGCTCCACGAGTGGCGCGCGCAGTCCTTCAGCAGACGCCGCAGGGCCCGGTCCTCCGCGGGCAGCGGATTGATCTCCCTGAAGCGCAGCCCGGGCACCACGTCGTGGTCCCAGGGCACGTCCGGGTCGTCGGGCCAGAAGACGGTGGCCGGTGAGGGCCAGTAGGGGTCCCAGGCCCGGTCCGCCTCGGCCACCAGCACCCAGTCCTGGGTGCCGTCCTTGTCGTCGGGTGTCCCGAGATCGAGGCGGGCCCGTACGACGACGTCGTCCGCGACGAGCCACCGCGCCTCGAAGACACGCGCGGGCGCGTCGTCCGGGGAGCCGTCGAACTCCGTCTCGTCCTGGATGACGTTCTCGCTCTTCAGCTTGCGCAGGCGGCTTCGGACGGCGTCCTCGGCACCCGGGCCGAGGTGTCGCCCGCGCGCAAGCCAGACGGTGTCGGGAGCCGTGGCACGGGCGGTGGAGGACTTTGCCATGGATCACTCTGCGGAAAGGGGACAGGGGCGCCTCCCAGTATGGTCCGTGCACGTCAAGGGCGAGGAGGGAGGGCGGCTCGGGGATCCGCGTGTCGCGCCGTGGCCCCGTCCGGTGAGGGGCGGTCGTGGGGGAGGGGAGGGCCGAGATCGCGCCATATCGCGCGCGGTGTGAGACGAGTTGTGCATGCTTCCCCCGGGACGGGGGAGTCGGGACCGAAAAACCAGAGAAAGGGCCCGACTGTGCTCGTTCCGGATCCGAAGGCCGTCAGGAGACTGCTGACTCGGTACGCGTCCCTGCGGATCGCGCTCGCCGAGCGGGAGACACCCGAAGCGGCGGCAGAACTGGCGGACGTCAGCTACACGCTCTGCGTCATGACGGGGACCCGGGACGTGCGCGACGCCGTCGCCGCCGCCGACGCGCTGCTCCTCGCGGACAGCCCGAAGCTCGCCCCGCAGCAACCGCACCGGTCCGCAATCACGGCTCCGGGGGGCGGCCCCCTCCCCGGCGCGGTGATTCCGGACCGGGAGTCGCTAAGGCAGTAGCTTGTCCAGCGCGGCGTGTCCCTCGGAGGCGAGCTTCCGCTCCGCCCAGGCGAGGGTCTGGGGGGTGATGTCCCGCCCCGAGGCGAGGACCAGATCCTCGGCCGAGGTCTCGAGGGGGCACGCGTGCAGCAGCTCGTCCGGCGTGGCACGGTCGTCGGCCGGACGACGCGACGCATCAGGCTGTGACGTCGACATTCTGTCTCCTCCGCGAGTGGATTCTCCCCTCACCTTTGCCCCGGATGGCGCAGCGCGCATCCCGAAAGATGCGGAATCGGTCCTTCCGTACCGGGCGCAGCAGGTCGGGTACCCAGCGTGTGCGGGGAGCAGGCGCCCGGCGGTCCGACGACGGCGGACCGCCGGACGGCGGGCTCACGCGCGGTCGCGCCCGGCGCGGCCGCGGCGGCGCAGCAGGAGCAGTCCGCCCGCGACGGCGGTGACGCCCGCGGCGGCGGTCCACGCGGGCACGTCCGAGGAGCCGGTGTCCGCCAGGTCCCTGCTCCGGGCGCCCTGCGCTCCGGCCGCGGACGACGGCGCGGGGGATCCGCCGCCTCCGGCCCGGGCGCCCGTCCCGGATCCGGGGGCCGGGGATGCGGCCGCGCCCGTGGCGGACGCCCGGTCGCGGGTGAACGTCAGCGTGCCGAAACCGAGCTGGTCGTAACCGCCGCTGTTGGGCCCGTAGTCCCCGCCGCCGCCCTCGGGGGCCGTCCTGGCCGCGATCCGCGTGACGTAGGGTGCGTCCAGCCCACGGCGCTTGGTGTAGTGGTTGGCGATCATGGCCCAGATCGGGCGGGTCATGGCCGGGTCCACGGCGGCCGCCCTGCTGGTCGTCTCGCTGCCGGACCAGACGCCCGGTGCGCCCTTCTTCCGGGTCAGCGCCGTGTAGGGCACGGATCCGCCCATGCCCCACCTGGCCACGTACTCGGCGCCCTTGAGGAAGCGGCTGTCTTCGTATCCGTACAGGTCGATGCCCTGGTTCCAGGCCATCTCGCACACCGTGCCCATCAGGCCCACGCCGAGCAGGGCGTGCCCCTGGTCGCGCCCCGCCTCGGCCCATTCGGCGAGGCCGTCGGGGTGCACCACGGGGATCGCGTTCCTGACCGAGCCCATGCCCTGGCCCTGCCGGAAGTAGGAGACCGCCTGGTCGACCGCGGTGCGGTCGTCGCAGAGGATGCCGACGCCGAGGACGCAGGCCATCGCGGCCAGGTCCCAGTTGGTCCAGTAGTTGCTGACGTAGGCGCCGTTGTGGTGGACGAGGAAGTCGGAGCTGAGGGGAAGGAAGACCGACCGCATCATCTTCTGGAAGCGGGCCAGGTCGAACCCGGCGTGATCACGCACCAGTTCGGCGGCGTTGGCGAACTGGTAGCCGTACAGCCCGGCCGCGAGGAAGCGGTCCGCCGTGCCGTCCAGCTTGGTGAGCGTGGCGGACCAGGCGTTGAGGATGGCCACGGCGGTGTCCGCGTGCGCGGTGTCGCCACTGACGTGCCAGCGCAGGGCGTTCTGGTAGGCGGCGTGGACGTCGTTGTAGAGGACCGAGTAGTTCTCCGGCGTGCCCGATCCCCGGTAGACGGTCGCCGCCGGCCGGGCCGTCCAGGCGCTCTGCGCATGCCGGTTGGCGGTCAGCTTGGCGAAACCCGCCGTGTAGGGAGCGGCGCCCGCCTTCACCTTGGCCGCCATGCGGTCGAGGTCGGCCCGGGTGTGCAGCAGCCCGGGGTGCGCGAAGGCCGTTCCCGCAGCCGACGCCCCGGGCGCGGGGGCGACGGTGACCGCGGCCGCGCCCGCGGCGGTCCCGGCGATCTTCAGCATGCTCCGGCGGCTGATCTGTGCTCTCACGTCGGTGGGTCCTCGGTCTCGTCAGGTGGTCCGATCGGGACGGTTGCGCACAGGAGACGGCCCCGGACACGGCCGATAACAAAAAGTGGCGGCTTCGACGGACCCCGGCACGCACCGGAAGACCGCACCCGCACGGCCGCCGCGCGCACACGTACGGCACTTCGCCGCGAGCGCCGAACGCCGTACGTCATAGTGGGCGGCATGGACATGGACGCACTGGACCGCGCTCTGCTGCGCGAACTGCAGGACGACGCGCGGCGTACGAACCGCGAACTGGCCGCTCGGACCGGGGTCAGCCCGTCCACCTCGCTGGAGCGGGTGCGGCTGCTGCGCGAGCGCGGGGTCATCACGGGCTACCACGCGGCCGTGGACCTGGAGGCGGTGGGCCGCCCGGTCCAGGCCCTCATCGCGGTCCGCATCCGGCCGCCGGCCCGCCCCGTCATCGAGGGGTTCCGTGAGTGGGCCGCCCGACTGCCGGAAGTCATCGGCCTGTTCGTCACCTCCGGCGCCCACGACTTCCTGATCCACGTCGCCGTCCCGGATGTCGACGGCGTCTACGCCTTCGTCATCGACCGGCTGACCGAACGCCGCGAAGTCGCCGACGTGCAGACCACCATGATCTACGAGCACGTCCAGCCCCGCCGTATCGAACCCGCCGCCGAACGCCCGGCGACCCGGCGCAGCAGACGGTGACGGGCCCGGTCGCCCATCGCACGTCCGACGCCGCATACGGCGACTCGCCGCACGAAGTGCGCCGTCGACCGCCGGGCGGCCACGCCCGCCAGCGAAAGTTCGGCGACGGCCCGTGAAGGTCGCACGCTTGTCTAGCATTCCGGCCATCAGCCGCAGAAATGCTCAGGAGACACGTTCATGGCCGAGGAAAGCACGCCCAGCACTGCGATCGGTTTCGCGCCCGAGGAGATGGACCCCACCGTCTCGACCCGCGCCGCCAGGCTGAAGTGGGTCCTGGTCGTCGACCGCGACCTGCCCGCGGGCCGCGCCGTCAACGCGGCCGTCTGCGTCGCGGCGGCCACGCAGTCCGCGGTGACCGGCCTGCTCGGCGAAGACGCCACCGACGCCGAGGGCGCCGTGCACCCGGGGCTGCCCTGGGCCGGCTGCTCGGTCCTGGCGGCGGACGCCGACACCCTGCGTGCCGTCCGCGCCAAGGCGGCCTCGTACGCCGACACCTTCGTCGCCGACATGCCCGTGGCGGCCCAGGAGACCCGGGTCTACGCCGACTACCGGGCCACCGTGGGCAAGACCGCCACCGACGACCTCGTCTACTGCGCCGTGAGCATCGTGGGCCCGCGCAACCGCGTCGGCAAGATCGTCGGAAAGCTCCCGCTGCTCCAGTGACCGCGGCGGGGGTAGCCGTCAGGACACCGCGTCCACCAGGGCCGCAAGCGCCGACGCGAGGCGGGGCAGACCGGGTCCCGCTCCACCGCCCGGTTCCGCCATGTAGGTGTCGCGGCGGATCTCCACCATGAGGGCGGTGACCCCGGGGTGGGTGCCGTAGAACTCCAAGGGGACGTACGTTCCGGAGAACGGGCTGTCGACCCCGGTTCCGCCGAGGTCCGCGAACGCGGCGCGTGCCAGGGCGAGCAGCTCCGGCGGTGTGTGGAAGGGGTCCGTGCCCAGGCAGACCGGCGGCCGGGGCCCGTCGCCGTGCAGTTCGTAGGGCAGAGGGGAGGTCGGGTAGGAGTGGACGTCGAGGACGACGGCCCGCCCGGTGGCGGCCAGCCGGTCCGCGACCGCCGCCGTCATCGCCCGGGCGTACGGGTGGAAGTAGCGCCGAAGCAGGGGTTCGGGGTCGGCGCCGGCGTCGCGCAGGGCCTCGCGGTGCGTGGTACGGGTGTAGACGGCGCCCATCCCCACGGCGAGCATCTCCTCCCGCTCGTCGGGGAACCGCTCGGGGTCGACGACCAGCCGTGACAGCCGGTTGACGAACCGCCAGGGCGTGAGCGCGGCGGCCTCGGCGGCGAGCTCGGCCAGTTCGCCGGTGTGCGCGTCCGTGATGTGGTCCAGCTCCCGGGCGAGGGCCGCGTCGTCGAGCAGGATGCCCTCGCGCACGTCGTCCGGTATCTCCCGGGCGCCGTGCGGCACATGAAGGATCACCGGCGAGTCGTCGGCGCCGGGCAGCAGGTCGAACGAGGCGTCGGTGGCGCGGGACACGGCGGCTCCTCCAGGTGTGGTGACCAGCAGACCGTACCCGGCCCGGGCGCGTGTGCGGCGTGTCAGGCCGCCAGCGCCGCGCGGGCGGCCGCGAGCGCCTGCTGCGCGTAGCCGCCGCCGAACAGCACCGTGTGGACCAGCAGCGGGAAGAGCTGGTGCAGACCGATCCGGCGCCGCCAGCCGTCCGCGAGCGGGGCCGCCTCCCGGTAGCCGTCGAGCACCCGGTCCAGGTGCGGGCAGCCGAACAGGTGCAGTATGGCGAGGTCGGTCTCGCGGTGGCCGCCGTGGGCGGCCGGGTCGATCAGCCAGACGTGACCGTCGGCGCCCCACAGCACGTTGCCGTTCCACAGGTCGCCGTGCAGCCGGGCGGGCGGCTCGGCGGGACCGGCCAGGTCCGGCAGCCGCTCGCAGACCTGCTCGAAGAGGGCCGCCTCGGCCGACCGCACCGTGCCGTCGTCGACCGCGCGGCGCACATAGGGCAGCACCCGGTGCTCGGCGTACCAGGTGGGCCAGTCCTCACCGGCGGCGTTGCGCATGGGGGCGAGGCCGATGTACGCGTCCTCGGGACCGTCGGGCGGCGGGGCGCCGAAGGCGGGCGCGCCGGACGCGTGCAGGGCCGCCAGATCGCGGCCGAAGCGCACCGCGGCGTCGCTGTCCGGCCGCCCCGGCGCGACACGGTCGGTCACCAGCCAGTGCCCGTCGTGACCGTGCACGGCGGGGATGCGCACCGTGCCGGCGTCCGCCAGCCAGCGCAGCCCGGCCGCCTCGGCCCGCAAGGGGCCCGGATCGTCGCCGTGCTTGACCATCACGACCCGGCCACCGTCGAGGGTGACCTCTGTGAGCGCCCCGGACACCGGACGCTCACCGGTCACCGGACGCCCGGTGAACCGGGCCGCCGCGGCGGCCGGCCCCTGCTCGGGTTCGGTCATGGCGGGCACCTCGTCGACAGCACTCCGTGAACTTCCCGGCCCGTGCCTACGGGCTCACCGTCCGGCCCGTGCCGTACGGGCCCCGACGGCCCGGACGATACCGCAGCCGCCGGGCGTGCCGACTCGGGGCCGGTGGACGGCCACGGTCATGCCCGCGAGGTCAGCCCGCGAACCCCGCCGGGATGCCCGTGAACCCCGCCGGGATGCCCGCGAACCCCGCCGGGATCCCCGTGAACCCTCGCCGGGATGCCTGTGAGCCCACGCGCCCGGATGCCCGTGAGCCACCGCCCGGACACCCGTGATCCCTTCAGGGCATGAGTGAGCCCGTAACGAGGGGGCACTCGTGAGGCGTTGTGTGTGCGAGGAATCTGAGGACTCTGCTGACCGGATGGTTCAGCTTCCTGAACGGTGAGGCGACCGCGGGGGACGTGCTGGCCCTGCGGCGGGTCGAGGACGTGCTGCGCCACCAGGGCATCCCCTACGACGTGGCATGGAGCCCCGGCTTCCGGCCGTCGGCGCTGCACCTGGACGAGGTACGGCCCGCTTCCTATTCGCATCTGGTCTTCATCTGCGGGCCGCTGCACGGGCCCCAGGTCGAGGAACTGCACCGGCGCTTCGCGCACTGTGTGCGGATCGCGGTCGGAACCTCCGTGCTGGACGCCGACGACCCGGCCGTGACCGGATTCCACCGGGTCCTGCCGCGGGACGCGCCCGCCATGGGCCCGGTGCCCGATCTGTCCACCCACGCGCCGACCGAGACGACCACGCCCGTCGTGGGGGTGATCCTCACGCACGGGCAGCACGAGTACGGGGGGAGGCGCCGCCACGACGAGGCCGCCGAGACGGTCACCCGGTGGCTGGCCGGCAAGGACTGCGCGCGGGTGGAGCTGGAGACCCGGCTCGACAGCCACGACTGGCGGCTGTGCGCCACGCCCGGACAGTTCGAGTCCGTGCTGTCCCGGATGGACCTGGTGGTCACCGACCGGCTGCACGGACTGGTGCTCGCGCTGCGCGGCGGAGTGCCGGCCCTGGCCGTGGACCCCGTCGAGGGCGGCGCCAAGCTGACCGCCCAGGCCGAGGCCTGCGGGTGGCCCGCCCTGGTCCCCGTGGACCGCCTCACCACCCGGCGGCTGGACCACTGGTGGCAGTGGTGCCTGACCTCCGGCCGGGTGGCGGCCCGGCAGGTGCGGCGGGAGTTCCTGGAGGACCCGGACGACGACAACGCCCCGGCACTCGTGGCGGCCCTGACGGACCGGGCCGGAAGGGCCAGCGGGCGTCACGGGTAGCCGGGGACGGCGGGTCACCCGCCGGCGGGACCTATTCACGCGCGGGACCTACTCACGCGGAGACGAGGCTCGGCCCACACAGCGGCGTCCGGGCCGCAGGACCGGAGCCGCGCGGCACGGACGCCGCTGTGTCCGTGGCCGGTCAGGCCGTCGGTTCCGCCACGCGCAGCGGAACGGCGACACCAGGCGGCGTCTCCGTGCCGCCGTGCTGCGCGGCCTTCGACCACCAGCCGAAACCGTCCTCGATGGACCGCAGCAGCACCCCCTCCCTGACCGCCCAGGGGCAGATGGTCACCGTCTTGAAGTTCCCCAGCTTCATGACCGTGTGCCCGACCAGGGCGCCCGCCAGGCTCTGGGCCGCCCGAGGCGCGGAGATGCCCGGCAGTTCGGCCCGCTCCGCCGACCGGCGGGAGGCCAGGTCGTCGATGGCCCGCCGCAGGTCGCCCCGGCGCAACTCACGGTGCACGAACGGACCGTGCCGCCCCGGCGCGGCCCCGCACAACCGTGCCAGCTGCTGAAAAGTGCGGGAGGTCGCCACTGCCGTGCAGGGGCTCTCCCAACGGGCGCGCGTGGCCACGTCCCGCAGCTCATGACGGACCTTGCGGCGCAGCCCCTTGATGTCCGCCGGGGTGGGCGGATCGTTCTCGGCGAAGAACTCCCGGGTCAGCCGGTTCGCCCCAAGGGGCAGTGACGCGGCGAAGTCCGGACGGCTGCCCCGTCCCAACGCGACCTCCAGCGAACCGCCGCCGATGTCGAGCAGCGCGAGCGGCCCGGACCGCCAGCCCATCCAGCGCCGTGCCGCGAGGAACGTCAGCTCCGCCTCCACCTCGCCGGGCAGCGTGCACAGCGCCACACCGGTCTCGCCGCGCACCGCGTCCAGGACCTCCTGCCGGTTGGGCGCGGCCCGCACCACCGCGGTCGCGAACGCCAGGGGTGGCTGGGAGCCCCACCGCTCGGCCGTCGCGGCGGCCTCGGCGACCGACCGGGCCAGTTGCTCCACAGCCGCGTCCGCCATCCGCCCGTCCGCGTCCGTCTGGTCGGACAGCCGCTGCCTCCACTTGGCGGTGTGCACCGGAAGGGGCACACCGCGCTCCGCGTCCGCCACCATCAGACGGATCGTGTTGGAACCCACGTCGATCACACTCACCCGCATGGCGGCGAAGTACCCCGTTCGGCCCGTGGGATGCCGCGACGCTCCGGCCGACCGCAGGGTTTCACTCGTACGGGCCAACGCTGTGCCGTCGCGCCGGCCGCGGTCGGCGGCCGGGCCCGGCACCGCTGTGGCACGCCCTCACCGCAGGCCGGAGCATGAGAACGCCGCGCCGGGGCACTCGACCGGCCGCCGCGCCGGCATGAGTCCCCATCGGCGGAAGGAAGGCGGAAGGAAGAACGTGCTGATGACGCCGACGACGACGTTCTCCCCGCTCCCCGCGGCCCGGCCCTTCTGGGGCCGCGCCGCGGTGACCGGAGGCGCCGGGTTCCTCGGGTCACACCTGTGCGAACGTCTCCTCGACAGCGGGGTGGAGGTCGACTGCGCGGACGACCTGAGGTGGGGATCGGTGGCCGGCATCGCCCATCTGACCGGGCGGCCGGGCTTCCGGTTCGTGGAGTGCGACATCGCACGGCCCGAGAGCCGGGACGCCCTCGCCGGCCCCTACGACGTGGTGCTGCACTTCGCGGGTCCCGCCTCGCCCGCCGACGCCCGGGGCCGCGCCCTGGAGACGCTCGACGCATGCGGTCACGGCACGCGCAACGCGCTGGCCGTCGCCGACCGGGACGGTGCGCGGTTCCTGCTGGGCTCCTCCTGTCAGGTGTACGGCGATCCGGCGCTGCACCCGCAGCGCGAGGACCACTGGGGCGACGTCGACCCCGTGGGACCGCACAGCGCCTACGACGAGGGCAAACGGTTCGCCGAGGCGCTCACCACCGCCCATGCGCGGGCCCACCGCACCGACGCAGGGATCGTACGGGTGTTCAGCACCTACGGCCCCCGGATGCCGGCGGACGGCCGCCAGGCCATCCCCACCTTCATCCGGCAGGCACTGGCCGGGGAGCCGGTCACCATCGAGGGCGACGGCCGCCAGACCCGCTCCCTGTGCTACGTCGACGACACCGTCGACGGCATCCTGCGGGTCGCCGCCAGCCGGTCCGTGCGGCCCGTCAACATCGGCGGCGACGAGGAGACCACCGTCGAGGAGATGGCGCGCCGGGTGATCGCCCTCACCGGCTCGGACTCCCGCCTGACGTTCGTCGACCGCGATCCGGGTGATCCCGCGCGGCGCCGCCCCGACACGACCCTCGCCCGCGAACTCTTCGGCTGGGTGCCGAAGGTGGCCTGGGAGGAAGGGCTCAAGCGGACGATCGCCGCCTTCACGGACGGCACCCCGGAGGGACGCTCGCACGGGGGAGGGGCACGGTGAAGGCACTCGTCGTGCGGCTCGGCGGCTTCGGGGGCGTCCTGCTGACCGGCCCTGCGATCCGGGCGGCCGCCACCCGGGCCGGCCACGTGACACTGCTGTGCGGCCCCCGCGGCGCACCCGCCGCCCGGCTGCTGCCCCATGTCGACGACGTCGCCGTGTGGGAGGCCCCCCGGGACGGCGGCGACCCGCCGGCCGAGGCCGAGGCGCACACCGGCCGCCTGCCACGGCACCTGCGCGAGGCGTCCTACGACGTGGCGCTCGACCTCACCCCGCCGCACCGGGGCCCCCTGCCCGCCGCAGAGGTGCTGCGCGACGTCCGGGCGCGCCGTGTCGCGACCGTCCGCCCCCTCGACGGCGCGACCCGGCACCGGTCGGGCCGCCACGAGGCCGAGGAGGCACTGGAGACCGCGGCCGCCGCGGGCTTCTCGCTCAGGGACGGGGACGACGGGCGGCTGCGGGTGCTGCCGTCGCCCGACACCGCCGGCCTCACCGGCAACGGCCCCTACGTGGTCGTCCACCCGGGTGCCGGAACGCCGAACCGTGCCTGGGACCCCGACCGTTGCGCGGAGGCGGTCGCCCTGCTCGCCGACGCCGGCCATCGCGTCGTCGTCACCGGCGGCCCGCACGAGACCGCCCTGACCCGGCACGTCAGCGGCGGCACGGCCGTCGACCTCGGCGGCCGTACGGACGCGCGGACCCTGGCGGGGGTGGTGCGGGCCGCCGACGTGGTCGTCACCGGCAGCACGGGCCCCGCCCAGCTCGCCGCCGCCACCGGCACCCCCGTCGTCTCGCTCCGCTCCCCGGTGGATCCCCGTCGCGAGCCCTACGGTGTGCCCGGCATCCTCCTCGGCGACGAAAGGGGCCCACGTGCGGACGGGAGCGCCCGCCCGAGTCCGCACGGAATCACGGCCCACGACGTGCTGCGCGGGGTGCAGAAGCTCCTCCGGGAGGGCGCGTGAACGACATCGACGCGCCCCCCGGGCCCGCCTCCCGCGTCACCGTGGCCATGATCACCCGCGACCGCCGTGACAGCGTGCTGCGCACCCTGGACCGGCTCGCCGAGCTGCCCGAGCGGCCACCCGTCGTCGTCGTGGACAACGGCTCCACCGACGGCACCCCGGCCGCCGTGCGCGAGCACCCGCTGGGCGTGCGCCTCCTGTCCGCCGGACGCAACACCGGGGCCCTCGGCCGCAACATCGCGGTACGGCACGCCACCACGCCCTACGTCGCCTTCAGCGACGACGACTCCTGGTGGGCCCCGGGCGCCCTGGACACCGCCGCGGACGTGTTCGACGCCCACCCGCGGCTCGGCCTGCTGGCCGCCCGCACCCTGGTCGGCCCGGACGCCGCCGAGGACCCGCTGAACTCCGTCCTCGCGCACTCGCCCCTGCCGCCCGACCCCGAGCTGCCCGGCCGCCCGGTGCTCGGCTTCCTCGCCTGCGCGGCGGTGGTCCGCCGCCGGGCCTTCCTGGAGGCCGGCGGCTACCACCGGGTGCTGTTCTTCGGCGGCGAGGAGACCCTGCTGGCCTACGACCTCGCGGCCCGCGGCTGGGGCGTCAGCTACGTGCCCTGGGTGACGGCCCATCACCATCCGGACCCCGGCGAACGCCCGGGCCGCACGGCGGTGCAACGGCGCAACGCCCTGCTCACCGCATGGCTCCGCCGTCCCGTCACGGTGGCCCTGAGCCACACCGCCCGCCTCGCCGCGGCGGCGGCCCGCGGTGAGAGCGACGCGGTGGCGGCGCTGAGCGGCGCGATCGCCCGGCTCCCCGCGGCCCTCAGGGACCGCGAACCGCTGCCCGCACGGACCGAGCACGCCGTCCGCCTGCTGGAGCGGGCCACCCCATGAGCACCGACGACCGAGAACGAGCGGACATGCCCCACGATCCCTCTCACCCGCCCGCCACGACACCCCGGAACGCCACCGGCACACCACACGGCGACGACGTCCGCCCCGACCCCCGGACCACGGTCGTGGTGATCACCCGCGACCGCCGCCCGGAACTTCTGCGCACCCTGCGGACCCTGCGGGACCTTCCCGAGCGTCCCCGGGTCGTCGTCACCGACAACGGATCCACCGACGGCACCGCCGACGCCGTCACCCGGCACTTCCCCGAGGTCCGGCTGCTGCGCCCCGGGCGCAACCTGGGAGCGGTCGGCCGCAACCTGGCCGTGCGTCACGTACAGACGCCCTATGTGGCGTTCTGCGACGACGACACCTGGTGGGAACCGGGATCACTCCGCCGGGCCGCGGACCTCCTCGACGCCCGTCCACGGCTCGCGGCCGTCACGGCCCGCATCGTGGTCGAGCCGTCGGGGGAGGAGGACCCCGTCGTCGCCGAGCTGCGCGACTCACCCCTCACGGGCCCCGACTGGCTGCCCGGCCCCGCCCTGGGGTCGTTCCTCGCCGCCGCGACCGTGATGCGCGTCAGCGCCTTCAGGGACGCGGGCGGCTTCCACCCCGGGCTGTGGCTGGGCGGTGAGGAGGAACTCCTCGCCACCGACCTGCTCCGCCGGGGCCACTGGCTGAGCTACGTACCGGAACTGACCATCCATCACGCGGCGTCCCGGGTACGGGACAGCACCGAACGGCGCGTCCTCGGACTGCGCAACACCCTCTGGTTCACCTGGCTGCGCCGCCCCTGGCCGTCGGCGCTGCGCCGCACCTGGTACCTGATGCGCACCGTCCCCCGGGACCACGCGTCCGTACGCGCGTTCGCGCGGGCCGCGGCGGGCCTTCCGTGGGTCCTGAAGCAGCGCGATCCCGTGCCCGCCGACCTCGAGGCCCGGCTGGTGGCCCTGGAGGAGGCGCGGCGGACCTCCCCGGCGCGCAAGTACGTCGGCTGACGCCGGCCGCACGCGCCGCGGCCGGGGCACCTCGGCCCCGGCCGCCGCACTTCGGACGTCGGATCACTCGTTCTCGAACACCGCCTTGCTCACCTCGGCCGGATTCTGGAACTTCTTCTTACCGAGGTGGTCGATGCGCTCGGTGATCTCCTTGGGAGCGCGGTTGTCCCGGGCGACCTTCTTGAGCTGCTCGGTGTCGGCCGGGTACTCCGCGCCGGACAGTGCTTTCTGCAGATCTGTGGGGCTGACACCCGCCATGGCTCCTCCAGGCGGTGAGATTTCGGGTTGACGCGGCGCCGCCAAAAGCGCCGGACCCCCGAGTACCCGGGCCCCGGCGAGGCCATGCGCCGACCGAGCGCGCGATCCGCCGCCGTACCGCCACGGCCGCGCGAGCCGCGGCTCAGGCCCCGCGCTCGCCGTCCCCGCCCGCCGGTTCGGGACGGCGCTGGAACAGCGAGTACAGCCACAGCAGCGACGGGACGAGCAGCACCGCACCGGCCGCCAGCGCCGCGAGACTCGCCCCGAGGACGGACGACTGCGCCACGGTGTCACCGACGGTGACGGACGGGGGCAGCATCGCGGGGTACTGGGCGGCTCCCCAGCTCCACAGGATCGCGGCGACGGCCGTGGCCGCCGTCACCCGCACCGCCGCGGGCTTCACCCGCACCAGCAGGCCCAGGCTGACCACGCCCAGCACGGCCGAGACCACCACCAGGGGAAGCGCCCGATGGGTGAGGCCGTGGAAGAGCTGCGGCGCGTCCGCGTGCAGTACGGCGATACCGGCAAGCGCCACGACGCCGGTCACCACCCCCGTGACCAGGGCCCGGCGGCGGAAGTAGGCCGCCAGGCCCTCTTCCCCGGCCCGGGCCGCGTCCCCGCTCAGATACACGGCCGCCAGGAAGGCGCACGTCAGGACGGCCAGCACACCGCCCAGCGCGGACGTGGGATTGAGCCAGCTCGTGACCAGGTTCCCCTTCGCCAGGCCGGGCGGAACCCGCCCCGAGGCCACGGCTCCGGCGACCGAGCCGAGGAAGTAGGGCGTCACCACCGACGACAGCGCGAAGCAGCCGCCGAACAGCCGCTGCTGCCACACCTCCGTGCTGACCTTGCGGAACGCGAACGCGGCACCGCGGGCGATGATCCCGAGAGCCGTCAGCGTCAGCGGGATGTAGAGGGTGGACATCACCGCCGCGAACACGGGCGGGAAGCCCGTCCACAGCATGACGACGACGAAGATCAGCCAGACGTGGTTGGCCTCCCACACCGGGCCGATGCTGTGCTCGATGAGCCGCCGTGGCGCCCTGCCGCGTTCGCTGCCCCCGGCGAGCAGGTCCCACAGGCCCGCTCCGAAGTCGGCTCCGCCGAAGAGGGCGTAGCAGGTCAGACCGACCCACATGACGGCCAGGGCCGTGTTCGCGAGCATCAGGGTCCCCCCGTCACGGTGGTGCGGACACACAGCAAGGGCGAGCGGTCAGACAACGGGGTACTCCCGTACGTCCTGCTCCTGGGGAGCGAGCGGAACGGGCCGGTCGCGCGTCAGACGGCGCAGCACGTAGACCGTGGCCACGGTCATCGCGATGTACACGGCGATCACCAGCCACAACCCGGCCATCAGCCCCGGGGCCACGTTCACGGCGTCGTGGACGCGCAGCAGCCCCCAGACGATCCACGGCTGACGCCCCTCCTCGGTCACCGTCCAGCCGCACTCGAGGGCGATCACCGCGGCCGGCCCGGTCAGGACGCCCAGCGCGAGGAAGGCGCGCAACGGGCGGCTCTCCCCCTCCAGCCAGGGGCCGGGGTGACGCCTGCGGTACAGGCCCAGCACCAGCAGCCACACACTCACCGCGAGCAGGAACAGGCCGCAGGCCACCATCAGGTCGAAGGCCAGGTGGACACCGGTGACGGGAGGGCGCAGACCAGGCGGCACCGTCTCCAGGCCCTTGATCACCGTGTTCGGGCTGTAGCCGACCAGCAGCGACAGCCCGTCGGGGATCTCCAGCCCGTACCGCAGGCCGTTCGGCCCCGCGATGCCGGCGATGGTCAGCGGCACGTGGTCACCGGTGCGGTAGACACCCTCCATCGCGGCGAGCTTGACCGGCTGGTAGTGGGCGACGAAACGCGCCGCCCAGTCCCCGACGACCAGTTGCACCGGTGCGACGATCGCGCCCAGGACCAGCGGGACGGTGAAGCCGAGCCGGTGGTAGCGGTCCCGGCGGCCGCGGAGCAGGGCAACCGCGTACACGCTGGACGTCAGGAAGGCCGCGACCATCAGGGCCGCGAGGATCATGTGCGTGGTCTGCGGCGGGGTGGCCGGGTTGAACATCGCCGCCCACGGGTCGACGTGCACCACCTTGCCGTCCCGCAGGGTGAAGCCGCGCGGCTGGTTCATCCAGGCGTTGGCGGACACCACGAAGAACGCGGACGCCACACCCGCGACCACGATCGGCACACCGGTGAGCAGATGGGTGCGGGGCGACAGCCGGTCCCACGCGTACAGGTAGATGCCCAGGAAGATCGCCTCGATGAAGAAGGCGATCCCCTCCATGGCGAAGGGCAGGCCGATCACCTGGCCGTACGTTCCCATCAGACCCGGCCACAGCAGACCCATCTCGAAGCTGAGGATCGTGCCGGACACGGCGCCCACGGCGAACAGCACGCCCATGGCGCGGGCCCAGCGGCGGGCGAGGAGGCGGTACGAGGGATCTCCGGTCCGCACCCCCCGCCACTCCACGACCAGGGTCAGCAGCGGCAGGCCCACGCCGAGGCAGGCCAGCACGATGTGCCAGGCGAGGGAGAAACCCATCTGGGCCCGCGCCGCGTCGAGATCCCCCTGGTTCACCACCGTGACGGCCAGTGCTCGCGGCCCCGAGGCGATCGGTTGCATCGAACACTTCCTCTCTCACGCCGGGCCCGTGCGTCCCGTGGGTGCCCGCAGCGCCGCCGGGCATGCGTGACGGGGGCCAGGACGTGGCCGTTCACCGGCCCCGCCCAGGTCAGCTTCGCCGCACGGTCCGCCGTATGTGCCGTGCGACACGCAGAACGGGCGACGAAGGGCCCGGGCGCGCACTCCCGGGTCTTCAGGGTGTTCACGGCCTGGTCTCTGGGTACTCGCCGTAGCGCACACCGACGTGCCGGAGGTGCTCGGCGCCCTCAAGGACGTCGACTTCCCGGCCGACAAGGACCGGTTGCTGACGGCGGCGCGTGCGGCCGGAGCCTCCGACGAGGTGGTCAAGGCGCTGCGCGGCATCCCGCCCGAGGAGTACACCAGCCGGGAGGATGTGGCGCGGTCGGTCCGGGTGGACCCCGACTCCGACCTCGGACACACCGCCGCACAGCGTGCCGAGCAGGCGCGCGAGGGCGGCAAACCGGGGCTGTCGCAGCACCTGCGGGACGCACCCAGGGCCCCCATCGAGGAGGAACTGGAGGACTGACCGCGGGCGGTCGGCCACGGACGCTGTGAGCAAGTACACAGGAACGCCAAGTCCCCGACACGGTCGGGGACTTGGCGTGTGTACGGCCCCCTGTCCGCAGCCCTCGCCGACGACTCGGCGGTCCCGTCTGCCACGATGGTCGACGCCGACCCACCGGGACCCGTACCGCGGCTCACCGGCGACACGGCACCCGTCAGACCCGGGGGAGCGACCGCGCAGCGCAGCCGGTGTACCGAGCTCCCGCCGATGTTCCGTGTGAGTCCGCCCAGGACCCCTCCCCGAAGATCACTGTGCCTTCTTCCCCTGTCGCTTCCGCGCCCCCTGCTGCCCTCATACCGGCTGCTCCCGCGCCGGACGCCTCCGCGGCTCCGGCGGCCGAGTCCTCCTCCCCCTGGAGATCCCTGAAGTACCGCAGCATGCGCTGGTGGTCCCTGGCGAACCTCGTCTCCAACGCCGGCACCTGGATGCAGCTCACGGTGCAGAACCTGTTGGTCCTGAAGATCACCGGGTCCGCCGCCGCCACCGGCCTGTCGATCTCCGTCCAGGCCGCCCCCGCCCTGCTGGTGAGCCTGGCGGGCGGCGCCGCCGTCGACCGCTTGCCGAGGAAGCTGACCGCCGCCGTCAGCCAGGCGCTCCTGGGCGCCGTCGCCTTCACGACGGCCGTCCTGGTCGTGCTCGGCCGGCTCGACGTGCCCGTGCTGATGGCGCTGGCCGCCGTCACCGGCCTGATCGCCACCGTCGACGGCCCCGCGTGCGCGCTGCTGGGCAACGACCTCGTCCGCGAGGAGGACGTCCCCTCCGCGATCGGCGTGGGCTCGCTGGTGCACAGCGCCGGCCGGCTGGCCGGTACGGCGCTCGCCGGTGTGGCGGTCGGTTTCTTCGGCACGGCCGCCGCCTACGCCGCGAACGGGATCTCCTTCCTGTTCGTCACCTCCGTCATCCCCTTCCTCCGCCCGGCACCCGGCGCCGTACGGGCTCCCGCGCGCCGTGCGCCGGCCGGCCCGGCCCAGCGCGGCAGCCGGCCGGCCGCCGAGGACATGACCGTGCGGCAGGGGCTCGCGTTCTTCGCCCGCCGCCCACGGCTGGTGGCCCTCGCGGGCGTCACCGGGATCAGTGCGATCTTCGGACGCAACTACGGCCTCACCCTGGCCGTCCTGGTCACCGGCCCGCTCGCGGGCGGCGCCGCGGCGTTCGGCACGGTGTCCACCGTCCTCGCCGTCGGAGGCATCGTCGGTGCGGTCCTCGGCGCCCGGCTGCGCCGGCCCTCCGTGCGGGTGGTGGGCACGCTGGCCGCCGTGGGCGGCCTCCTCCAGATCGTGGCGGGGCTCTCGCCGTCGCTCGCGGTGCTGCTCGCGCTGGTCCTGCCGATGGCCGTGGTGGAGTCCGTCTCGGACACCGCCGGGACCACCGTCCTGCAGACCGACCCGCCCGCCCACCTGCGCGGCCGCGTGCTCGGCGTGTGGAGGACCATCAGCACGGCGTGGGGCCTCGGCGGCCCGCCCGCGCTCGGCCTCCTCATGCAGCTCGCCGGAGCCCGCGGCGCCCTCGTCGTCGGCGGCGCGGTCATCGCGGGCACCATCGCAACGGGCTTCGTCCTGCGCCGTCGCCGCGCCACACCGGCGGTGGTACTCCACACCGAGGAGCGCGGAGTACCGAGCCTCGGCACCGCGGCCTGAGCCGTCGGGGCGGGCCGGTGGCGGGCGACCGCTGCCGCCCGCCGCAGGCGACGGGACTGAGGGCCCCTGCTCACGCCGCCCGTCCGCCGTCCGTCCGTAGCCGTCCGTAGGCCCCTCCCCGGTGCCCAGGCCTGCCGTCTCGGTCCGTCAGCCGCGAGTCCGCAGACCCGTCGTCAGTGCTCCGGGGCCCGCACCCCGTGTGCCACCGCCCGGCCCCGGCTGCCTCCCGCGCTCCAGCACCCCGTGCACCGCCTCGGTGACCTCGGCCACCGTGATCCTCAGCAGCCGCTCGTCCGGCACCCTCCCGTGCGCGTCCCCCGGCCTCGGCCCGTCGTCGCCGCCCGGGTGCCACAGCACCCGGTGCCGCGGGTCCGGCGGTGGCCCCCACAGCCGGGGAGCGACCGGGCCGAACAGGACCACCGAGGGGGTCCCCAGCGCCGTGGCCAGATGGGCCAGCCCCGTGTCGCCGACCACCACGCAGCGCGCCCCCGCCACCAGTGCGGCCAACCGGTCGAACGGCACGTCGCCGTCGCCCCCCACGACCGCGTCCGGCGGCAGCCCCGCCCGCGCCGCCACGTTCCGCGCCAGCACGCCCTCCCCGGCGCCCGCGGTCACCACGACGTCGTGGCCCGAGCGGCGCACCTCCCGCGCCACGGCCGCGAACCGCTCCGGCGGCCAGCACCGCGCGGCGGCGTCGGCCCCCGGGTGCACCACGACGGCGCCCGGTGCGGGGGAGGCCGTCGCGGGCGCCGGGACCGACAGGTCCCCAGGGTCCGCCGGGACGCCGTACCAGGCGAGCAGGCGGCACCACCGTTCCCGCTCGTGTTCGTCCTCCCGCCACACCGGACCGGCGATGCCGGGAGTGCCCGGGTGCGCGTAGGCGAACAGCCGCCGCGGCCCGAGCCGCTGCAGCAGCAGATGGCTCGGCGGGCCGTTGCCGTGCAGATCCACCGCCAGATCGGGCGCGGGCCCGGTCCAGTCCAGCTCGGCGGGGACCGCCCGGCCGGGGGCCGAGGCGGGCAGCAGCCGGTCCACCACGCCGGTCGCGGCGGCGGCCCGCGCCAGCCGCCCGGGCGCTGCCAGCACGATCTCGTGGCCGGGCAGATGCCGGCGCAGCGCCCGCAGCGCGGGCACCGCCGTCAGCAGATCACCGAGCCCCAGCGCCCGCAGCACCAGCACCCGCGGCGGGTGCGCCTCGGGTGCCCTCACGACGGGGGCACCGGGGGCACGGCGGCCCGCGCCGCCCGGCGGGCCAGCAGCGTCGTGGAGCGGCCGTCGAGGTACGGCAGGACGACGGCCTGCCCGCCCCACCCCCGCAGCGCCTCCGCCTCCGGCAGGTCCTGCACCGAGTAGTCGCCGCCCTTGACCCACACATCCGGCCGCAGCCGCTTCAGCAGCGTCTCCGGGGTGTCCTCCTCGAAGACCGCGACGGCGTCCACGCTGCCCAGGGCCTCCAGGACCCGCGCCCGGTCCGCCACGGTGTTCAGCGGGCGCCCCGGACCCTTCAGACGGGCGACCGAGGTGTCGGAGTTGAGGCAGACGATCAGGCAGTCGCCGATGCGCCGCGCGCTCTCCAGCAGGCCCACGTGCCCCGCGTGCAGCAGGTCGAAGCAGCCGCCGGTGGCCACCACGGTGCCGCCCCGCGCCCTGACGCGCTCCGCGATCGCGAAGGCGTCGGTGCGGGGCGTCTCCGCCGCGGGAGGGGGCGAGGTCCGCCACAGCGCCGGATTCCCGGCCCCGCCCGCCGACACGAACGCGGCGGCCTCCGCGACGCCCCGTTGCAGGGCCTCCTCCGGCAGCGCGCCGTCCGCCAGCGCCGCCGCCGTCGTAGCGGCGAAACAGTCGCCCGCACCGCACGGATCCCCGCTGGCCCGGTACGGCGGCGGCACCAGCATCGGCGTGCCGTTGCCCGGCCTGGCCAGCAGCGCCCCGCGGTCCCCGAGGGTCACGGCGACGCCCGCCGCCTGCCAGCGCTCCGCCAGCCGAGCGGCCCGGTCGGCGTACGCGCGCAGCGAGTCGCCGTCGCCGGGGCACAGGGCGGACGCCTCCGTCGCGTTCGGGGTGACCAGGCGTGCCCCCGGCACGGGAGTGTCGCCGCGGGGGTGGGGGTCCCACACCAGCGGCGTACGCGGCACCACGGCCTGAAGATGCTCCCGCACGGCACCGGCCGTGTGCCGCCCGTAGTCGGCGACCAGCACGGCGTGCGCCTGCGCCAGCGCATCCCGCACCGCGGCGTCCGGCTCCCCGGGCGTACCGCCGCCCCGGTCGATCCGCACCAGGGGCCGGCCGCTCGCCAGCACCCGCGTCTTGACCGGCAGGCTGCCCTTGAGCGGGATCTCCACCAACCGCACCCGGCCGCGCAGGTCACGGCGTACGGCCTCGCTGGCCGCGTCGTCGCCGAGCGCGGTCACCAGCACCACCTCACGGCCGCCGCGGGCCGCCAGCGCGGCGGCCAGGCCCGCGCCGCCGGGATGACACCGGTCCTCGGTGACGTCGACGACCGGAGCGGGGGCGTCCGGCGACAGCCGGGTGGCGACACCCTCTATGTCCTCGTCGAGCAGGACGTCCCCGACGACCACGAGCGGACCCCGCCCCGTCACGACGCCCTCCCGTGTACTCCGACCGCACGCGGCGCGGCGGTGTGCACAGGGGCGGCGCCGAGCGCCGCGTCGAAGCTCTCGCAGAGCAGGTGCACGGCCACGAGATGGGCCTCCTGGACGGTGGCGGTGCTGCCGACGTCGATGCACAGCGCCTCGTCGGCGGCCTCCGCCAGCGGGTTCGGAGCCGGCCCGGTCAGCGCCCACACGCGCAGTCCGGCCTTGCGGCCCGTCACGGCCGCGCTGATCAGGTTGGCGCTGCGGCCGGAGGTGGACAGCAGCACGAGCACGTCACCCGGGCGGCCGTGGGCGGCCACCTGGCGGGCGTAGACCTGGTCGAAGCCGTAGTCGTTGCCGATCGCGGTCACGCTGGAGGTCTCCGCGTGCAGCGAGATCGCCGAGTAGGCCGGCCGTTCCTGCCGGTAGCGCCCCACCAGCTCGGCGGTCAGATGCTGGGCCTGCGCGGCGCTGCCGCCGTTGCCCGCGGCCAGCAGCCGGCCGCCGGCGGAAAGGACGATGGCGAGCCGGCCGCCCCACTCCGCGATCCGGTGCAGGCCGTCGCGGCGCAGCCGGACGAGCGCCTGCTCCAGTGACCGGCAGTGCAGATGCGCGGCATCGAGTGCAAGGGATGCAGAAGAATCGGTCATGCTGATCGGGCGTACCGCGTCACGGGGACGGCGGCCGGACCCGCACCTCCTTCGGACGTCGGTGCTCCGCGGTGGGTCGGGAACGCTGTCGGGGGCCGGGCGTGCTCACACCACCCCCGTGGCCGCGGGCTGGGCGTCCAGGACGGAGCAGTACGTCGCCTCGGTCGCCGCGGCCACCCGTCCCCAGCCGTACCTGCGCAGCACGCGACGGCGGCCGGCCGCACCGCACGCCTCCCGCATCTCGGGGTCCGCGAGGAGTTCGCCGACGGCCCGGGCGAGGGCTTCGGGGTCCCGGGGCGGCACCAGGCGCCCGGTGGTCGGGTCCGCGACGGTGTCCAACTGGCCGCCCACCGCGCTGGCCACGACCGGCCTGCCGCAGGCCATGGCCTCCAGCGGGACGATGCCGAACGGCTCGTAGTCCGCGGGGCACACCACCACGTCGGCCGCGCGCAGCAGCGGCGGCACATCGTGCGGCGCCACTCCGCCCGTGAAGATCACCCGGTCGGCGACGCCGTGCTCCTCGGCGACGCGGCGCAGCCGGCGCACCTCCGGGTCGTCGTCCAGCCGGTCCGCCGACGGCCCGCCGACGACGACGAGTTCCGTCTCCGGCAGCCGGGCGAGCGCGGCGACGGACACCGCCGCGCCCTTGCGCGGCACCAGGCGGCCCAACTGGAGCAGCCGGTGCCGGCGGGTGCCGCGTTCCGCGACCGGACCCTTCGGCGTGAACAGCTCGGTGTCGACGCCGCACGGCACGATGCTGACCTTCCCGGCGGGTACGCCCATCCTGCCCAGTTCGACGAGCTCGTCCCGGCAGGTGGCGATCACCCGGTCGCAGCCGAGGCCCACCTCCGTCTCGTACGCGATCCGCCGCGGCGGGCTGGTGTCCGCGAGCTGCTGGTGCCGTCGCTTCACGGTGCCGAGCGCGTGATAGGTGTGCAGCAGGGGCAGCCCCAGCTCGCGCACGGCCCGCAGCGACGCCAGCCCCGACATCCAGAAGTGCGAGTGCACCACGTCCGGCGCCCGCACCCGCCAGACCTGCGCCAGGTAGCGGCCGAACTCGGCCATGTACGGCAGCAGTTCGTCCTTGGGCAGCGGCTCCGGCGGGCCCGCGGGCACATGGCGCACCTCGACCCCTTCGCGCAGCGGCACCCGGTCCGGCAGGTCCTTGTCGTCGCGGCGGGTGTAGACGGTCACCCGGTGCCCCCGGTCGGCGAGCGCCCCGGCCAGGCAGGCGACGTGGACGTTCTGCCCGCCGGCGTCCACTCCGCCCAGGGTGGCGAGGGGGCTCGCGTGTTCGGAGACCAGCGCGATCGACAGGGAACCGGGACCGTCGTCGTCGACGGTGCCGGGCTGGATGGGGTGCAGGGATGAGGTCATGAGCGCGCCTCCGTCATCACACGCTCCCAGTCGTCCAGGAAGCGCTTGAGCCCGTACCGGCCGAGGGCCGCCTGGCGGGCACGGGCGCCGGCCTCGGCCGCGGCTTCGGGTTCGTGCAGGTAGTGCCGGGCGGCCCGGGCCAGGACGTCGGGCCGGGTGGACAGGACACCGGCGCCCTGGGGGACCGCCTCGACCACCTCGGTGGTGGCGAGCGCCAGGACGGGCATGCCCAGGTGCATGGCCTCCAGCAGCGACAGGCCGAGGGAGGTCCAGCGCACCGGATGCAGATAGAACCGGCGCTGCGCCATGGCCTGGTGCAGCTCGGCCTGCGGCAGGTCCGCGCTGCGGCACCGCTCCTCGGGCAGTCCGAGATGGCCGGCCAGGCCCTCGGTGCGCATCCCGAACACGTCCAGCGGCGCCGCCTCCGCCAGGGCGGGCAGCAGGTCCGTACCCGTGTAACGGCCGCGTCGCACCGGTTCGTTGACGACGACGGCCCCTCGGGCGAGACGGCCGGTGTACTGGTGTCCCGGGTCGACGATGCCGTGTTCGACGACCTCGGTGCGCGTGCTGCCGCAGTCCCAGAACAGCCGGTTGAAGTGGGTGACGTGCACCAGCGTCAGGTCGCTTCGGTCGGCGAACGGGTGCCGGGTGTTCGGCACGTCGCCGTCCGGTGCGTTGTGCTCCAGGTAGACGGCGGGTATGTCGCGGCCGGGGCGGCGGCCGCCGAGCCAGCGCTCGGCCAGCGCCGGCTCGTGCGGCCGTTGCAGCACGACCAGGTCCACCTCCGCGTCCCGCAACTGCTCGGGGGTCGCCTCGCGCACCGAGGACGGCCAGGAGAACGTGCGGGCCCGCCCGAGCCCGTCGGGATCGCGGCCCGGCGTCACCGGAACGAGGTACGTGTGGGGACCCTGGACGAACGCCGTCGTCCAGGAGCCGTGCACATGCCACAACAAGATGTTCATACGGTCGCTCCTCGTTCCGTCTCGGGCCCGCGGCCCGCCCCGGACACACCCTCGGGGCGGGACGCGTCCTCGGGCCCCGACCCGTCCTGCGGCGCCGACACGCGCTCAGGGCCCGACGCGTCCTGCGGGCCGGACGCTTCGCCCCGGCCGGGTGAAGCGTCCGTGTCGAGATCCGCCCGGTCCGTCTTTCGCGCCTGATCCGCGTTATGCATCGCCGGGGGCCTTCTCTCACCGAGAGCCGCCACGGCGGCCAGCACCTCGGCATCGCCCACGCCGTCGAGGCAGGGGTGTCCCGCCACCGGACAGTGCCGGGCGCGGGTGTCCGCGCACGCCGCCCCCTGGTCCCCGAGCAGCACGTGCGGGACCCCGTACGGGGCCCAGCGCTCGGCGGGTACGACCGGCGCGAACAGGGAGGCGACCGGGGTGCCCACCGCGGCCGCCAGATGCGCCGGCCCGGTGTTGCCGACCACCGCCACGCGCGCCCCGGCCAGAACTCCCGCCAGTTGGCGCAGATCGGTCAGGCCGCCGAGGTCGAGCCCGTGCGGTCCGGCGACCTTCGCGGTCAGCTCCCGTTCCCCACGGCCCCCGGTGACCACGACCCGGTAGCCCTCTGCGGCCAGGGCGGCCGCGGCCCGCGCCGCCCGCTCGGGACTCCACGCCCGGGCCGGCACCGCGGCACCGGGGTGCAGCACCACGTACGGCTCCGACCCGGTGAGGTGGGTGGTGTCCGGGGGAGTGGCGACCCGCAGTGTCCCGTCGTCGCCGGGCGGCAGCGCGAAGCCGGCGTCCCGCGCCAGGTCCAGCGCCGCCAGGGCCTCGTGACGGTGCGGCAGCCGGCGGTGCCGCAGATCGAGCAGGGCGCCCGGGTAGTCCTCGCTGTCGGCGGCCGTCCAGCCGACACCGGCGAGCTTCAGCAGCAGCGCGATCGGCAGCGGGCTCTGGTGGTACGACACGAGCACCAGGGCGCGGTCGAAGCAGCCCGCGGTCAGCGTCTGCAGGAGCTGCCGCGTCGCCGCCCGGGAGACCGGCGCCGGTTCCAGACCCACCCACGGGGCGTCGTACTCCAGCACCTCGTCCACGCCCGGCAGCAGTTTGGCCGCCTGTACCCCGCGGGGACCGCACAGCATCGCCGTGTGCGAGGAGCCGGCCGCCACCGCGCGCACGGCCGGGCCCGCCAGCAGCACGTCACCGGCGCTGTCGAGGCGCACGACCAGCGTGCGGGGAAGGCTTCGTGCGTCCGTCATCGTGCCTCCCCCGCGATCGAGGCGGCGCGCGGGCCGTCACCGGAGCCGTCCCCGGGGCCCAGCACCAGGCGCACCGCCGCGAGCAGATCGCGCGCCGTGGCCTGAGCGGCCTCGACCTCCTCCGGGAGGGTCAAGGGGGTCGGCACCAGCACGCCGCGGGCGCCCGCGGCCCGGGCGGCCCCCATGTCGGCGCCGATGTCCCCGATCACCACGGCGCGCTCCACCGGGACGCCCAGCCGTGCGCACGCCGCCACCACCAGGCCCGGCGCGGGCTTGCGGCAACCGCAGCCGTCGTCCGGGCCGTGCGGACACACCGCCCACACGTCGAACGGGCCGAGCAGCTCCTCCACCCGCAGCCGCACCGCCTCCACCTGAGCGCGCGTCAGCAGACCGCGGGCCACCCCGGACTGGTTGCTGACCACCCCGACCGGGACGCCTCGCGCACGGACGGCGTCGACGGCCTGCCGCGCCGTCGGCATCGGCTCGACGCGCTCGGGGTCGCCGTTGTAGGGCACATCCGACACGAGCGTGCCGTCGCGGTCGAACAGCACCGCCGCCGGCAGGGGGCCTGCGGCGCGCGGGGACCTGCCCTGCGGCCCGTCGAACAGCCAGGGCCCGGCCGCCGACGGCGCGGCGGCCTCGGGGTGACGGGGCACCAGGGGACGTCCGCTCATGGGTGCACTCGTTCCTCGAGCGGCCGGTGCGGCGTACGCGGCCGCCCCCCGGCCTCGTACACGACGTGCGGCGGCGCTCCCCGGTGGACGATGTGACCGCGCAGCCAGTGCCAGGTGGCGGCGGGCGGGATGAGGACGCTGGTCACCGCCATGGTGGCCGTCTCGTCCGGGGTCCGCGGCCCCGGACCGATCCGCGCCAGGGCGAACTCGGCGGTGCCGGCCAGCCAGCCGGCCGCACAGACCGCGGCGGCCCGGGGCCTGCGCAGCGCCGCGCAGGCGAGGGCCGCCACGGCCGCTCCGGTCACCGCCAGGTGACCGGGCAGCCGTCCGCGTGGCGCGCCCGCCCTGCTCCACCACCCGGGCCCGTGCAACCGGGTCATCAACACGTCGTCCGCGTTCCCCGCCTGCAGGCGCACCGAGACCCAGCGGTCGGCCGGGCGCACCGGATGCGTGGTGGTCCGGGCCCCCGCGGTCACCGTCCACCCGGCGGCCTGCACCCGCAGGGCGAGGTCCGCGTCCTCCCGGAAGGCGCGCCGGAACCGCTCGTCGAAGCCGCCGACGTCCTCCAGGGCCGTTCGGCGGTAGGCCATGTCGGCGGTGATCCACCGCGCCGTGGCGAGCCCGGCGGTGTTGCGTTCCCAGTCGGTGGGCCTGCGGTCGACCGGCAGCGGCACGTCGATGCGCGCGGTGATCGCGCCCGTCCGTCCCGTCGCCTCCGCCAGGTCCAGGGCGAGGTCGTCACCCCAGGTGCGGCCGGGCACCACGTCGTCGTCGAGGAACACGATCCAGGGGATCCGTCCGGCCGCCCGCCACCCGTCGTTGCGGGCCGCGGCCGGACCCCGGGCTCGGCCGCGCACCACGGTCGTGACCGGGCGCAGGGGCCCCGGGATGTCGACCGTGAGCGGCTCGCCCTCATCTCCCGGGCGGTCGTCGACGAGGACCACCCGTACCGGCCGGGGCCCGGACGCCTCGGCCAGCGCCCGCAGGCACGCGCTCAGGCTGGGCCGTCCCAGCGTCGGGATCACCACCGCGTACGCGTCGTCGGCGTAGGCGGTGGCCGCGGTGTCGTCTCCGTGCTCCGCCATCACGTGCCCCTCGCGTCGGCGCCGCGGAAGAAGTCCCCGCGCCGCACCGCGTACGGGCCGATGGCGAGGAGGTCGACGGGGGAGGAGCCGAAGCACTCCAGCGCGTCGCGCGGGTCGTCCACCATGGGGCGGCCCGCCGTGTTGAGACTGGTGTTGACCACCACGGGCAGCCCGGTGAGCCGTTCGAACTCACCGAGCATGCGGGCGACCAGGGGCTCCCCGGCCGGGTCCACGGTCTGGATGCGGGCCGTGCCGTCGACGTGCACGACCGCCGGGATGCGCTCCCGCCACTCCTCGGCCACGTCGTGGACGAACAGCATGTAGGGACTGGGCAGTGGGCCGTCGAAGATCTCGGCGGCCCGGTCGGCCAGCACCATCGGCGCCACCGGCCGGAACTGCTCGCGGCCCTTGACGTCGTTGAGGCGTTCCAGGTTGCCCGCGTGCCCGGGGTGGGCCAGCAGCGAGCGGTGCCCGAGCGCCCGGGGGCCGTACTCGGAGCGGCCCTGGAACCAGGCGACGATCCCGTTGTCCGCGAGGGTCTCGGCGACGGTCAGGGCGATGTCGGCGGGCCGCTCGAAGGGCACCGCCGCCGTCTTCAGCCACGCCCCGAGCTCCGCGTCCGACCAGTCCCGGCCCAGATCGGCGCCCGGCATCGGCTCCGGCTCGTCGCCGTGCCCGGCGGCCACCAGCAGCGCACCGCCCAGCGCCGTGCCCGCGTCGCCGGCCGCGGGCTGCACCCACACCTGGGAGAAGGGCCCCTCGCGGGCTATCCGGGTATTGGCGACGCAGTTGAGGGCGACGCCCCCGGCGAGCGTGAGGACGCTGTGGTGCGTCCTGCCGTGCAGCCAGCGCACCAGGTCGAGCAGCGTCTCCTCCAGCACGGCCTGGGCGCTCGCGGCCACGTCCGCGTGGTCCTGCGTCCACGGCTCGTCCGGGCCGCGCGGCGCGCACAGTTCGTGCCAGGGCACCCCGGTGGCGTGGAAGCCGCCGTCGCCCGTGGGATACACGTGGCGGCGCAGCTCGGCCAGCATGCGCGGGCGGCCGTGCGAGGCCAACGCCATCACCTTGAACTCATCGGAGGACCTGAGGAATCCCAGGTGCTCGGTCAGCTCCTCGTAGACCAGCCCCAGGGAGTGCGGCAGTTCCTGCGCGTACAGCGGCTCGAGACGGTCCCCGACCCGGCGTGCCGCCAGGTGGGAGGCGCGCTCCCCGCGGCCGTCCAGCACCAGCACCGAGGAGTCCCCGGCGTCGGGCGCGGCGAAGGCGCCGGACGCGGCGTGCGCCATGTGGTGCGGCACGAAACGGACGATGCCGGGGTCCAGGCCCGGCAGCGCCGTCTTCAGGAAGCCGGGGGCCTCGCGGGCGTAGGTCTGCCGCAGGTGGTCCCAGGGATCGTCCAGGCCCATGGCCTCGGCGGGCCGGGCGAGGTCCGGATCGTAGGAGTAGACGACGGCGTCGAGGTCCTGGGGGCGCAGTCCGGCGCGCCCGAGGCACCACGCGGCGGCCTTCTCCGGCAGTTCCCACGCGGAGAAGGGCACCGGCCGCTTGCCGTGCTTGCGCCGGGAGAACCGCTCCTCCTCGGCGGCGGCGACGGTCCGGCCGTCGATCACCAGGGCGGCGGCGGGGTCGTGGAACAGGGCGTTGATTCCGAGGATGCGCATGGAGTCCGAGGCCTTTCGGCGATACGTGAGCCGGACGGGAGCGGGTGGTGAAGGGGAACGGACGCGGTGGGCGACGGCGTATCCGGTACGACGGGGGTGCTCCGCCGCCGTGGGGGCGCCGGCCGGAGGCTTGCCGGGTCAGCGGCCGGCGGTCGCGCGGAACCAGTCGACGGTGCGGCGCAGGCCCTCCTCGGCGTCCACCTCCGGCTCCCAGCCGAGCTTGTCGCGGGCCAGCGTGATGTCCGGGCAGCGCACGGCCGGGTCGTCCGTCGGCCGCTCGATGAACCGGATCTCCGACGTCGACCCGGTGAGCCGGATGACCAGGCGGGCGAGGTCGAGCATGGTGATCTCGGAGGGGTTGCCGATGTTCACCGGGCCGCGCATGCCGTGCGCGGCCGCCGCGAGAATGCCGCGGACGGTGTCGTCGACGTAGCACAGGGACCGCGTCTGGCGCCCGTCACCGGTGACGGTCAGCGGCTCACCGGCCAGCGCCTGCCGCACGAACGTCGGAACCGCGCGGCCGTCGTGGCCGCGCATCCGCGGACCATAGGTGTTGAACAGGCGCACGATGCCGGTGTCGGTGCCCTTCGCGTCGGCGTGCGCGGTGGTCAGGGCCTCACCGAACCGCTTGGCCTCGTCGTACACGCTGCGCGGGCCGACCGGGTTCACATGCCCCCAGTACCGCTCGTCCTGCGGGTTCTGCTGCGGGTCCCCGTAGACCTCGGAGGTCGAGGCGAGCAGGAAGCGCGCGCCGGAGCGGTGGGCGAGGTCCAGGGCGTTGCGTGTGCCCAGGCTGCCGGTGTCCATCGTGTGCAGGGGCAGGCGCAGATAGTCGGCGGGCGACGCGGGGGAGGCGAAGTGGAGTATGAGATCCGGCTTGCGGTCGACGGTCAGCCCTTCCGCCACATTGGCCCGCACCAGGGTGAACCCGGGCCGGTCGAGCAAGGGGGCCACGTTCTCCGGCCGGCCCGTGCTGAAGTCGTCCACGCAGGTGACCGCGGCTCCCGCGTCCAGCAGGGCGGCGCACAGGTGGGAACCGACGAACCCCGCGCCGCCGGTGACGACGGCGTGGTCCCAGTTCCGTGACAAAGGGCTGGCCATTGAGAACTCCTCCCTGCGCGGCGACGGCGTGTCGGGCCCCTGGTCCGGGCACCGGGCCGCTGACGTCGCGGAAGACCGTCGAGTACCCCGATCAGCGTCCGTCGCCGGAGCGAGGGCGGCTCGGTGGTGTACGTCAACCGGGTGAGTGACGCAGCGTGAGGACCCCCGGCGCGCACGCGACCCGACGGGCACGCCGGCCGCTCCCACGCGGGCCCGTGGCGGTGCGGCGGGACGCGCCGGGGGCAGCGGACGGGGCGGCGGACGCCGCCGGGTCGTTGACATGGGGCACCGGTTTCCCCACTGGTCGCAGCCCAATCACCGGATCTCTCCCGCCGTGCCGGGACGCTTCTCACACGCCCGTCACCAATGCCGCAGCTCAAACGGGGTAGCCGTACGGCCTGAGGGCCGTGTCGCCCCGAATCCGTGCGCCCCCCGGTCGGCCGAGTCAGGAGGCAGAACGACATGAGCACACCGTTCCAGCCGCACGCGCTGCACGACTACGCGCTGCTGGCCGACGGGGAACGAGGCGCGCTGATCGGCCCCTGCGGCGACATCGGCTGGCTGTGCTCACCCGGCTGGCACAACGACGCCGTCTTCGCCTCCCTCATCGGAGGCGCCGGCGTCTACGCCATCACCCCGAGGGCCCGGCACGTCTTCGGCGGCTACTACGAGGAGGGCACCCTCATCTGGCGCAGCCGCTGGGTCACCACCGACGGCGTCATCGAGTGCCGGGAGGCCCTCGCCTTCCCCGGCGAGGCGGGACGCCTGGTGCTGTTGCGACAACTGCACGCCGTGGACACGGTGGCCCACGTACGGGTCCTGCTCGAGCCGCACGCCGACTACGGCCGCTCCCCCCTGGCCTCCGCCCACCGCGCCGAGGACGGCGTGTGGTACCTCACCTCGGGCGCCCACCGTCTGCGCTGGCAGGGCGCCCCGTTCGCCGTCCCCCGCGGTCAGGGCCTGGAGGCCGAGATCGTGCTCAAGCCCGGTGAGCGCCACGACCTGGTGCTGGAGTGCTCCGCCTCACCCCTGCCCCGCACCGCCCCGCGGGCCGCCGAGACCTGGGCCGCGACCGAACGCGCCTGGCGCGAGGCCGTACCCGCGCTCGACCACACGATCGCCCCCCGCGACGCCCGCCGTGCCTACGCCGTCCTGCGCGGCCTGACCACCCACGGCGGCGGCATGGTCGCGGCCGCCACCACCAGCCTGCCGGAACGCGCCGAGGCGGGGCGCAACTACGACTACCGCTACGTGTGGATCCGCGACCAGAGCTACGCCGGACAGGCCGCGGCGGCCACCAGCGCCCCCGAACTCCTCGACGGCGCCGTGCACTTCGTCGGCGCGCGGCTGCGGGACGACGGCCCGCGCCTGGCCCCGGCCTACACCGTGCACGGCACCAGCGTCCCCGGCCAGACGGAACTCGACCTGCCCGGCTACCCCGGCGGCTTCAGCCGTGTCGGCAACCACGTCAGGGAGCAGTTCCAGCTCGACTGCTTCGGCGAGGCCCTGCTGCTGTTCGCGGCGGCCGAACGCCGGCAGCGGCTGGACGCCGACGGATGGAAGGCCGCCGAGATCGCGGTACGGGCCATCACCGAACGCTGGCAGGAGCCCGACGCCGGGATCTGGGAACTGGACTCCCAGTGGTGGTCCCACAGCCGGCTGACCTGCGTGGCCGGGCTGCGCGCCCTGGCCGCGGCGGCCCCCCGCCATCCGCTCGCCGACCGCTGCACCCGCCTCGCCGACACCCTCCTGGACACGACCACGCGGCGCTGCCTGCACGCCGACGGCTTCTGGCAGCGCACCCCCGACGACCCGAAGGCCGACGCCGCCCTGCTCCTGCCGGCCGTACGCGGCGCCCTGTCCCCCGAGGACGACCGCACCCGCGCCACCCTGGCCGAGTGCCGGCGACGGCTGGCCGACGACCACTACATCTACCGCTTCCGGCACGACGAACGCCCTCTCGGGGAGGCCGAGGGGGCGTTTCTGCTGTGCGGGTTCGTCATGGCGCTCGCCGAGCACCAGCAGGGCCGGTCGATCGACGCCCACCGCTGGTTCGAACGCAACCGCGCCGCATGCGGGGCGTCCGGGCTGTACGCCGAGGAGTTCGACATCGCCCAGCGGCAGCTCCGCGGCAACCTTCCGCAGGCGTTCGTCCACGCCCTGCTGCTGGAGACCGCCGCGCGGCTGGCCGAGGACCCCGGGGCGCACGCCTGACGTCCGCCGAGGACCGGCGGGGCGTGGTCCTGACCTTCCCCGAGGACCGGCGGGGCGCGCCTGACGCCCGGACCGACGTCCGGCGTCAGCTCTCGGCCGCCTCGGCCGTCGCGCTCCACCCGTACTGCAGCCAGTCCGACACCGCGACGGCCGTGAGGCCCGCGCACACCAGGCGCGTGGCCCTCGGCGCCGCGGCGTAGGAGCACACCAGCGCCCCGGCCACCCATGCGGCGGTGCAGAACGGGCAGGACAGCAGGTCGCCCACGGCGTGCCGCACGCCGCTGCCGCGTGCCTGGTCCATCACCTCATTGGCCGTGCTGTCGGACTCCCGCCGGGTGAACGGCGCCCGCAGAAAGCTGGTCACCTTGTCCTTGGTCAGCAGCCGGGACGCCTTGAACGTCGCGGTGCCCAGCAGGGCGACGTCCCACGGCGGCACCTGCTGCGGAAGCTGCAGCCCCCGGCGGCGCGCCACCGCGGCGAACAGCGCGGCGCCCGCCGTGAACGTCGTCGCCAGGACCGCGTAGCCGCGGAGCGGTACATCGCCGCTCCGGTCGTAGCGCGTGTCATCCACGGTCATGCGCATGCCTCCCTCGCAGCTCGCCACCAGGTCAGCCCTCGCTCGCGGGCCGCTCTCCCTCCCGGCCCCGCCGGGCGCGCGGACCCCGGCTGTCCCGGCCCTCTCCCTGCGGCCCCGAGTCCCCGTGGCCCTCGCCCACAAACGCCTGCCGGGGTTCGGCCTCGGCCGCATGGACTCCGGACACCGCCCGGCTCAGCCTCAGCACCCCGCACACGATCAGGACGACCCCGATGGCCTCGGGCAGCAGCCACCAGCCGGTCCGGATCCGCTCGTCGAACAGGGTGATGCCCAGTACCAGACTCACGGTGGCGTCCCCGATGGTGAGCGCCGGCTGGGACGCGGTCAGCGCGCCCGCCTGGAGCGCGTTCTCCAGCAGCAGGATGGCGCAGACACCGGTCAGCGCGAACCCGTACGTCTGCCACGACTCCAGGAAGGCGACGAGGCCGCCCGCCGCGAACCTGCCCGTCGCGGACTTCAGCAGCGCCGCGGTCAGGGCGTTGCCGACCGCCGAGGCCGAGGCCAGCACGGCCGCCCGGAACAGCGGCGGGCGAGCGGGCCGGGCGATGACGACCGCGGCGGCCATGGCACCCAGGCAGGCCGCGAGGACCGGGATCCAGCGCACCATGGACGCCTGGTCCGTCACCCCGGAGGGAGCGGCGGAGCCCAGGACCAGGGCGAGCCCCATGACGACCCCGGTGATCGCCCACCAGGCCGCGGCCGGCAGCCGCCGCCGCATCAGGGGAGCGGCGATCAGCAGCGCGAACGGCAGTTCCAGCACGAACAGCGGCTGCACCAGCGCCATCGGGCCGTTCACCAGGGCGAGCGCCTGGAACAGCGCGGCGCCGACGACGCCGCCGATACCGATGACCCAGGCCGGCCGGTGGGCCAGCGCGATGAGCAGCCGGAGGCCACCGCCGCGCGCGACCGTGGACGCCGCCTTGCGTTGGAACGCGGTGCCGACCGCGTTGCTTGCGGCACCCATGACGGCGAACAGCGCGGCGAGAAGGATCACCTGTCCAGCATGCCCCCGGACGCAGCGGCAGGCGGCCTCAGAACACCGCGACCGGATTGACCGGCGAGCCGGTGGCCCCCGGCAGCCGCAGCGGGGCGACCACACACAGGAACGACCAGCGGCGCAACTCCTCGCACACCGGCACCAGGTCCTCGAACTGCAGGTAGTCGAGCAGGTGGACCCCCATCGCGTGCACCGCCAGCACATGCACGGGCGTGGCGACCCCCTCGGCCACGCTCGGCGCGACATCGCTGTCGGCGTCGCTGCCGAGCACCGCGACCTGCCGCTCGGCCAGGAACTCCGCCGCGGCCGGATGCAGCCCCGCCCGGGACGCACCCGACTCCCAGGGTCCCAGCTCGCTGCGCCGGCGGCGATGGCCCACCCGGACGAACAGCAGATCACCGGCGCCGACCCGCACCCCCTGGGCCGCCTCCGCCGCGGCCAGTTCCTCGCCCGTCACCGGATCGCCCGGCTCCAGCCACCGCACCCCGCGCAGCCGGGGGATGTCCAGCAGCACGCCCCGGCCGACGATCCCGTTCCGCGCCACGTCCACGGAGAGCTCCTCGGCGCCGGCCGCCGTGACACGGGCCGCGTCGACGCCTCCGTGCAGCGTGCCGTCGTAGATGACGTGGCACAGGGCGTCGAGGTGGCTGTCCACGTCGCCGTGGATGTTCATGCGGAAGTGGTCCCAGGTGTACTGCTCGCCACGGCCGTCGATGCTCCCGGCGACGGGCCCGGTCATACGGTGCTCGGCCGGCTCGGCGCTGTCCGGTCCCCGGTGCGTCTCCACCGGCGCGGCGAGGCCGACCTGACGGCCCGTTCGGACTTCGCGGGCCGCGGCCACGACACGGTCCGGCGTGATCAGCTCGAGCGCGCCACGGCCGCCCCGTCCTCCCGGGCCATGGCGCCGCACTCGGTCGTACAACGCCCGGAACTCCTCCGCACCGACCGGAGGAAGGCTTCGGAGGCCGGCCACGTCAGCACCTCTGCTTCGGGTCGAGGGCGCCGTCCGGGGTGCACGCCGCCATGGTCAGGTACCGCCGGGCGAAGCTATCCGAGGGGCGGGCGGGCGGCCGGGTGCGCCTCGGGTGTCGCCACAGGATCGCCCGTACGGCGCAGGCACCGCGGACCGGCGCTTCGGGCGACCGGCCACTGCCCGGCCCTGGTCCGGGTCCTCGCGGACGCGGGGTCAGGCGCCGCCCGCGTACTCCACCGGGGCCTCCCGCGCCGCCGTTTCCTGCGCGCCGGCCTCCCCACCGTGTTCGCCGAGCGGTCCCACCGACAGCCCCGCCGCACGACAGTCCTCCACGATGCCGGGCAGCGCACCGAGCGTGGCCCGCCAGCAGCCGACCGCCGCCGCGTGGTCCGAGTCGTGCAGCAGCAGGGTCCCGCCACCGCGCAACCCTGCGTCGGCCGTCGCGCGTACGGAGGCCGGCGTGGCGTCGGCCGTCCAGTCCTTGCCCCACGCCGTCCACAGCACCGGTCGCAGCCCGGCCCGCCGGGCCGCCGCCCAGCGCCCCGACGTGAGGATCCCGTACGGCGGCCGGTACCACCGAGGCCGACGGCCTGCCGCGTCGTGGACCGCGTCCACCGTCCGGACCAGGTCCGCCGTGTCCCGGGCGGGAGAGGGCAGCCAGGGCCGGTCGTGGCTCCAGCCGTGCACGGCGAGCTCGTGCCCCCGCTCGACGGTTTCCCGGGTCAGGGCCGGGTAGCGCACCACGCTCTCGCCCAGCACGAAGAACGTCGCCCGTACGCCGAGATCGTCCAGCGCATCGAGGAAGTGCGGTGTGGAGCCGGGATCGGGCCCGTCGTCGAACGTGAGAGCGATGTGGTCGGGCCGGCCCACCCCGGCCAGCCCGGGCAGGAAACGGCGGCGCAGACCGGGCAGCCAGGTGGCGGCCGGACCGATGTGCGCGGCCGCGGCCGCCGCCGCGAGCGGCGCCAGGAGGGCCGCCGCGCGCCGGGTGGGGGAGGTGCCGTGAGGACGAGTCATCGGGCAACTGCCTCCTTGTCGTCAGGGGCCGGGTCGGTCCCGGTCCGGGCCACCGACCGACGGCCTACCCGGTGCCCCTTCCACAGTGCCGGGATCCGGTCCGTCCCGCTGGTCGGGTGTCGTGTCCCAGGCGCCGCCGGCCCACGGGGCGCCCGCCAGTCCGATACTGCCCGCGCCGATGAGCGCGAAGCCGAGTACCTCGGGCAGCACCCGCACCCCGAGGGCGATCTGCTCGTCGAACAGCGCCGCTCCCAGCGCCACCCCGACCATCGCGTCCCCGAGGGTCAGAGCCGGCTGCGACGCCGTCAGGGAGCCGGCCCGGAACGCGCTCTGCAACAACAGGAAACTGACGATCCCGATCAGCGCCGTCACGTACGGCGGCCACTGCGTCAGCACGGCCCCCACCCCCTGCGGGAGCCGCCCCATGACCTCCTTCAGCAGCGCTGCCGTGGCGGCGAACGACACCGCGCTCGCCAGCCCCAGGAGCGTCGCCCGCGCCGCACTCCGCACGGCACGGGCCGAGACGACCAGCACCACCACGGCGCACACCACCGCCGCTCCTGCCGGGACCCAGCGTCCCGGCAGGGCCGTGGTCCGGCCGGGGGAGGGCGCGGCCACTCCCAGGAACAGCGCCAGTCCGGCGGCGAGGGCGGTGAACGCCAGCCAGGTGCGCCGGCTCGGGCGGCTGTGGAAGACGACGCTGCCGACGGCCAGGGTGAACAGCAACTCGGTGGCCAGCAAGGGCTGTACGACGGCCAGGCTGCCCACGGCCAGCGCGGCGGCCTGGAACAGGGTCGACAGCGCGAGCAGCCCGGCCCCTGCCAGCCAGTACGGCCGCCGCAGCACATGGCCGAGCCAGCGCGCCGCCTGCCGCACCCCGCGCCCGCCCGAGGGTTCGTCCGTCGCCGCCCGCCGTTGCAGCACGGAGGCCGAGGCGTTGGACAGCGCGGTGAGCAGCGCCAGTACGACGGTGAGAGCGCTCACCCGCCACTCATCCGAACGCGGCGGCGAGCCGACGGTACAGGCCGGGCGCCGCACCGCGGATCCGGGCGGGCAGCCGCATCCACCGGGGCACGTACACCTCGTCCCGGCCCCGGCTCACGGCGGACCAGACGGCGTCCGCCACCCGCTCGGGCGGCACCGGCTTCGGCCTGGACCGCCGGTAGGGCTCACCCCGGCGGTCGAAGAACGGGGTGTCCACCACGCCGGGGACCACCAGAGTGACCCGCACCCCGGTGCCGCGCAGTTCGTAGCGCAGTGCGTCGGCGAACGCCGCGAGCGCCGCCTTGGCCGCGGAGTAGACGGCCTCGCCGCGCACGCCGACCGCACCCGCCAGCGACCCGACGATCACCACGCGTCCGGAACCCGCCTGGACCATATGGGGGACGAGCTGCCGTACCAGGTGGAGTGTGGCGACCAGATCGACGTCGATCACCTCGTCGATGGCGCGCGGGGGCATGCTGCTGAACTCGCCGGCCCAGCCGATCCCGGCGCACGCCACCAGCAGGTCCACCCGGCCCAGCCGCTCGAGGGTGAACTCGGCCAGTTGCCGGCCGGCTCCCGGGCGGGTGAGGTCCGCCGGGTAGCCGGTGGCCGATGCCCGGTCGGCGACCTGCGCGAGACGTGTCGAGTCCCGCCCGTTGAGCACCAGACGCCAGCCGCCCTCGGCGGCCAGCCGGCGTGCGACGGCCGCCCCGATGCCCGAGGAGGCGCCGGTCACCAGCGCGGTGGCCGGGTGGGTCGCCCGGTCACCGGCGTGTCCGGGCGCGGTGGCGGCGGGAGCCGATGTCTCGACGGAGAGAGCGGGGACGGATCGAGGAGGGGAGGGAGCATGGGACATGACGGCTGACCTCGGCTCGGCTGCGACGGCGAACACCGCACGTACGGACGGGTTGCGACGGCTGATGGTCGGGTGCTCCTGATGTCGAGCACTCTTGCGCTGAGAGGTTGAAGCGGACGAAGCGGACGGTGAGTATCCCGCTGGCCCCACCACGAAACCCGCGAAACGCGCGGGTTTGGAAGGTGTGGCTCGGGACAATCAGTACCAGTGCGTGTATTTTCCCCCGGGTCTCGACGCCGAGCGACGCGAGCGGCCACCACCCCTGCCCGCCGCCCGGCGGCCGGAGCGGCCGTTTCGACGGGACCGGCCGCCGTCCCCGCGGCCCCGTCCCCGTCCTCCGACGGCTCCCGGCGGATCCTGATCCTGAGCGCGAGCATGGGAGCCGGACACGACACGGTCGCGGGCGAACTGGCGCGACGCGCACGGGAGCACGGCCACGATGCGCACGTCGTCGACGTGCTCGCCCTCCTGCCGTACGGCCTGGGCACCGGCCTGCGCCGCTTCTACCAGGCCTCCGTGCGGCACTTCCCGTGGGCGTACGCCGCCCTGTACCGCACCTTCCTGCGCCGGGGGCCGGGCCGGCGCCCCAGCGGCGTCCCCCTGGCCCGCCTCGCGGGCCGCCGCCTGACGGACCTGGTGGACCGTACGGGCGCCGATGTCGTCCTCCCCGTTTTCCACCTCGCGGCGCAGCTCACCGGCCACCTCAGGTCCCGGGGCCGGCTGGGGGTGCCGAGCGCCGTCTTCCTGATCGACTTCGCGGTGCACCGGCAGTGGCTCCACCCGGGCAACGACCGCTACTTCTGCCTCACCGACGAAGCCGCCCGTGAGGTGGTCGAGGACATCGCCACCCCGGCCGAGGCGACCGGACCGGCCGTGGCCCCCGAGTTCCTCACCCGGGGCCCGGCCGCCGCGCAGTGGTCCCGCCGGTTCGCCCGGTTCGCGCCCGGGCGGACCCCGGTGATCCTGTCGGCGGGCGCCTGGGGAGCCGGTTCGGGTCTTTCCGCCACCGCCGGGCTGCTGGCCGCGCACGGTCTCCTTCCGGTCGTGCTGTGCGGCCGGAACGAGGCGCTGCGCAAGCACCTCGCCCGGATCCCCGGGGTCCTCGCGCTGGGGTGGGTCGACGACATGGCCGGGCTCATGCGCGCGGCCGGCGCCCTGGTGGACAACGCCGCCGGCCAGACCGCCGTACAGGCGCTCGCCGCGGGCCTGCCGGTGGTGGGATTCCGCCCCCTGCCGGGCCACGGCGCGGAAGGCGTCCGCAGGATGGCCGCACTCGGCCTGACGGAGCTGGCGGAGACGGAGTCCGAACTGCTCGCAGCCCTCAGGCGCCTCGCCACCCCCGGCCCCGCCCGCGACCGCCGTGTCGCCCAGGCCCGCACACTGTTCCGCGCGGACGTCCTGACACGGGTGGTGGAACTCCTGGACACCTCACCCGTCTGAGCCGTCCCGGCGGGCGCCGGGCCGGGTCGTGGTGCGTCGAGACGGGCGGGAGCGTGCCGGTGTACGCGGCTCACGTACGCCCGGCACGCTGGGCTGTCCCCTGCTGTCCTCTCACTGGGGGGCGCGGCGTGCGACGCCGATGGTCAGGCCCATGGCCGCCAGGCCCAGCGCAGCCGTCACCGCACCCACCGCGCAGTTGTTCGCGATGATGCCGGCCCGCGCGCTGTGCGTGGCAGTGACCACCCAGGGCGAGATGATGAGCCACACACCGAGCGGGGCGACCACCCAGGCCAGGCGGAACATGCGCTCGGGCACCAGCGTCATACAGAGCCCGATCAGGGCGACGGTGAGGCCGACGATCAGGTTGTTGACGGTGATGAAGGGCGTACCGGAGAAGTGCACGACCCAGGGCGATATGGCGGCGTAGACACCTGCCATGAGGATCAGCCCCTCAAGGGCGATCGCCCCGCTGCTGGCCGCCGTGCGCTCGAGCCGTTCCCGCATCTCCGCTATCTCGGGATGCGTGCCCATTCCACTGGAGTGCTGCGGATACGACATCGCTGTGCCTCTCGATGAGGATTGATTTTTTCCTTATGTACACAGTTCCCCCATTCAGGTGGATTTACCCAGTTTTGTGCCATCTGTGGGTGTGGCGTCGCTGCATCCCGTCGTCCGTGCGGCGGCGGACCGTGAGCGCCGGTGCGCCGCGACGCGTTCGCGGGTCGCGCAGCGGCGGGAGCAGTACCGGCGCTCCGGGCCGCTGCCCTGGGTGATGCCCTGATCGCGGCCGGCACGGTCGCCGCCGCACTGGGCGGGCCGGTGCTCGGGGTGCTCCTCGACAGGACGGCTCGCCCGGGCCGTCTGCTCGCCGTCGCGCTCACGCTCCACGGAACGGGTCTGCTGGCGATCCTCGTCGGCATCGGCCGCCTCCCCCTCGCCGTCTGCGTGCTGATCGCCGTGCTGACGGGCATTCCGGGACCGGCACTGTCGGGCGGCTGGACGGCCCAACTCCCCCGAGTGGTGCCGCGCGACCACCTCGTGCGAGCCAACGCGCTCGACGCGCTGACCTTCGCTCTGGCCGGCCTGCTCGGGCCCGCCCTGGCCGGCGCTGCCGCGCAGGCGTACGGAGCACCGGCCTCCGCGGTGCTCATCGGCCTGGCCGTACCGGCCGCGTGGGGCCGCCCGCCGAAGACCGACCCTCGAACGACCCGAAGGCCGCCTCCCCGCTCCGCGAACTCGTCGCCGGCGTACGGTTCATCGTCCGTGCCCCCCCGCCTGGCTCGCGCAACCCTCACCTCGGTCATCTCCTGCGCCGCCCAGGGCATGCTGACGGCCTGCCTCCCGCTCCTCGGCGAACGCGTGCTCGGCGGAGCCGGCCAGGGCGCGATGCTGCTCTCCGGCGCGGCCGTCTCCGCCTTGACGGCCAACGCCGCACTCGCGCGATGCCCGCGTCCGGTCGAGCCGGACACCCTGCTGTGGGCCGGTGCCCTCGTGCAGGCCGCCGCGCTGCTTCTTCTGGACGCCATGGGGCGGCCCGCCGCACTCGCCGGCGCCGTCCTCCTGGCCGGAATCGGTGAAGGGCCCCAGCTCACCGCCCTGTTCGCGGAGCGCCACCGGGAGACCCCCGAACACCTGCGCGGTCAGGTGTTCACCACGGGAGCCGGCCTGAAGATCACCGGGTTCGCCCTCGGAGCGCCGCTCGCCGGGGCCGCCGCCGCCCGGTCCCTCCCCGGCACCCTGGCCCTTGCGGCCGGCGCGCAGGTGCTCGCCGCGTCGGTCGGCGTGTTCAGGCGGTACGGGTGAGAGCGGGGAGGTAGGCCTGGGACTGTCCCCGTTCGGTGGGATGGTACGACTCGGTCGGAGCGAGCCAGTTGACACTGTGGAGCCACGGGGCGACGGAGCAGATCTCGTGACCGGCGAAGGCGCCGGTGACGTCGACGTAGGTGAACCCGTGGTGCGCGGCCCGTTCGCCGATGACCTTGTCGAGGTGATCGACGGCGCCGTTGAGGGCGGAACGGGTGGTGTCCGGCAGCCCCGTCCTGCAGCTTCCGTTGAGCTGGTACAGGTGCGGGTAGCCCAGGACGACGACATGGGCGTGGGGAGCCTTGGCCCGGATGGCGGCGTAGAGGCGGTCGAGGTCGCCGGGGAGGTCGCCGTCCATGCGGTCGAGTGCTTCGTGGACGGCGTCCAGACAGGTCCCCGAGCTGTGCAGCACACAGGTCGTCATGACATGGGAGAAGCCGGCGTCACTGCCGCCGACGGTGATGCTGACCAGCCCCGTACGGGCGTTGAGCGGGCCGAGCTGACTGCTCAGCACGTCGCGGGCACGGGCGCCGTTGCAGGCGGTGAAGTCGAAGCTGGACGGCGCGTGGGCCGCCGCCCACAGGGCGGGGAAGGAATGACTGCTGCGCAGACAGTCGGTGCTGGAGCTGAGGTAGCCGCCGGCACCGACACCGGCGGAGTAGGAGTCGCCGAGGGCGACGTACCCGGCGGCGTACGCGCGAGGAGCGGCGTGTGCGGTGGGGGTGGCGACGAGGGCGTAGACGGCGGTGAGGAGCGAGCACAGACGTGCGGCGATACGCGAGGGTCTCATGCATTCCGCTTACCACCGCGCACACGGCCCGGCTGTCGTTCCGCCGGGCGACGCCCGTCCCTGTTGAGAAGCCGCCGCACCTGTGCCCGTTGAGCGCGGTGGCCCGCCACGGGCCTCTTACCACCGCTGAAGCCCATGTCGGCACGCGCACTCCAGGCCACGGACGGCACCCGATCGGCCGTCACCCGACCGGCGACGTTTGGGTGCGGCGCGCGGGGAACCCGAAGGGTCAGTCCGGTATCGCCGACCACAGGGGAGTGCGGGGTATGCGACCTGTGACCAGAGGCCTGCTCGCCGGGGCGGCCGGCACGGTCGCGCAGAACGTGGCCGCCTACGGCGACATGCTGCTGCGCGGCCGGTCCTCCAGCCGGATGCCGGCCCAGGTCGCGGACCGACTCGCCGACCGCACGGGCATCGAACTGGGCGGCGGAGAGACCGAATCCCACCGCGAGGAGGCCGCCGGAGCGCTGCTCGGCTACGTCACCGGTCTCGCCGTCGGAGCCGCGTACGGGCTGCTGGGGCGCCGCGGCGCACCGCCCCTGTGGGCGGCAGGGCCCCTGCTCGGCGCCGCGGCCATGGCCGGCAGTGATGTGCCCGCCACCGCGCTCGCCGTGGCCGACCCCACCTCCTGGGACCTCACGTCCTGGGTGTCCGACGCGCTGCCGCACCTGGTGTACGGCCTGACCACGGCCTCCGTGTACCAGGCGCTCGGCTGACCGCGCTGGGCAGGCGCACGACGGGCGGGGCCGACCACCGAGTGCCCGCACCGAATCGTCCGCCGTCCCGGCGATCCGGCCGACGGGGTGCCGGGGTGACGGCCCCTGAGCGCCGCCGTGGCGGTCCCGGGCCATGCCGAGCGCCCGCCGTCGCGATGCCGCCGCACCGCCTCGTCCGGCCGTGGGCCATACTGGCTGGGTTCGGGAGCAGCCGCACAAGGTGGAGAGATGGACACACCACAAGGCACGCGGCAGGAGGCCGACCAGCCCCTGCCGACGGCCGCATTGACGGGCTGGCCGCTGCCGGACCGGGCCGGGTTGCGGGCGGAGGGCGAAGTCAGCCTGACGACGCAGCCGGTGTGGGAGCGTCTGCTGGAGGAAATCGTGCACGGGGACGAGCCGGTGTGTCATCTGGAGCTGTCCGCGGTGACCTTCATCGACGTCCGAGGCGTCGCTTCGCTCGCGGCGGCGGCCCAAGCCCTGGGCGACGGGCGGCGCATCGTGCTGTCCCGGCCCCCGGTGAGTCTGCGGCGGATGCTGGAGTTGTTCTGGCCCGAGCTGTCGGTGATCGAGGTGGCGCAGTCATGAGTGGCACGACGGTGGGCGACCGGTTCTGGCACCCCGCCCTCTTCTACTCCGGCCGGGACGACTTCCTGGCCGGCACCGTGCCGTTCGTGCGGGACGGACTGGCCGCCGGGGAGCCGGTGGCGGTGGCCGTGCCGGGCGACAATCTGCGTCTGCTGCAGGACGCGCTCGGTGAACAGGGCGAGGCCGTGGAGTTCCTGGACATGACCGAGGCCGGGCGCAATCCGGGGCGGATCATCCCCCGGGTGCTGCGCGGCTTCGCGGACGCCCACCCCACGGGCCGGGTGCGGATCATCGGGGAGCCCATCTGGGCCGGACGCACCGCGACCGAATATCCCGCGTGCGTGCAGCACGAGGCGCTGATCAACGCGGCCTTCGAGGGCCGGGCGGTGAGCATCCTGTGCCCGTACGACACCTCCCGGTTGGGTTCCGAGGTGATCGCCGACGCGCACGCCACCCATCCGACGCTCATCGAGGGCGGCAAGGAGCGCGCCAGCGCCGCCTACGCGCCGGAGCAGGTCGTCATCCGTTACAACCAGCCCCTTCCTCCCGCACCGCTCGACGCCTCCCCGTTCGCCTTCGACGCCGCCGCGCTGCCCGCCGCCCGCCGCTTCGCCACCGAGCAGGCGGCACTGCTGGGCCTGGCAGAGAGCCGGGCGGCGGACCTGGAGCTCGCGGTGGCCGAGCTGACCACGAACAGCGTGGTGCACGGCGGCGGCCGTGGCACCCTGCGCATGTGGGCGCAGGACCGGCAACTCGTGTGCGAGGTCAGCGACGCAGGAGTGCACACCGATCCGCTGGCCGGGCGCATCCCTCCGCCCGGCGCCCAGCCCGGCGGCCGGGGCCTGCTCCTGGTCAACGTCCTCGTCGACCTGGTCCGCCTGCACACCGGTCCGGACGGCACGACCACCCGCATCTACCTCCGCACGGAGAAGCACACCCCCGACGCCCGCTGACCGACCAGGAAGACCGGGCGACCAGGGAGACCGGGCGACCAGGAAGAGGTCGTCACCCACTGACGGCCGTGCCGCGCACGTTCCCGCCCCTGGCCGGCTGTGCCCTGTCCGTCCCGGCCCCCACGGTGTCCCCGCCCCTCCCCGCACGTATGCGCGCCGCGGGCCGCTGCGGGGCCACGCGTCCCCACTCGGCGAGCGGTGCGGCGTCGTCCTCGGCGGGCACGGCAGCGCGCAAGGCAACACACGGGGCCGCAACGTGACCAAGACCTGGGGATGGCCGGCGTGCGGGCGGGAACCCGGGCCCCGCGAGAAAGCGATGTCACCACGGATGAGGTGAGTCATGGCGGAGCAGAAGTCATCGTCCCTGCCGGCGCCGCTGAGGGCCGTTCCCCGGCCGGTGCGCGACGCGGCCTCGGCCCTGGGCCGGCTGCCCGGCGCCGGGACGGTGGGCCGAGCGGCCGAGGGAACGCTGGAGAAGGTGGGCGCCGTGTCGCCGCGAGGGCGGCGGTCGGCGGTCTACGCGGGGGCCGGAGTGCTCGGCGCGGTGGGTGTGGTGGAGTGGCCCGTCGCCCTCACCGCTGCGGCGGTGGCCTGGCTCACGCAGCCCCGGCCGCAGCAATCCAGGTCCGCGTCAGTGACGGGGCCCGCGGCGTCCTCCGGACGCGACGGCTCGGACACGCGCCGCGCCCGTACGGCCGGCTGAGGGCGCGTCATGGTCCTCGCACTGCTGATGAACCCTTCGGCCACCGCCCGGCGCGCCGTGCCGGCGGCGGCCCGCCTGTTCGAGCAGTCGGCCCCGACGGCCGTGGGCGCGGCCGCGGGAGCCGTGACCCAGGCGGCGCGGGCCGGGGTGCGAAGCGCCGACGCCGCGGTCCGGGTCGCCCGCGTCGCCCGGCACGCGCTGCCGGGCCGTCCCCGCCCGTGGCGGTCGGGCAATCGGGCGCACCTCGCGCTGCGGCCGGCGGTTCCCGCGGAGGAGCGGTGGGCGGGCGGAATCGCCACGAAGGCACGCCGGGTGGCCGCGGCACTGGCGGAGCACCCCGATGTGGCCTTCGCGTACTGGGACGGCGGGCTGGCCCGGCTGGTGGTGGCCGCGACCGAGGACGCCGCCACCGACCGTGTCGTGGAGGACGCGACCGGCATCGCCGAACGCCACGGGCTGCTCCGCGCGGACGACCTGCCGGAGGAGTACCCGCATCCGGCCGAGCCCTCCGGGGTACGGGCCGCGGCGGCCGCGCTGGCGGCCGACGTGGCCGGCACCGCGGCCGCGGTGGTCGGGTCGGCGCTGCGCCTGCCGCCGTCGCCCCGCCTGGTGACCGCGGCCGTGACCCTGCTGCGGGAGAACCCGCGCTTCCGCGACCTGCTGCGCGCCCGGCTGGGCCGCACCGGTATGGACCTGGCACTGGCCTGGGCGAACGCGGCCGCACACGGTGCCGGCCAGACCCCCACGTCGCTGGTGCTCGACGGAGCGCTGCGATCCTGCCAGTTGGGGGAGACGATGGCTCGCGCGGCCGCCTTCGACGCGGTCCACGACGAGCTGTGCACACCGGAGCGTGTCAGCGTCCCCGCGGGCCGGGCTCCGCGTCCCCGGCTGCGCCCCGCCCCGGCCCAGGAGTACGCGGCACGTGCCTCCACCGGAAGCCTGATCGGCGCCGCGGTGACCCTGCTGGTCAAACGCGACGTCGGTGAGGCCGCCGAGGCGGTGCTGGCGGGTTCGCCGAAGGCCGCGCGCTACGGACCCGCCGCCTTCCACGCCGTGCTGAGCGGCGCACTGTCACGCGAGGGCGTGCTGGTGCGCGACCCGCAGCGGCTGCGGCAACTGGAGACGGCCGGCACGGTCGTGCTGCACCCGAGCGCGCTGCGCACCGAAGGCGGCGACGCCGACCCCTGGGCCGAGGTCGTGCTGGACGCGGCGCGCCGCGCCGGGCTGCGCGTCGTGGTCGTGGACGATCCCGCGCTGGAGGAGTTCACCGGACTCGCCGACCAGGTCGTGGACGCACGCCGACCGCTGGACGACGTGGTGCACGGGCTGCGCGGCGACTCCGGCGGCGTCGTCACGGTCGCCCGACTGACCTCGGCCGACGAGCAGACCGTCCTGGCAGGACTGCTCGCCGGTGACGTCGCCGTCGCCCTCACCGACCGGGACGCCGCCGTCGTGTGGGGAGCGGACGTCCTGGCCCGGCACGGCCTGCGCGACGTGTGGCGGCTGCTGGCCGCGGTCCCCGCGGCACGTGCCGTCGGCCGCCGCGCACAGACCCTGGCCCGCTCCGGTGCCGCGCTCTCCGGGCTGCTGGTGGCCGTCGGCGAGTCCAGGGGCGGCCGGGGGCGGGGCGGCCTGCTGCCCGGTCTGCGGCACGTGCCGGTCGACGTCAGCGCGGCGACGGCCCTCGCGTCCGGAGCGCGCGCCGCGCTGGGCGTCGCCGCTGCCCGCGCCCCGCACCCCCGCCCGCGCGTGCCGTGGCACGAGCTGCCGCCGGAGGAGGCTCAGGCCCGGCTCGTCGGCGAACGAGCCCGCGAACCGGACCCGGTGGACCTGGTCACGGCCCGGCTGCGCAAGGCGGCCGGCACCGCCGCGCGGATGCCCGCCCTGGCTCCGGCACGCTGGTCGTTCCAGCTCGCCCGGGCGGTGCGCGGCGAACTCGACGACCCCCTCACGCCGGTCCTGGCGGTCGGCTCCGCCGCCTCGGCGATCCTCGGCTCCGTCGTCGACGCGGCGCTCGTCGTCGGCGCGCTCGACCTCAACGCGCTGGTCGGGGGCGTACAGCGGCTGCGGGCCGAACGGGCGCTGTCCGGCCTGCTCGCCGAACAGCAGCAGAAGGCACGCGTCGCACCCGCGCACGAGGACGCGGCAGAGCCCGCGCGGACGGTGGACGCCGCCCGGCTCAGGCCCGGCGACGTGATCGAGCTCAAGGCGGACGACGTCGTACCCGCCGACGCACGAGTGCTCTGGCAGGACGGCCTCGAGGTCGACGAGTCGGCGCTGACGGGGGAGTCCCTGCCGGTCGCGAAGCAGGTCGGTCCGACCCCGGGCGCCCCCCTCGCCGACCGGAGTTGCATGCTGTTCGAGGGCACCACCGTGGTGGCCGGCGAGGCCGGGGCCGTCGTGGTGGAGACCGGCGAGAGCACCGAGGCCGCCCGTGCCGTGACGCTCGCCGCACGCACCCCGCCCTCCGCCGGCGTGCAGGCCAGGCTGCAGCAACTCACCCGTAAGGCACTGCCGCTCACACTGGGCGGCGGAGCCGCGGTGACCGGACTGGCGCTGCTGCGGGGCACGCCCATCCGGGAGGCGGTCAGCGGCGGTGTGGCCGTCGCCGTGGCCGCCGTTCCCGAGGGGCTCCCGCTGGTCGCCACGGTCGCACAGCTCGCGGCCGCCCGGCGGCTCGGCCACCGCGGCGTCCTGGTGCGCACCCCGCGCACGCTGGAGGCCCTGGGCCGCATGGACACCGTCTGCTTCGACAAGACCGGCACCCTCACGCAGAACCGGCTGCGCCTGACGCGTGTCGCCGACGCCGACGGCACGGTGCACGGCGCGGCGGAGGCGGCGGTCGCCGGGATCGTACGGGACGCGGCACGCGCCTGCCCCCGGCTGAACGGCGGCTCCGAGCGGCCGGTGCACGCCACCGACGCGGCCGTCCTGGACGCGGCCGGAGCCGACCCGGAGTGGGAGCAGGCCGAGGGCCTGCCGTTCGAGGCGGCCCGCGGCTATGCCGCCGCGGTCGGCAGCGCCGCCGACGGTCCGCGCACGCTCGTGGTCAAGGGCGCCCCGGAGACCGTTCTGCCCGCCTGCTCGGCGCTGCCGGACCACGCCTCCGCCACCGCCCGGGCGCTCGCCGGCGAGGGCCTGCGGGTCCTGGCGGTGGCCCGGCGCACCCTGGGCGAGGACGAGAAGGAGTCCGGCGCCCTCGAAGGACCGCTGGAGCGGCTGGAGTTCGCCGGTCTGCTGGCGCTCTCCGACGCTCCGCGCGAGACGTCCCAGGCCCTGGTGCGGGACCTGCGGGAAGTCGGCGTACGGCCGGTCATGCTGACCGGCGACCATCCGCAGACCGCCCGGGCGATCGCCACCGAACTGGGCTGGCCGCAGGACACCGTCGTGGTCACCGGCGACGAACTGGCCGCCGCGGACCGGTCGGTGAGGATCCGCATGCTCGCCGACGCGGGCGTCGTGGCCCGGGTCGCACCGGAGCAGAAGCTCCAGGTCGTCGAGGCCCTGCGGGAGGCCGGCCGGGTGGTCGGCATGGTGGGCGACGGCGCCAACGACGCCGCGGCGATCCGCGCCGCCGACGTCGGCGTGGGCATCAGTGCCCGGGGATCGGCCGCCGCGCGCAACGCCGCCGACCTGGTGCTCACCGACGACGATCTGACCGTCCTGGTCGAGGCGGTCCGCGAGGGCCGCGCCCTGTGGCGCAGCGTCGCCGACGCGGTCGCCATCCTGATCGGCGGGAACGCGGGCGAGATCGGTTTCGGGGCCATCGGCACCCTGCTGTCGGGGACGGCCCCGCTGAGCACACGTCAGATGTTGCTGGTGAACCTGTTCACGGACCTGTTCCCGGCCATGGCGGTCGCGGTGACGCCGCAGCGTCAGGAAAGCGCGACGGAGGAACAGGAAGGACAGCAGGACGCCGCTTCCGTGGACGGGGTGCCAGAGGTCCTCGGGGCGCCCCTGATCCGGCAGATCCGCCACCGCGCGCTGACCACGTGCCTGGGTGCGGTGGCGGCCTGGCTGATCGGCCGGTTCACCCCGGGCAGCGCTCGCCGCTCCGGCACGATGGCCCTGTGCGGGGTGGTCGGCACCCAGCTCGCCCAGACGCTGGCCGACCGCCGCGACAGCCCGCTGGTCCGTGTCACGGCCATCGGCTCCGCCGTTGCACTCGTCGCGCTCATCCAGACGCCCGGCGTCAGCCGCCTGTTCGGCTGCACCCCGCTCGGGCCGTTCGGCTGGGCGGGCGTCGCCGCGGCGATCGCTCTGGCACTGATGGGCCAACGGGCGCTGCCACGTCTGGAACCGGCCATCGCCCGACTGCTGCCGACGGAGCGGGACTGACCGCCGACGGCCGGTGGGCGGGGGGTGCCCCGGGCGTCCGACGCGCCCGCCCGGGGTGCACGGTCAGCGGCCCGCCCCCGAAGCGCGGCAGGCACGGCTCGTTCGCGGCACGCGCCGACCCGGACGGAAACGGCCGGGCGCCCCAGGGCGGCCGGGAGGCCACCGAGCGGGCGCCCGGCCGGTGACCGGCCCGGCGACCGCGGACGCGACCCGCGTTTCCGGGCAGGACGTCGGCTACACCGTGCCGCGGCGGCGGTGGGGTGGCTCCGGCGCGGGCACGAGGCCGAGTCGCTGGGCGCGGAGCACGGTGCTGATGCGGTCGCGGGTGCCCAGTTTGCGGTAGACGTTCTGGATGTGCTTGTGCACGGTCCGGTCGGATATGCCGAGACGACGGCCGATGGCAGCGGCGGTCAGCGCTTCGGCGAGCAGGAGCAGGACAGCCGTCTCCCGCGGGGTGAGATCACAGTCCGCGGCCACCTCCTGCGCAGCGTCCGCAGCGGCGACCCGCTGCCAGCGTTCCAGGAGTAGCCGCTGCTGGTCGACGGCCGCCAGCAGGGGCTGCACCTGCCGGGCGAGGTGGAGGTGGTCGTCGGTGAAGTCCGTTCCCGAGCGGTAGACGAGACACCCGGTGACGGGGCTGGTCGCCCCGGGAAGCGGGATCGCCAGCACGTGATCCATGTCCAGCACGTCGTCGACCAGACGTGCGGTCGCGCTCACCGACCAGGGGGCTCCGGGCACCCGGGCGGCCGTGACCGGCGCGCGGTCGCGCTCGTTCGCGTAATGCCCCGCGAACGGGAACCCGGCGCGCAGAAGCCCCAGGGCCTCGTCCTCGAGCACGTCGAACGCCGCCGCCACGTCGGGCGCCGCACCGACCGTGCCCGCGCGCTCGCTCCAGTCGTCCAGCTTGTAGATCAGGACCTCGCCGCCGCACACGTCCGGCAGCGCGGCGGCCAGCAGCGGCCACAGCCGCCCGGGTTCGCTCTCGTGGAGCGCCGCCATGGCCACCGACAGCATGCGTTCGTAGGCCGCGCCCGGCCCCTGTGCCACGTGTCCGTCTCCGTTCGTCCGGCCGCTCGGTTACGCAGTTCTACCCATACCGGTCCCACCCCTCGCTGATCCACACTCCAACCGGGCGGCATCGACGTGCAACGGACGCGCATCCCGGCCCGCGGGCGCTCGCCAGTGGTGCGACGGGGCGTATCAGGCGACCGGGGGGTGCCTGATACGCCCCGTGGCGCCGAGGGCGGCCGATGGCCCAGTGGCCCACCGGAGTTCGTGCGGGCCGACGGCATAGGGGAACGCCGGCCCGCACGGCGGCCCGCACGCGGACAGCGGCTCTGCCCGGCTGCCCGCCGGTTCACGCCCGGCCCGGATCCACTCGTTGAACGACGTCCCGGCGCCCCCCGATGGTCGGTGGTTCCTCCTACGGTGTGAACAGTGGGCCGTCGCCGCGGCACTGCCGGCCCCGAACGTGGGGGATCGGCTCCGGAATCGAGGGTTCTTTCGTCGGCGGCAAGGGCGGTATGCTCCCCGAAGACCGTGTGGTGACAGGGGACCTGTCAGTCGACATCCGCGCCGGCCGTGCGCACGGTACTCCGCGACAGGGAGGGGCCGTCGTGAACCTCGCCAAGGATGCGCAGGTGGAGCTGGACCGCGACGTGTTCATGCGTGGACTGGTCCGCGAACTGGCGACGTCCCTTGAGTCCGTGGTCGGACTCGAGGAGGCCTCCGGCTACATCAGCCTGGTCGGCCAGTCGGTGGGGTTGCAGATCAACGAGGCCTACACCGAGGCCATGGGCCTGCCGCAGCTCACCCGGGGCCAGGTCGCCGACGTGCTGGTCGATCTCAAGCAGCGCATCGGGGGCGATTTCTACCTCATCTCCCAGGACCGGCACAGAATCGTCCTGGGCAGCCGAAGCTGCCCGTTCGCGGAGAAGGTCCTGGGGCGGGAGTCGATGTGCATGATGACCTCCAACGTCTTCGGCACCATCGCCGCGCAGAATCTCGGCTACGCACGCGTCGAGCTGGAGGAGACGATCGCCCGCGGAGCCACGGGCTGCCGCGTCGTGGTGCACCTCGATCCCGAACTCGACCTGGATCTGGGCGAGGAGCCCGGCCGTGAGTACTTCGGCGACGCCCCGGCGGTCGACGGCGACGCGGTCGACGGACCACCCGGAACGGGTGGCTGAGATGAACCCGGCGATGTTCCGCGCCATCGCCGGGCTCCTTCCCCACGCCGTCGTCGTGTGCACGGCCTCGGGCCGGGTGGTGGCCGCCAATCCCGCCACGAACCGTACGGTGGACACGCTCCGCCCCGGAGCGGAGCTCACGGACCTGGTGCTGGACCCCGCCGACATGCGCCGGCGCATGGCCCAGTGGTTGCGCAGCGGCTCCCCGCTGCCCGGCGTCATGACCGTGCGCAACAGCGCCGGCGACCCGTTGCGCCTGCGTTGCCACGGAGGCCGGGCCACCTGGTGGAAGGGCAGCGAGCCGGTCGTCCAACTGCACCTGTCCCGGCTCGACGTCAGCGACCGCTTCGTGGCGCTCAGCCAGCGCGTCAGCCTGCTGAACCAGCAGATGGCCTACCGGCACGCGATCGCCCAGCAGCGCGACCGGCTGCTGCGCACCGAGCAACGGGCCCGCGCGCGCATGCAGCGCCTGTACCGGCTCACGGCGGCCCTGGCGGCCAGCGCCACCCTCTCCGACGTCTGCGACGCCGTGCACAAGTGCGCTCCCCAAGCTCTGGACGCCGCGGACGTGACGCTCGAGCTGTACCCGCGGCGCATCGTGCCGTCCCTCGGCCCGGCCGACACGCTGCCCGTCACGACGGCCCCCTGGGTGGACCTCGACCGGCCGTACACCCCGTCTGTCCCCGGGCAGGCGCAGGAGAGCGAGCAGCGCGTCCCGCTGCAGGCCGAAGGTGTCACCCTCGGCACCCTGGTCATCCACTATGCGCCGGGAGCCGAGCAGGACGCCGAGCACACCGTCGCCATCGGCCAGCAGATCGCCCAGGCCGTGCGCCGGGCGGGCCTTTTCGAGCACGAACACCGCCTGGCCGAACGCCTCCAGCGCAGCCTGCTGCCCAACCTGCCGTCCGTCGACGGCCTCGACATCGCCGGCGGGTACGCCCCCGGCACCCGGCTGGTGGACGTCGGCGGCGACTGGTACGACGTCCACCTTCTCGACGAGGAGACCGTCGGCCTCACCATCGGCGACATCGCGGGCCACGGCATCGCCGAGGCCACCGCCATGGCCCAGACCACCACGGCGCTGCGCAGCATCGCCCGGCGCAGCGGTAGACGTCCGCCCGCCGTCCTCGCGGAGCTCAACGACTTTCTGGGCACCTACCACCACGGCCTGATGGCCACGGCCTGCTACGCCGTCTACGACCGCCGTACCCGCACCCTGCGGTACTCCCGGGCGGGCCATCCGCCGCCCCTGCTGATCCACGGCGACGGCTCCGGCCGGTACCTGGAGGGCGCCCTCGCCCCACCGCTCGGCCCCGTCCCGTTCACCGACTACCCGCAGGCGGAGACCACCGTCCCGGCGGGTGCCACGCTCGTCTTCTACACCGACGGCCTGATCGAACGGCGTGGCCAGAGCCTGGACATCGGCCTGGAACAGCTCCTTCAGACAGCGCGTTCGACCGCGGGCCTCGACGCCGAGGGCGTCTGTTCCCTGCTGCTGCACCAGCAGCCCGACACGGAGATGCCCGACGACAGGGCCCTGCTCACCGTGGGCTTCCCGTCGTCGTCATCGGGCTGAAGCGCGCCCCTGTCAGGCCGTGGCCTCCCGGATGCGTGCGAGCAGGGCCCGTAGCCGGGTACGGTCTTCCGCGCTCAGGTCGGCCGTGGCCTCGGCCAGCGCGAGGCGGTCCACCTCTTCCGCTTCGCGATGGCACTGACGGCCCTGGTCGGTGAGGCGGAGCAGGAAGGCCCGGCGGTCGTGCGGATGGCGCACACGCTCCACCAGGCCGTCGCGCTCCAGGCTGTCGACGATGCTCGTCGTGGTCCGGGCCGCGACCCCCGTCATCTCGCTCAAGTCCCGCATCCGCAGGGGTTCCGCTGCCCGTGCGAGCATCCGCAGGGCGCGGAGCCGGGCGACCGAGGCGCCGTGGGAACGCAGCCGGGACTCCACGAAGCGGCGCAGTTGGTGGGCCGTCTCGTAGAGCTCGTCGACCAGGATGTCGCTGCTGCCCTGCACTGCCATGTGGATCCCCCGCTCCGTCGCGATAATCCATTCTATGAGCATCCTCATACTGAGTATGCTCAGTATGTGCTTCCGCTCAGCCGTCGTCCTGTCCTGCCCCTCTCCTCCTTCCGTCCCGGCCAGCGCCTGGTCGTCCCCGTCATGTGCGTCTGCGTCACGTTCATCGCGATCGTCGACGGAGCGATCACCACGGTCGCGCTCCCGTCGATCGCCCGTCAGTTCCACCTGACCACCGCCGCCCTGGACGGGGTGGTCGTGGTCTACCCGGTCTGCCTGGCCATGGCCATCCCCGCCTCGGCCTGGCTGGTCGAACGGTTCGGCGCCAAACGCGTCCTGCTCACCGCGCTGACCGGCTTCCTCGGCTCCTCGCTGCTGTGCGGCGCGGCCACCGGCCTCGGGCCCCTCGTCGCCTTCCGCGCGCTCCAGGGACTGTCGGCCGGAGTCCTCTTCCCCGCCTCGGCCTCCTTGCTGTTCTCCACCTTCAACTCCTCGGAGCAGGTGCGGATCTCCCGGTACATGATCATTCCGCAGCAGATCGCACCGGCCGCCGCTCCGGTCCTCGGCGGCCTGCTGGTGGACCACCTGTCCTGGCGCTGGGTCTTCTACGTCAACCTGCCGGTGGGCCTGCCGGCCGTGCTGTTCGGGCTGCTGTTCCTGTCGGGGCACCGCGGCCCCCGGCCCGGACGCTTCGACCTGCCCGGGCTGCTGCTCAGCGCGGCGGCCCTGGGCTCCGTGATGTTCGGCGTCAGCGAAGGACCCAACCGCGGCTGGTCCTCCGCCGCAGTGGTCACCGCCCTGGTGCTCGGCGCCGCCCTGCTCGCCGCCACCATCGCCTTCGAACTGCGCGTCGCCGAGCCCCTGCTGAAGCTCCGCCTCTTCGCGGACCGGCTCTTCAGGGACACCAACCTGATCAATCTGGTGGGACTGGTGCCGATCCTGGGCGCCATGTATCTCGGCCCGCTCTTCCTGCAACAGGGACAGGGCCGCACCGCCCTGGAGTCCGGCACCAGCACCTTTCCCGAGGCCTTCGGAGTGCTGCTGACCGTTCAGGTCGCCGGTGCCTGTTACGCGAGGATCGGCCCGAGGGTCATCGTCGGCTGCGGTATGGCGGGAGTCGGCGCGGTCCTGCTGCTGTTCGCCACCTGTGACGAGCACACCGGCCTGTGGGCCTTCCGCGGCTACATGTTCCTGCTCGGTGTCGCCATGGGCGGGGTCTTCATGCCGACCACGGTGGCCTCACTGGCGACCATCGCGCGACCGGACCTCGCCCAGGCGTCCACGCTGAACACCGTCGTACGCCAGACCGGAGGCGCCCTCGCGCCCGCGGCGGTGACCATGGCCCTGGTGCTGAGCACCCCCGCGGCGGCCGCGGCGGACCCGCCCGTCACCGCCTACCGACACGCCTACCTCGCCCTGGCCGCGATCGCGGCGGTGACCGCGGTCTTCGCCTTCACCCTCCCCGACGGCCCGGCCCGCGCCGCGGCACGCGGCACCACAGTCGCGAACCGGTCCACCCCCTTCCGACGCCAGAGCGAGACCGCCCGCTGAGCGAGACCGCCCGCTGAGGGAGACCGCCCGCTGAACGAGAACACCCGCTGAGGGAGAACGCGTGCTGCGGGGAGAACGCCCGCCAGGGGCATCCGTCGTTCGAGCGGGGCGGCGAACGCGGAGCCGACCGGCGCGGCGGTCACGACCGAGAACCCCTCAGCAGTCGCCGACCGCGCTGTCCTGGGCCCGCTCCCGCGCAGCGGCGGGTCGTTCCGGCGTGCTCGTGTGAAGGGCCAGGGACAGCAGCGCGGCACTCGCGCAGGCGGCGCCCAGGCTCAGCCAGACGGGGTCGTAGCTGCCGAACGTGTCGCGGGCGGCGCCGCCGAGGAAGGAGGCCGACGCCGCGCCGACCTGGTGGGCGGCGTTGACCCAGCCGAAGACGATGGCACTGTCGGCACCGTAGAAGGTGCGGCACAGGGCGATGACCGGAGGGATCGTCGCCAGGTCGAGCAGGCCGAACAGGACGACGAAGGCCATCATCGGCGGGTCGACCGTGGCCGTCATGATCAGCGGCAGGCACACCAGGAGCAGGCCGCGCAGGAAGAAGCAGGCGGCGAGCAGCCGTCGTGCGTCGGCGCGGTCGGTGAGCCAGCCGGAGGCGATGGTGCCCACCACGTTGAAGACACCGATGAACGCCAGGAGCGTCGAGGCGGTGGTGACCGGCATGCCGTGGTCGTGGGCGGCCGGCGCGAAGTGGGTCCACATGATGCCGTTGGTGGACGCCCCGCACACGGCGAACGCGGCGGCCAGCAGCCAGAAGGGGACGCTCCGCGAGGCACTGCGCAGAGCCGTGAGGGTGCGGTGCGCGGCGCCGGGCGCAGGAGCCGGCCGGGGCACGAACGCGCGGCTCCCGTAGGGGCGTCGGCCGACATCGGCGGGGTGGTCGCGCACCACCAGGCACACCGGGGCAGCGACCGCGAGCGCGGCCAGGGCGAGGCTGACCAGGGCGGGACGCCAGCCGTGGTGGCCGATGGTCCAGGACAGGGCGGGCAGGAAGACCATCTGGCCCAGGACGCTGCCCGAGGAGAGGACTCCGGTGACGAGCCCGCGCCGACGGGCGAACCAGCGGTTGGTCACGGTGGTGCCGAGGGTCATCGACAGCGAACCGGTGCCCAGGCCGACCAGGAATCCCCAGTAGAGCGTGAACTGCCAGGCCTCGTTCATCGTGGTGGCCAGCAGCGACCCGGCGGCGACGGCGCCGAGTGCCGTGACGACGACCCGGCGGACGCCGAAGCGGTCCATCAGGGCCGCAGCATAAGGCGCCGTGAGCCCGTAGAGCACCATGTTGACGGAGGCGGCGAGGCCGATCGATCCGCGCGACCAGGTGAACTCGTCGTGCAGCGGCTCCTGCAGGATGCCCGGCATGGTGGAGAACGAACCGGCGACGACGATGGCGACTCCGGTGACGGTGGCGACCCACCAGGCACGGTGGGCCAGGGGGTTTCGAGGACGGCCGGTCAGGTCTCGCATGCGGTCCATCCTTGGTCGGGCGCGCGGCCCGAAACCACTGGCCAGCTGGACCGGTAGTGAAAGAATCCGGCCATGACCGTGTCACGTGGGACGGCGCACCGGGTGGCGGTACTGGTGCGCCCGGGACTGCTGCCGATGGAACTGGGCATCGTGCACCGTCTGTTCGGAACGGCCGAGGACGACCGGGGACGGCCGCTGTACTCCGTCGTGACGTGCGCGCCGTCGCCCGGCGAGATCCCCACGGACGCCGACTTCACCGTCAACGTGCCCTACGGGCCCGAGGCGCTCGAGGGCGCCGGCACCGTGATCGTGCCGGCCGCCCTGGAGGACTACGGGCCGCAGGCGCGCGGGCGGTTGGGCGCCGAGGTACGCGAGGCCCTGGAGCACATACCCGCCACGGCCCGGCTGGCGTCGATCTGCACGGGGTCGTTCGTGCTGGCGGCCGCGGGGCTGCTGGCGGGACGGCGGGCGACGACGCACTGGAAGTCGTGCGCCGAACTGGCCGCGCTGTACCCGGAGATCGAGGTGGATCCCCATGTGCTCTACACCGATGACCGGGGCGTGCTGACCTCCGCCGGCGTGGCGGCGGGGATCGACCTGTGTCTGCACATGATCCGTGGCGATCACGGTGCCGACATCGCCAACGCCGTCGCCCGGCGCACGGTGGTACCGCCGCACCGCGAAGGCGGGCAGGCACAGTACATCGAGCGGCCCGTCCCCGAGCCGGGGGACACCTCGACCGCCGCCGCCCGGTCCTACGCGCTGCGGCACCTGGACGAACCGCTCACCCTGGAGGACCTGGCCGACCGGGCGGCGATGAGCGTGCGCACCCTGACCCGCAAGTTCCGGCGGGAGACCGGTGTGACGCCGATGCAGTGGCTCACCCAGCAGCGGTTGCAGTACGCACGCCGACTGCTGGAGCGCACCGACGAACCGGTCGACCGTGTCGCGGCGAGGACCGGATTCGGTACGGGCACCGCGATGCGGCAGCACTTCCGCGAGTCGCTGGGCGTGTCGCCACGCGCGTACCGCAAGACCTTCCGGGGCGCCGAGTGAGGGCACTCGTACGGGTGGTGGATCCCCGCCGAGCCGGATGGACTTGTGAGGATTCCGCGAAGCTTACACATGCACGGCTTTTCGTCCGGTTTCATCCGGGTGTCGGCAGGTGACCCGAAGCGCGTACACGTTTTCCGAGGGCACGGACGACTTTCGATCGCAGGTGACTTTCATGGACAACTGGCGAGACCACGCCGCGTGCCGACACGAGGATCCCGACCTCTTCTTCCCGATCGGCACCACGGGACCGGCGCTGCTGCAGACTCAGCAGGCCAAGGCGGTCTGCCGACGCTGCCCCGTGCAGGAGGAGTGTCTGCAGTGGGCGCTGGACACCGACCAGACCATCGGAGTGTGGGGCGGTACGAGCGAGACCGAACGCCGCGCGCTCAAGCGGCGCGCGGGAGCCCGGCGCCGCTCCGGGTAGCGCGGGCGGTGCACACGGGCGCGCCGCACGGACGCCATCGGTGATCCTGGTGAGCGGGCCCAGCCCGTGGGGGCCGCCGCGGTGCGGCGGCTCCCACGTGTCCCGACCGCAGGTTGCGGAGCCCATTTCACCCTTTCCGGGTCGCGACGGCATGCCGTGACGACAGTCGTGGCGGAAAGTCGCGCGCAAAAGGCTGGCATGCCCGGCGGACGCCGGGGTACACGACGGCTCGTCAGCACATGCAGGCAGGGAGGCCTGCTTGGATCCGGGAGGGAAAACGTGACGGCAGCGACCACGGCGACGACGGACGCGTACATAGCCGGACTGCCGCAGCTCGCCGACCCGTCCGGGGTCGCACCCAAGGACGCCCGTACGTTGTCGAAGCTGTTCTTCGACCAGTTGGCGGTGCTGGAGGAGGGCACGCCCGAGTACCAGTACGCGCGCAACACGCTGATCGAGATGAACATGTCCCTCGTCCGTTACGCGGCGGCCCGGTTCCGCAGCCGCGGGCCGGAGGAGATGGAGGACATCGTCCAGGTCGGCATGATCGGACTGATCAAGGCGATCGACCGGTTCGAACTCTCGCGGGAGGTCGAGTTCACCTCCTTCGCCATCCCGTACATCGTGGGTGAGATCAAGCGGTTCTTCCGTGACACCTCGTGGGCGGTGCACGTGCCGCGGCGCCTGCAGGAAGCCCGGGTCCAGCTCGCGCGCGCCACCGAGGAGCTCCGCAGCCGCCTGGGTCGCGCTCCGACGGTCAAGGAGCTGTCGGAGCTGATGTGCCTGTCCGAGGAGGAGGTCGTCGAGGCCCGTCTGGCGGCCAACGGCTACAACTCCTCGTCCCTGGACGCCGCCATCAACAACAGCGATGACGGTGAGACCGCGCTCGCGGACTTCATCGGCACCGACGACCAGGCGCTGGAACTGGTGGAGGACTTCCATGCCTTGGCCCCCATGATCGCCGAACTCGACGAGCGGGACCGGCAGATCATTCACCTGCGCTTCGTCGAGGAACTCACCCAGGCGCAGATCGGCGAACGCCTCGGCGTCTCCCAGATGCACGTCTCACGCCTGCTGTCCCGCACGCTCGCCCGGCTGCGCAAGGGCATGCTCAGCACCAGTTGACCCCCGGCACCGTGGGACGAGCCGCCCCTGGAACCCCGAACGGGTCCCAGGGGCGGACTGGTTCCAGAGGGACGCTTCCCCCGAGAGAACTCCCGTCAGCGGGTGGCGAGGAGCTCGAGTGTGTCGATGACGCGGTTGGAGAAGCCCCACTCGTTGTCGTACCAGGCGACCACCTTGACATGGCGGCCGTCGACGCGGGTGAGGGCCGAGTCGAAGATCGACGAGGCCGGATTGCCCGTGATGTCGGAGGACACGAGCGGGTCGTCCGAGTACTCGAGGATGCCGGCGAGCGGCCCCTCGGCCGCGGTGCGGTAGGCCGCCAGCACGTCGTCGCGCGTCACGTCGCGGGCGACGGTCGTGTTGAGCTCGACGATCGAGCCCACGGGGACGGGCACGCGGATCGAGTCGCCCGACAGCTTGCCGTCGAGGTTCGGCAGCACCAGGCCGATCGCCTTGGCGGCGCCCGTCGTGGTCGGCACGATGTTGACGGCGGCGGCACGGGCCCGGCGGGCGTCGCGGTGCGGACCGTCCTGCAGGTTCTGCTCCTGCGTGTAGGCGTGCACCGTGGTCATGAACCCGTGCTCGATGCCGGCGAGTTCGTCGAGCACCGCGGCCAGCGGCGCGAGCGCGTTGGTGGTGCACGAGGCGTTCGAGACGATCGTGTGCACCGCCGGGTCGTACGCGTCGGTGTTGACCCCGAACGCGAGCGTGACATCGGCGCCGTCGGAGGGCGCGCTGACGAGCACCTTCTTCGCGCCCGCGTCCAGGTGGGCACGGGCGGCCTTGGCGGAGGTGAAGCGGCCGGTCGCCTCCAGCACGATGTCGACGCCCAGTTCGGCCCACGGCAGCAGCGCCGGTTCCCGCTCGGCGAGCACCGTGATCCGACGGCCGTCGACGACGAGGGCGTCCCCGTCGACGGTCACCGGGCGGCCGAGCCGGCCGGCCGTCGTGTCGTAGGCGAGCAGCCGTGCGAGCGTGGCGGGCTCCGTGAGGTCGTTGACGGCGACGACCTCCAGGTCACTGCCGCGTTCGAGCAGTGCGCGCAGCACGTTGCGTCCGATGCGGCCGAATCCGTTGACGGCGATGCGAGTCATGAGTCATGTCCCTTCGGTTCGCCACCAGGGTCACGGTCGCGCGTCCGCCCCTGACAGCGGCGTGATCGCCACCCTTCGCAAGGATCGCGCCAGGGCAAACCTGCCGTCCTCGGACGGCCGGCCGGGGACGGGGGCGGCCCGGCTACTCGCCCTGGGCGAAGGTGCGCCGGTACTCGCTCGGAGTGGTGCCGAGGATGCGCTGGAAGTGCAGCCGCAGATTCGCACCGGTGCCGAGACCGACGTCGGCGGCGATCTGCTCGACGCTCCGCTGCGAACGCTCGAGCAGTTCGCGAGCCACGTCGATCCGGGCGCGCATGACCCACTGCATCGGCGTGTACCCGGTGTCCTCGACGAAGCGCCGCGAGAACGTGCGCGGCGACACCGCCGCGTGCCGGGCGAGCACCTCGAGGGTGAGGGGCTCGCCGAGCCGGTGCAGCGCCCACTCCCGGGTGGCGGCGAACCGCTCGCCGAGCGGCTCGGGCACACTGCGCGGCACGTACTGTGCCTGGCCGCCGCTGCGGTAGGGGGCCGCGACCAGGCGCCGGGCCGCGTGGTTCGACGCGGCCACCCCGAGGTCGCCGCGCAGGATGTGCAGGCACAGGTCGATGCCCGAGGCCGCGCCGGCCGATGTCAGCACGCTGCCCTCGTCGACGAACAGGACGTTCTCGTCGACCCGAACGAGCGGGTGCTTCGCCGCGAGGGCCCGTGTGTAATGCCAGTGCGTGGTGGCGCGCCTGCCGTCGAGCAGGCCCGTCGCGGCGAGCGCGAAGGCGCCCGTCGAGATGGCGGCGAGCCGGATCCCCCGGGCGTGGGCGGCGGTCAGCGCGTCGACGACGGCCTGCGGCGGATCGTCGCGGTCCGGGAACCGGTAACCGGGGATGAAGACGATGTCGGCCCACGCCAGCGCGTCCAAGCCGTCGGCGACGTGGTACGACAGGCCGTCGCCGCCGGTCACGAGACCGGGCGCCGCGCCGCAGACCCGTACCTCGTAGGGCATGCTCGCGCGAGTGGTGAACACCTGTGCGGGAATGCCGACGTCAAGCGGCTTCGCACCCTCGAGCACAAGGACGGCGACGCGCCGCAGGCGGGAGGCTGACACGGGAACAGGGTACGCAGGTGCGGGACTGTGGAGGGCCGGGGACGCCGCGCAGTCCGGTGCGACGCACTGACCGGGGGTGGATCGATGTCCCAGGCCGCGGCTGCCGCCGGCGGGAGCCGCGGCCTGGTGGTGGGTCAAGGCAGGGCGATGCCGTCCAGCCTGCCCGCCTTGGCGTCGTCGATGAGCGAGGAGAACTGGTCGGCGCTCATCTGGACGCGCTGGCCGAAGTCGTCGGTCAGGACGATCCGGCGGTCGGCCGGGGCGTTGGGGTCGACGAACAGTTGGGGGCAGCCGCAGTTGCAGTTCCCGCAGAACGTTGCCACGGGCTCCAAGCCGTTGGTCTCGGACATGTCGCTCCACCTTCCGTGGATGGGGGATTGCGGCGCCTCGGCGTCCGGATGCCCGGGACCGGCCGTCGCGGGGGGATTGTCCAGGGGATACCCGGCACGGATGGCGTGGACGCGCGCCCCTGGTGCGTCTGGGGGCGCGGAAAGCGCAGGCGTGCGCTCGTGCTCCCTGCGTTGCTTCGGCTCCGTCGAACGGGCCGGGAACCGAACGCCGCCCGCTTCCGACTTCTGTCGGGGGAGACCGGCATGACCGGGTGGACGTGCTGCGCATCGGCAAGCACAGAGGCCCGGTTGCGCGGCGCGCGAGCGGCGGGTCCGGCAGGATCCGGCGGGTACCGGGTGAGATGACGATCACCTCTCGGACGGAGGATCTGCGCGCCCCGCCCTGTGTTCTGGATCACGCGCTTCTGCTTGAGTGGAGAGCCGGGTCGTTGTCCGTACCCACGCATGACGACCGAAGCCCGGATGCGAGGATGAGGCGCCGTGACGGCTGGGTGGTGTTCTCGCGCGATACGAGCCGCGGTGTTCGCGGCCGTCTGCGTGCTGCTCGCCGCCCTGGGACACGTCATGATGTCCGGAAGCCATGTGCCCGCGTGGGCGTTGGCCGCGGGCGCTGCCGTGACCGGCGCCGTCGGCTGGTGCCTGGCCGGGCGGGAGCGCGGGCTGCCCCTGATCGTGACGGTCGTCGTCGCCGCCCAGACGGTGCTCCACTCGGCGTTCTCGCTCGCCCAGTCGCCGGCTCCGGGACAGGCGTCCGGAACCATGGCGTTGATGAACAGGGGTTCCCTGCCTCCCATGGGCTCAACGCCCATGGGCTCAACGCCCATGGGGTCTATGGACATGGGGTCTATGGACGTGGGCTTCATGGGCTCGATGCCCATGGACTCCATGGACTTCGGGCACATGGGCATGGGGCATATGGGCATGGGGCATATGGGCATGGGGCACATGGGCGTAAGTCCCACCGCTCACATGGGCCACTCCGCCTTCGACACCTCGTCCTTCGGCATGCTGGGCGCCCACCTGCTCGCCGCGCTGCTGTGCGGCCTATGGCTGGCCCACGGGGAGAAGGCCGCGTTCCGCATCCTGCGTGCCGTCGCCGGGTGGCTCGCCGCGCCGCTGCGGCTGCTGCTCGCCCTGCCCGTCCCCCAGGACCGCCCGCGCTTCCGTGTGCGTCGCGGTCGCTCGGACCGGGCGCCGCGTCTTCTCCTTCTCGTCCACACGATCACCCACCGGGGTCCCCCACGAGGGACGGCTGTCGTCTGAGGACAGCCGGTTTCCCCGAGGCCGCCTGCGCGCCTCGGGCCACGGCCGTACGCCCGCACGGGCGCCTTGGCGCCACAGCGCCGTAGGGCCGTCTCCCACCCTCGCCGGAACTCGCCGGACCGCCCGCACTTCCGCCTGCCCGCGGTCCGGATCCCGGATGACCCGAGAAGGACTCCAGGTGATCACTTCTGCCCTGCCCACCTCACGCGACGCATGTGACACGGCGGCGTCGGACGACGAGTCGACGACCGCCTGGGCGCTGGCCGCCCGTGGCGGCGACATGGACGCCGTAGAGCACTTCGTGCGTGCTCTGCACCGCGACGTCCTGCGTTACGTCGCGCACCTGTGCCGCGATCCGCAGGCGGTCGACGACCTGGCGCAGGACACGTTCCTGCGCGCACTCGGCAGTCTGCACCGCTTCGAAGGGCGGTCGTCGGCCCGAGCGTGGCTGCTGTCCATCGCCCGGCGTGCGGTGATCGACAGTCATCGGCATGCCGCCGCCCGGCCCCGCCTGTCCGACGCGGCGGACTGGCAACTGGCCGTCGAGCTGGCCCAGCCGCGGGGGCTGCCCGGCTTCGACGACGGGATCGCCCTGCTGGACCTGCTGTCCACGCTGCCCGACGAGCGCCGGGAGGCGTTCATCCTCACCCAACTGCTCGGTCTGCCCTACGCGGAGGCGGCCGAGGTGAGCCACTGCCCGGTGGGCACGGTCCGCTCGAGGGTGGCGCGGGCCCGGGCCACGCTCATGGACCTGCTGGCCGCAGCGGAGAGGCCCGCCGCCGCGGCGGCCTGAACCGGGGGAAGGGGGTGCGGTGCCCGCCGCGAGGGTCTGCCCGGCACCGCACACCTTCGTCACCGGAGCGGCCGACGAGAACGACCGGGCCGGACACGGAGGACGACGCGCCGGTGCGGAGGCCGGGCCGTCGCCCCCCGTCGAGGTCGGGCACCCGGGCGATGGCCGGGCTCAGCGGCTCAGGGCCGTCTCCCGCCGCATGCGGGACAGTTTCTCGGGATTGCGCACGGCGTAGAGCCCGGTGATGAGGCCGTCGTCGATACGCACCGCCATGACGGTGTCGAGCTCGCCGTCGAGCCGGAGAACCAGGGCCGGATGGCCATTGACCTGCGTCGGCCGCAGCGATGCCACGGTGGCGACCTTGCCCAGTCCGGCGACCAGCAGGCGGGCCACCTTGTCGGCCCCCAGCACGGGCCGCGGAACGGCCTGCTTGACTCCGCCACCGTCACCCATGAGGACCACATCCGGTGCCAGGATGTCGAGCAGCCCCTGCAGGTCCCCCGTTTCGACCGCGCGACGGAACGCCTCGAGCGCCTCTCGGGTCTCGGCCGGAGAGACGGCTCCGCGCGGCCGGCGCGCGGCGACGTGCGCCCGCGCCCGGTGGGCGATCTGACGGACCGCGGCAGGGCTCTTGTCGACGGCTTCACCGATCTCCTCGTACCCGAGGTCGAACACCTCGCGCAGCACGAACACCGCCCGCTCGGTCGGCGTGAGCGTCTCCAGCACCAGCAGCATCGCCATCGAGACGCTGTCGGCGAGCTCGACGTCCTCGGCCACGTCCGGTGCGGTCAGCAGCGGCTCGGGCAACCAGGGGCCGACGTAGGACTCCTTGCGGCGGCCCAGCGTGCGCAACCGGCTCAGGGCCTGGCGCGTGGTGATCCGGACCAGGTACGCACGCCGGTCCCGCACCGCGCCGAGATCGACACCCGCCCACCGCAGCCAGGTCTCCTGCAGGACGTCCTCCGCGTCGGCGGCCGAGCCGAGCATCTCGTAGGCGACGGTGAACAGCAGGCTGCGATGGGCGACGAACGCCTCGGTGCCGGGGTCCATGAGTCCGCCGCCGGCGTGCTGCCCGGCCGTGTCCTGTGCGCGCTCGCTGTGCCCGCTCTCCACCGGCTGCTCCTGCCTGCTCGCTCGTGACCGTTCCACGCGCACAAGACGCCGGTCCCCGCCTCGCTGTGACACCCCTGAGGGGTGGCGCACGTCACACCACCGGCCCGTCACAGGGAGCGGATCGTCGGCATCTCGTGTTCGTCCAGTGCGACACCACGAGTGAGGACGAAGTCATGGACGCCCGATTCAACATGTTCGACAACGAGATCGCCACGAAGTTCTTCAAGCGGTTCGCAAACGCCGGCCTCGTGATCCATCAGTCCCCGCTGCCGAGGGCCACGCAGGAGCTGGTGTCGCTGCGCGCCAGCCAGATCAACGGCTGCGGCTGGTGCATCGACGCGCACACCAAGGAGGCCGCAGCCGCCGGTGAGACCGCGGTCCGGCTCAACCTGGTCGCCGCCTGGCGCGAGTCCACGGTATTCACCGAGGCCGAGCGGGCCGCGCTGGCGCTCGCCGAAGAAGGCACGCGGCTCGCCGACGCCCACCACGGCGTGTCCGACGAGACGTGGGCCCAGGTCCGCAAGCACTACGACGACGACCAGATCGCCGCACTGGTCTCCCTCGTCGCCCTGATCAACGCGGCCAACCGGCTCGCCGTCATCGTGCACCAGCGCGGAGGCTCCTACGAGCCCGGGATGTTCGCCGCCGCCTACAACTGAACTGCATACATCCCCGCCAGAAAGCCACATGTCCTGGCGACGATGCTGACTTCTGAGCCGGAGGACGGCCGTGGTGAGGGGAAGCCGGTGGCGGCTCGCCGAGGTGGTGGGGCGTGCCCGGGACATGAACTGGTCCCGGGCGACGCCGGGGGCAGGGCTGCGCTACGCCCTCGGGGCCGGTGCCGTGCTCGCCGCCGCAACGGCCCTGTGGGGTCCGCGCCCCGGCATGATCGTCGCCGCGGGAGCGGTCAACGCCGGGGCGGTGGGCACCACCGCCGGGCTGTCCCGTCCGCGCGCGGCCATGTGCGTGTCGCTCACCGCGCTCGCCACCGCCGCTTTCCTGGGCATGGTCACGGCGCGCGCCCCAGCCGTCTCGATCGTCGTGCTCGCCCTCCTCGGGGCGGTCGCGGGACTGCTCGCCCGCACCGGGCAGGCGGCCTCCACGATGGGCGTGCAGGCCATGGTGGGATTCGTGACGCTGGGCCGGTCGCCGCAGCCGGCCGGCACCGCGGCACTGCTGGCCGCGGGCATCGTGATCGGCGGCCTCGCCCAGCTCGCGCTGGGCCTGCTGCTGCGCAGGGCCGCTCTGCGGGCCGTCCTGCGGGCATGGTCGCCGTCAGGACACCGGCGCGCCGACCCGCACCCGGACCGGCCGCCGATCCGGGAGGTGCTGCGGTCGACCGGCCGGGCGCTCACGCATCCGGATCCGCTGGCCCGCTGGCACGCCTTCCGGCTCGCCCTGGGGCTGGCGCTCGCGCAGGCGGCCGCCGAATGGCTGCTGCCGGGCCAGCGCGGTTACTGGATCACCCTGACGTTGCTGAACGTCCTCAAACCGGTCTGGGTCACCACCGCAAGCCGAGGTGTGGACCGCTGGGCCGGCACGCTGGTCGGGGTACTGGTGGTGGGCGTCGTGGCCGACGCCGTCCCGCTGCGGGGAGCGGGCCTGGTGGCGGCGGTGGCGGTACTGCTGTGGGGCGCATTCACGCTGCAGCCGGTGAACTACGGGCTGTTCTGCGCCTGCATCGCCGGGTACGTCCTGCTGTTCCTGCAGGTGGTGGCCGCGCCACCGGGTGACTCCGCCCTCTACCGGGCGGTCGACACCACCCTCGGCGGACTGCTGGCCCTGGTCCTGCACGCCCGGGTCCGGCGACCGGGAAGCCGGCCGAGCCGCGACTGAACGCCAGACGGCACGACCGCCGGCGAGCACGTCAGGCGATATGAGCTGTTTCTCCCGAATGTTCCCGGGTAGCCGTTCCCGGAGTTCGGGGCTGCGTCGCCCCGTTCCCGCCTCATTCGCCCCACAGGTCAAGGATGTGTTGTTCCATGACGCAACCCGCGCAGCAGCAGCAGCCCCCCGGGACCGAAGCGGAGATGCGGCCCAGGCCCGACCACGGAGAGCACAGCTACCGGGGGTCGGACCGACTGGCCGGGAAGGCCGCGGTGATCACAGGCGGCGACAGCGGCATCGGCAAGGCGGTGGCCATCGCGTTCTCCCGGGAGGGCGCGGACGTGCTGATCTCCTACCTGCCCGAGGAGGAAGAGGACGCCCGCGACACCGCGCACTGGGTGGAGGGCGCCGGCCGCAAGGCGGTGCTGGTTCCGGGAGACCTCGCCGAACCGGCGCACTGCCGCGAGGTGGTCGGCCGGGCCGTGGAGGCGTTCGGCAGGATCGACGTGCTGGTGAGCAACGCGGCGTTCCAGATGACCCACGGATCGCTGGAGGAGATCCCCGACGAGGAGTGGGACCGCACTCTGGCGATCAACCTCAGCGCGCTGTTCCACCTGGCCAAGGCGGCGGTGCCGCACATGCGGCCGGGATCGTCGATCATCGCCACCACCTCGGTCAACTCCGACATGCCCCCGCCCGCCCTGATGCCCTACGACGTCACCAAGGCGGGCATCGCCAACATGGTCGGCGCCATGGCGCAGATGCTCGGTGAGCGGGGGATCCGCGCCAACAGCGTGGCACCCGGGCCGATCTGGACGCCGCTGATCCCCGCGACCATGCCGCCGGAGCAGGTCGAGAACTTCGGCTCGCAGGTGCCGCTGAGCCGCCCCGGCCAGCCGGCCGAGGTCGCGCCGGTCTACGTCCTGCTCGCCTCCGACGAGGGCTCGTACGTCTCCGGCGCCCGGGTCGCCGTCACCGGCGGACAGCCCATCCTCTGAGGAGGCGGACCTCGTGGACTGGTACCCGCTGCGGCTGACCGCCCCGGTCAAACAGCATGTCTTCGGCGGCCGCGTCCTGGCCGACCGATGGGGCCGTGCGGGGCTGCCCGACGGTCCGGTCGCCGAGACCTGGGAGGTCAGCGACGTCGACGGCGAGGGCGCGGTGGTGACCGAGGGACCGCTGGCCGGGCACACCCTGCGACAACTCGTCCGGGAGCACCCGGAGGAACTGGTCGGCCCGGGCCGGCACGGTGAGCGCTTCCCCGTTCTGACGAAGTTCATCGATGCCACCGGGCCGCTCCCGGTCCATCTGCACGCCGACGACGAGACCGCCCGCCGCCTCGAGGACCAGCCCAACGGCAAGACCGAGGCCTGGCACGTTCTGGAAGCCGCCCCCGGCGCCACCGCCCTCGTCGGCGTCAAACCCGGCGTCGACCGCGACCGGCTCCACCGCGCCCTCCTCGCGCAGGACTTCGACGCGGTCCTGCGCCGCCTGCCGGTACGCGCCGGACAGACCCTCTACGTCCCCGGCGGGACCCTGCACAGCTTCGGCCCCGGCACCCTCGTCTACGAGATCGAGCAGACCTCCGACATCCAGCAGCACGCCATGCGGCACCGGATGGAGGACGGCTCGCCGATCACCGACCAGGAGTGGCACACCAATCTGGAGCGGCTTCTGGAGGAGTGGCGACCCGAGCCGCGCCCCGACTTCCAGTCCGGTCTGAGCGTGCCGGTGGACGACGGCGTGGAGCGCACCGTGCTGTGCGCCGGTCCCCACTTCGCCCTGGAGCGGTGGCGGGTCGGCACCGCCGCGCCCCTGGTACACGAGTTCACCGGCGGGCTGATCCTCAGCAACGCGGGACCGCCCGTCACCGTCGCCACCCCCGGCGGACGGGAGCGACTCGCCCGGGCCGAGAGCCTGCTGCTGCCCGCCGCGCTGGGCCGCCTGCGGATCGAGGGACCGGCCGACGTCCTGCTCGGCTTCCTCCCCGATCTCGACCGCGACGTCCGCACCCCACTGCTCGCCGCAGGCCACGGGCCCGCCGCGATCGCGGCACTCGGTGAAGGGCTCTCCGCTCCCGTCCACGGCACCTGCTGAATCGATGCCGGGCCATCCACAGGGCGAAGCTGTCGTCCGCGATGACCGGAGCGACGTACCGGACACTCAAGGACGGCACCAGGCATGCGACCGGTCACCGGGGTGAGGGGTTCGCAGCCCCGTACAAGGCGCTCCCTGAAGCGGTACACCAGGTCCCGGCGGCCGCTCCCCATGGTGTGGTCCCGAACGTGGACACGATGAGCCTGCGTTGAGGGCGACGTGCGCCCTGAGTGGAGCACGCGACCTCGGCGAGGCAGGCTGTAGCCATGCGGTCGCTGCTGAGCTCATCCGACCCACCAGGAGCGGACGGTCACAGCCGGGTCCTCCTCAGACTCGCGCAGTGCGTGCCGTTCGTGATCATCTTGCTCGCCCTGGGCATCGAGCTCTCGCCCGCACACGCTGTGGTGACCGGACCCATCCTCGCCGCGATGCCGGCCGTGGCCTCGCTGACGATGGGGCCGAAAGGCACCCTTTCGGCAGCCGCCGCCGCTTTCGCCGTCACCGCGATCACCGCCACCCTCCACCAGAGCTGGGCCGGTCAGGCCTACAGCAACCTCCTGTCCCTCCTCGTGGTGTCAGTGGCCAGCATCACCATGAGCAACGCCATGCGCATGCGCGCGCAGAGCGAGCTCGACCAGGTGCGACGGGTCGCCATGGCGGCGCAGCGAGTGGTCCTGCAGCCGGTGCCGACCCGGCTGGGTGCGGTGCAGCTGGCCAGCCTGTACCGTGCGGCCGAGACGGGGGCACAGATCGGGGGCGACCTGTACGAGGCCGTGCACACCCGGTACGGGGTCCGGATGATCGTGGGGGACGTCCGTGGCAAGGGGCTGCCCGCCGTGCGCCTGGCCGCCGCGGTCCTGGGCGCGTTCCGGGAGGCCGCGCACTACGACGCCGACCTGGCGGAGGTGATGAACCACTGTGCCGCCGCGCTCGAACGCGCCGGGCCGAGCACCGTCGGCCAAGGCCATGGGGAAGACCAGGCCGAGGACTTCGTGACGGCGGTCGTGGCCCAGGTGCCCGACGGACACGTGGTCCAGGTGGTCAATCGAGGGCACCCGCCGCCCCTGGTGCTGCGCAACGGCAAGGTCGAGGCCCTGATGCCCACTTCACCCCTGCCTCCCCTGGGCCTGGAGGATTTCGTCGCCGGTCCCCCTGCCAAGGTGGAGAGCTATCCGTTCGAGCCGGGTGACCGTCTGCTGCTGCACACCGACGGAGTGATCGAAGCCCGCAGCCCCGACGGCGTCTACTTCTCCCTGCACGAGGCCATGGAGGCGGTGCACCCGTGCACCCCGTCCGAGTTCCTGGACCGGCTGCACCAGGGGCTGATCCGCCATACCGGGGGCCGCCTGGCGGACGACGCGGCGATGCTCCTCGTCGAACGGCTCGCGCACGCAGACGCACAGGGAGAGCGGGCTGCCGCCTCCCCGGCGGACAGACGGAACTGACCCCTCCCTACCTGTGCCGCGTACAGTGTGCGTTCCCCCGGGCCGACACCCGAGCAACCGTTGGCCGATGCAGAAGTGGGCCGGCTGCCGGCCGGCCTTCGGTCCGCCCGGCTGGAAGGTGGTCGCATGACCGACGAGGTGAGTTTCGAGCCAGGCCTGTACCGGGGCACCGCCGTGTACTACGACCGGTTCCGGCTGCCCTACCCGGACGCGATGATCACCGACCTTGTCCGCCGGACTGCCCCGTCGGGGAGCGGACGCCTGCTCGACCTCGCTTCCGGCACGGGCCAGCTCGCGTTCCCGTTGCGCGGCTGGTTCGCGGACGTATGGGCCGTGGACGCCGAACCCGACATGACCGAGGTGGTTCGCGCCAAGGCGGTCGCCGCCGGTGCAGCCCATGTCCGGGCCGTCACGTCGAGCGCCGAGGACCTGCGGGCGGAGCCGGGCGGTTTCGAACTGATCGTCATCGGCAACGCCTTCCATCGACTGCACCGCGCCCTGGTCGCGGAGCGGTCCCACGCCTGGCTGGAGCCCGGTGGCTGTCTTGCGCTGTGCTGGTCGACCTCCCCGTGGGTGGGCCCGAGGGACTGGCAGCGGGCGCTCGACGACGTGTTGCACAGGTGGCGTGAAGCGCTCGGTGCGACCGACCGCGTTCCGCCCGGCTGGGACAAGCCACGGCAGCAGGACCCGGACCGCGACGTACTGTCCCGTGCCGGCTTCGAGCCCGCCGGGCGACATGAGTTCGCTGCCGAGCACCACTGGACGGTTGACGAACTCGCCGGGCACATCCGGTCGACGTCGTTCCTGCCGCCCGCGGTGCTCGCGGAGCACGCCGCTGAGTTCGACGCCGACCTCACGGCGGCACTCGGCCGCTACGGAGGCGACGACGGCCTCGTGGAAACGGTCGGCTTCGCCTACGAACTGGCCCGGAAACCAGTCGGCCGTCCATGATCGTCGACGCGGTGGGCGGCAGCCGCTCCTCCTGACCGGCCCTGTCACCAGCGGTTTCACCAATGACACGTGGTCTTTCCGCGGCCCGCCAGGCGTCAAGCCCCGCACGGGCGGAGCCGGAGACCCGCCACCCGCGCACCGAACCGCGGCTTCCAGTGCCGCTCACCGGTCGCAGGTGACGGCCGTCTCCCGGGAGTTCAGAGACTGAGTGCGACGGCCGCGGCGATTCCGCCGAGGCCCAGGGCGAGGGCACCCTCGGCCCAGCCGCCCGCACCCCAACGGAAGAACCGGTCGACGGCGAGCCGACCGGGGCCGATGGTGGCGACGGCCAGAGCGACAACGGCGATGCAGACGCCGTACTCCACGCCGCCGCTGGTCGCCCACAGGCCGTGTGCGCCGGTCACCGTTGCCATGGCGTTGATCATCACGCCGATGATGGCGGCGGCGGCGAGCGGTGTGAGCAGCCCCAGAGCCAGTCCGAGGCCGCCGAGGAATTCGGACAGGCCGCAGACCAGGGCGAATACCTTTCCCGGGTGGTATCCGAGGGCCGCGAACCCGTTACCGGTCGCGGTCAGGCCCTTGCCTCCGAAAAGACCGAACAGCTTCTGAGCGCCGTGCCCGGCCATCAGCAGTCCGAAGGTCAGCCTGATCAGCAGGAGCCCCCAGTCGGAGGCGAATGACCGCGGCGTCGCGGCGTACCGCGGTTCCGCGGAAGTCGGAGTTCGGTGCGTGTAACCCCTGGCAGTCATGGGATGCTCCGGTGAGCACGTGTGGGGGGAGCTTCCGCAGCCCGGGGCCGGGCGCCGGGCCACCGGCCGGACGGCGAGCATCCCCGCGACATCGGCCGCAGGAGCTCCTGGTCCGCGGCTCCTCCGCCGCGGCACACCGCCCGCAGGCGGGTCCGGTTCCGAGGGGCCTTGACCCATACCGTCCGCGAGGAGTTCGACGCTGCACGCGTCGGGCCGCGGGGGGAGGACCGCTGTGGTCTTGTCGCTGCCGAGGCCGTTCAAGCAGCCGGCCAGGAAGGCCTGGTTGACGGCTCGGACCCTTCGGGGCCAGGGAGCTGTGCTCCCGTCGCCACACGGCCATCATATCGCCAACGCAATTGGGTGAAACCCCTTGATTCGGGTCGGTCCCTGGGTCGTTAGGCCGGTGCTCGGCCGCGTGCGTCGAGCGAGGCGTGGCTGCGGCCGACGGACTGGAGCTGCGGCAGGGGGCGGTGACAACGGGGAGGGCCGGGCGAGTTCACCGACGGGGAGCACGTCTAGTGCGCCCCGTGCTCCCCGTCCGGTCAGCCGTTGCGCCTGGACTGGTACGTGTTGCTGCCGTAGTGGTCCTCTTGATCGGCGTCGAGCTGGCAGGTGGAGCACAGTTCGTGGCGCCCCGAGTAGGTGATCACGCTTCCCCAGCCATTGCACACTTCGCAACGTGCGGCCAAAGCGGCGTCGGCGCGGGGGTTTGGATCAGGAGCTGCATTCGCTCCATGGATCATTCGGCTCTCCTGGCGTCAAGGCGGTCATGCAGTGCACCTTGGCTGGCGCAATGTCCAGCTTAGACCGTTTTACGCCCGATTGCGCCCGTTTCTACCTCTTTTTATGACCGGTTGTGTTGGCGTGACAGTCCGCGCATTTTCCCTTGCGTTGTGTGACGACGGAAGTGCGTATGGTGCCGTCGCTCGTCGGTTCGGCATCCCCTTCTCGGCTGGTCGACTGCGCCTTGGGGCAAGGGAGGCGGCCGAGGCGGGAACGCTGATACCTCGGCCGCGGTCGGTCAGGCGCCGACGTACTCCGCCAGGTGCCGCCCGGTGAGGGTGGAGCGGGCGGTGACGAGGTCGGCGGGCGTGCCCTCGAAGACGATCCTGCCGCCGTCGTGGCCCGCGCCGGGGCCGAGGTCGATGATCCAGTCGGCGTGGGCCATGACCGCCTGGTGGTGCTCGACGACGATGACCGACTTGCCGGAGTCGACGAGCCGGTCGAGCAGGCCGAGCAACTGCTCGACGTCGGCGAGGTGGAGCCCGGCGGTCGGCTCGTCGAGGACGTAGACGCCGCCCTTGTCGGCCATGTGCGTGGCCAGCTTGAGCCGTTGCCGCTCGCCGCCGGACAGCGTGGTGAGGGGCTGGCCGAGGGTGAGGTAGCCGAGCCCGACGTCGGCCAGCCGGCGGAGGATGGCGTGCGCGGCCGGCGTGCGCGCTTCGCCCGCGCCGAAGAACTCCTCCGCCTCCGACACCGACATCGCCAGCACCTCGCTGATGTCGCGGCCGCCGAGGTGGTACTCCAGCACCGAGGCCTGGAACCGCTTGCCGTCGCATTCCTCGCAGGTGGTGGCGACGCCGGCCATCATCGCCAGGTCGGTGTAGATGACGCCCGCGCCGTTGCAGGTGGGGCAGGCGCCCTCGGAGTTGGCGCTGAACAACGCCGGCTTCACACCGCCGGCCTTCGCGAACGCCTTGCGGATCGGGTCGAGGAGTCCCGTGTACGTCGCCGGGTTGCTTCGCCGGGAGCCGCGGATCGCACCCTGGTCGATGGACACCACGCCGGCGCCCGCGGGGATCGACCCGTGGACGAGCGAGCTCTTGCCGGAGCCGGCGACGCCGGTGACCACGACCAGCACCCCGAGCGGTATGTCGACGTCGACGCCCCGCAGGTTGTGCGTCGTCGCGCCGCGCACCTCCAACGTGCCGGTGGGCCTGCGCACCGTCTCCTTGAGCGCGGCCCGGTCGTCGAAGTGGCGCCCGGTGATGGTGCCGCTGGCCCGCAGCCCCTCGACGGTGCCCTCGAAGCAGACGGTGCCTCCCGCCGTGCCGGCGCCGGGGCCGAGGTCGATGACGTGGTCGGCGACCCGGATCACCTCCGGCTTGTGCTCCACGACGAGCACCGTGTTGCCCTTGTCCCGCAGCCGCAGCAGCAGGTTGTTCATCCGCTGGATGTCGTGGGGGTGCAGACCCGTGGTGGGCTCGTCGAAGACGTAGGTGACGTCGGTGAGTGAGGAGCCGAGGTGACGGATCATCTTCACGCGCTGCGCCTCGCCGCCCGACAGGGTGCCCGACGGCCGGTCGAGCGAGAGGTAACCGAGGCCGATCTCCGCGAACGAGTCGAGTGTGTGCTGCAACTTCGCGAGCAGCGGGGCCACCGACGGCTCGTCGAGGCCGCGCACCCATTGGGCCAGGTCGCTGATCTGCATGGCGCAGGCGTCGGCGATGCTGATGCCCTTGATCTTCGACGACCGGGCCGCCGCGCTCAGCCGGGTGCCGTCGCAGTCGGGGCAGGTCGTGAAGGTGACCGCCCGGTCCACGAACGCCCGGATGTGCGGCTGCAGCGCCTCCCGGTCCTTGGCGAGGAAGGACTTCCGGACCCGCAGGACCAGCCCCTCGTACGTCATGTTGATGCCGGCGATCTTCATCCTGGTCGGCTCGTGGTGGAGGAAGTCGTGCAGCTCGGCCTCGGTGTAGTCGCGGATCGGCTTGTCCGGGTCGAGGAGGCCCGACTCCTTGTAGAGCCGCATGTTCCATCCGCCCGCGTTGTAGCCGGGGACGGTGATGGCGCCCTCGGCGAGCGACTTGCCCTCGTCGTAGAGCTGGGTGAGGTCGATGTCGGTGACCGTGCCCCTGCCTTCGCACTGCGGGCACATGCCGCCGGTGATCTTGAAGTCGCGCCGCTCCTTCACGGTCTTGCCGCCGCGTTCGAGGGTGACCGCACCCGCCCCGCTGACGGAGGCGACGTTGAACGAGAACGCCTGCGGCGAGCCGATGTGCGGCTGCCCGAGCCGGCTGAACAGGATGCGCAGCATCGCGTTGGCATCGGTGGCGGTGCCGACCGTGGAGCGGGGGTCGGCCCCCATCCGCTGCTGGTCGACGATGATCGCGGTGGTCAGCCCGTCCAGTACGTCGACCTCGGGCCGGGCCAGCGTCGGCATGAAGCCCTGCACGAAGGCGCTGTACGTCTCGTTGATCAGCCGCTGCGACTCCGCGGCGATCGTGTCGAACACCAGTGAGCTCTTGCCCGAGCCGGACACGCCGGTGAACACCGTCAGCCGGCGCTTGGGGATCTCGACGCTGACGTCCTTGAGGTTGTTCTCGCGCGCCCCGTGCACACGGATCAGGTCGTGGCTGTCGGCGACGTGCGGCGCAGGCGACTGCGGGTCCGTGTTCGTGGCCATGCTCATGGTGTCTCCATCCGTTGCGCGGGGCCGCCTTCGCGGTCTTCGTGGGCGTCGCCTGGCTCGGTCCGAGCGGCTTTGAGCCTAACGTCCGGCCCTCCTCCGTCGGCGCGGTCGCGACGACGTCCGCCGGCCCGGCGGCCAAGACTAGGTGCGCCGACGTGACCGGCGCTTCTCGAATCCTGATCGGTCCGGTGCGGCGACCCGCCCGCACCGGACATCGCCCCGCCCGGCCCACTGCGAGCCGGCCACCTCCTACGTCGAGGTGGGTGCGTTCGCGTCGCGGCTCTCGTCGATCAGGGAGGCGAAGGCGTCGAGGGTGCGTTGCAGGCCGAAGACGTAGGCGTGGTCGGGGTCGTAGGCGCTGCCGTGCGCCGTGCCCGCCGCCGTGCCGACGCGGACGGCCGTGGGGAAGGCGTCCGCGTCGAGGACCCGGGCGAGGAGCGGGGCGTTGACCTGCCACCACTGTTCGTCGTTCATGGCGCTGTCGTGCCGGGCGGCCCGGGCGTCGGCGGCGGCGCGGGCGCATGCCTGTACGAAGGTGAGCAGGTAGGTGAGGCAGTCGTCCATGTGGACGTCGCTGAGGCCGAGGCCCTCGAAAGCGGACAGCTCGTGCTCGTACTTCTCCATCAGCCCCGGCCCCAACGGGGGCCTGGCGGTGGAGACGGCCGCGGCCCACGGGTGGCGTTCGAAGAGTGCCTTGTTCTCGTCGGCGATGGCGGTGACGCGCCGGCGCCAGGGCTGTCCCGTCGTGTCCGTCCGGGGCATGCGGGCGTAGGCGGCGTCGAGCATCAGGTCGAGGAGCTCGGCCTTGCCCGGGACGTAGGTGTACAGCGTCATCGGCACCACGCCGAGTTCCTGGGCCACGCGGCGCATGGTCACCGCGTCCAGGCCTTCGGCGTCGGCGATGGCGGTGGCCGCCTCGACCACCGCGTCGATGCTCAGCCCGCGTCGCGGTCCGCGCCCGCGGTCGGGCGCCGAGTGGCGCCACAGCAGTTGGAGGGTGCGGGCCGGGTCGCCCGCGCTGGTTCGGTCCGTAGGCACGAGGGCAATCCTCTCGCACCGAATCTCTGTACGCTGTACATTGTACGGCGTACAGAGTCGTACAGGGAAAACTTCGGGACGTAGGAGCCTCCATGAAGGTCACTGCCAGTGCCGTGTCACTCAACGTCGACGACGAACGGGCGTCCAGCGCCTTTCTCCGCACCCACTTCGGGTTCCGGGAGGAGATGGCCGCGGACGGGTTCGCGTCCCTGACGCGGGACGACGTGGGCATGAACGTCGTCTTCCTGCGGAGGGGGCTGGACACCCTCCCGGCGGACCAGCGCGACGAGCACGCCGCCGGCCTCATCCTCGCCTTCGTCGTCGACGACCTCGAAGGGGAACTGGCGCGCCTGCGCGCCGAGGGGGTCACGGTCACCATGCCGCTGACCGAGGAGGAGTGGGGCGAGCGCGCTTTCCAGGTCCGTGACCCCAACGGTGTGATCGTCCAGTTGGTCGACTGGAAGGCCACCGCCGGCCACTGACACGTGGGAGACCGCCCTCCGTCGCCGCGCTGTTCGCCCGGCCCCGACCGGTTGGCGCCCGGCCGGGGCCGACCGGCGTCCCACCGCAGCTCGACTCGCCCGCCGGGCTGCCCCGGCGGGATCCTTTGCCGAATTTCTATAGGTCGCCTATATAGGCGCGTGATATTTGGAAGGCATGGAGCAGCCCCACACCGGAGACGACCCGCGCGAAACCGCGCGGGCGCTGGCAGAAGTCGCCTCCGCCGTCGTCAGAACGCTGACCGACCGGCGGGACATGAGTTTCACCACGGCGTCCACGCTCGCCCGGCTGGAGCGGGAGGGCCCGGTCCGGCTGACCGCGCTGGCGGCGGCGGAGAGCGTCGCCCAGCCCTCGATGACCCAGCTGGTGCAGCGCCTGGAACGCCAAGCGCTGGTGGAGCGCATCGAGGATCCGGGCGACGGGCGGGTCACGCTCGTCGCCATCACGGACGCCGGGCGCGCCCTGCTCGCCGAGCGCAGGCGGGCACGGGACGCCCGCCTGGCCGACCTGCTGGCCCGCCTCTCCGAGGAGGAACAGCAGGCGCTGGCAGGCGCGCTGCGCACGGCCCTGCCGCTCGTGCAGCGGATGCTCGAGCACGTCACGCAGCCGCGCCCCCTGCCCGAACAGCAGCCCACCGGGAGCACGCGATGACCACTGACGAAACCCGTCACACACCCGCCGTCGCCGCCCCCGAGCAGCGGCGCGAGCGCAGGACGTGGATCGGCGTGGACCACCCCCGCTACAAATGGGTCGCGCTGACCAACACCACCGTGGGCATGCTGCTCGCCACGATCAACAGCTCCATCGTGCTCATCTCCCTGCCCGGCATCTTCACCGGCATCCGGCTCGACCCCCTCCAGCCCGCCAACGTCAGCTACCTGCTGTGGATGCTCATGGGCTACATGCTCGTCACGGCGGTGCTGGTGGTCGCCCTGGGCCGGCTCGGCGACATGATGGGCCGCGTCCGCATCTACAACGCCGGCTTCCTGATATTCACGCTCACCTCGGTGGTGCTGTCCCTGGACCCCTTCCACGGCGGGGACGGGGCGCTGTGGCTGATCGGCTGGCGCATCGTGCAGGCCGTCGGCGGCTCGATGCTGATGGCGAACTCGGCGGCCATCCTCACCGACGCCTTCCCCGCCCGCCAGCGCGGGATGGCCCTGGGCGTGAACATGGTGGCGGGCATCGCCGGGTCGTTCCTCGGCCTGGTCCTGGGCGGAGCGCTCGTGACGTGGAACTGGCGCTCCGTCTTCTGGGTGAACGTACCCATCGGACTGATCGGCACGTTCTGGGCGTACAAGTCACTGCACGAGGCCGGGATCCGCAGGCCGGGGCGGATGGACTGGTGGGGCAACATCACCTTCGCCGCCGGGCTGACCGCCCTGCTCGTGGGCATCACCTACGGCATCCAGCCCTACGGCGGCCACACCATGGGCTGGACCAACCCCTGGGTGCTGGCAGGCCTCGGCGGCGGTGCGGCCCTGCTCGCCGTCTTCTGCGTCGTGGAGATGAAGGTCGCCGAGCCGATGTTCCCGCTGCGCCTGTTCCGCAACGCCGCCTTCGCGGGCGGCAACGCGGCCACCCTGCTCGGCGCCATCGCCCGCGGCGGACTGCAGTTCATGCTCATCATCTGGCTGCAGGGCATCTGGCTGCCCCTGCACGGCTACGACTACGCCGACACCCCTCTGTGGGCCGGCATCTACATGCTGCCGCTGACCGTCGGTTTCCTGCTCGCAGGACCGGTCTCCGGAGCACTGTCCGACAAGTTCGGCGCGCGTCTGTTCGCCGCCGCCGGGTTCCTGGTGATGGCCGTGTCGTTCGCCGGGCTGCTCCTCCTGCCGAGCGACTTCTCCTACGGGATCTTCGCCGTGCTGATCCTGCTCAACGGCCTCGGCGGCGGCCTGTTCGCCGCCCCGAACACCTCGGTCATCATGTCGAGCGTGCCGGCCCACGCCCGCGGTGCCGCCTCCGGCATGCGCGCCACCTTCCAGAACGCGGGCATGGTGCTGTCCATGGGCGTGTTCTTCTCGCTCATGGTGGCCGGACTCTCCGGTTCCCTGCCGCACACGCTCACCGCGGGGCTCACCGCCCAGGGCGTCCCGGCGGGTGCCGCCCACACCGTCGCCGGACTGCCGCCGGTGGGCGTCCTGTTCGCCGCCTTCCTCGGCTACAACCCGATCCAGCACCTGCTCGGGCCGACGATCCTCGGCCACCTCTCTCCGAGCGCGGCCGCGCACCTGACAGGACGCGAGTTCTTCCCCCACCTGATCTCGCAGCCGTTCCACGACGGCCTCGTCGTCGTCTTCTCCCTCGCCATCGCCATGTCCCTGGCCGCCGCGGCCGCCTCCCTGGTCCGCTCCCGCGCCACGACGCCGCCCGCCCCGCAGACCGCCGCGCCGAACCCGCAACCGGCTGAAGGAGCTTCCCGGACACCCCCCACTCCGTAGCCCAGCGGGAAGCCCGACTGCGGGGGGGGGGGGGGGGGGGGAGGGGGGGGAGGGGGGAGGGGGGGGGGGGGGGGGGGTGGGGGGGGGGGGGGGGGGGGGGGGTAGGGGGGGGGGGAGGGGGGGGGGGGGGGGGAGGGAAGGGGGGGGGGGGGGGGGGGGGGTTGGGGGGGGGGGGGGGGGGGAG
>NZ_JBVHTR010000013.1:13194-232526 GCF_055565775.1 Streptomyces sp. NPDC028331 | reverse complement strand
ACGCTCGGCTGGGCAACCCCAGCCGAGCGCCTGCATAAACTGCTCGCGGCCTGATCAACACGACCACGTGTTGCAACGATCCCTAGAAACCGCCGACTGCGGGGCGGCCCTTCGGCCGTCTGCGGGCGGCGTGTGGCCCGTCGGGGCGGCCTATCGGTCCTATCGGTCTCTCTGGGCGGGCAGCGGCGCGCAGCGACGCCGACGGCGTCAGGACGCGACCGTGCGGCCGTCGTGGAGGGCGATGGCCCGCTGCATGGCCTTGCGTGCCCGCGGGGTGTCGCGGGCGTCGTGATAGGCGATCGCCAGGCGGAACCATGTGCGCCAGTCGTCGGGGGCCGCCTCCGTCTCCGCCTTGCGCTTGGCGAAGACCTCGTCTGCCGAGTCGCGGTCGATCCGGCCGCCCGGGGTGCGCCGCAGCTCGTCGACGGGCAGCCCGCCCTCCGCGTCCAGCTCGGCGGCGAGCCGGTTCGCCTTGCGGACGAACTGCGTGTTCTGCCACAGGAACCACACGCCGATGACCGGCAGGATCAGCACCGCGATGCCGAAGGCGACGGTGACCGGGGTGCCGTTCTCGATCAGCAGCACGCCGCGGCTGCCGACCAGGACGAAGTAGAAGACCAGGACGGCGGCCGTGACGACGTAGGTGATCTTGGCGCGCATGTCGGCTACTTCAGGTCGAGGAAGTGTTCCAGGCCGAAGGTGAGGCCCGGAGTGGTGACGACGCGGCGGGCACCGAGCAGGATGCCCGGCATGAAGCTGCTGTGGTGCAGCGAGTCGTGGCGGATGGTGAGGGTCTCGCCCTCGCCGCCGAGCAGCACCTCCTGGTGGGCGAGCAGGCCCCGCAGGCGTACGGCGTGCACGGGGACGCCGTCGACGTTCGCGCCGCGGGCGCCGTCCAGGGCGGTCACCGTGGCGTCGGGCTGGGCCGCGCTGCCCGCCTTCGCACGGGCTGCGGCGATGAGCTGGGCGGTGCGCGTGGCGGTGCCGCTGGGGGCGTCCACCTTGTTCGGGTGGTGCAGCTCGACGACCTCGACGGACTCGAAGTACGGCGCGGCCGCTTCGGCGAACTTCATGGTGAGCACGGCGCCGATGGAGAAGTTCGGGGCGATGAGGACACCCGTATGAGGCGACTCGGCCAGCCAGCCCTTCAGCCGTGCCAGGCGCTCGTCGGTCCAGCCCGTCGTGCCGACCACGGCGTGGATGCCGTGCCGTACGCAGAACTCCAGGTTGTCCATCACCGAGGCCGGGGTGGTCAGCTCGACCGCCACCTGGGCCCCGGCCGCGACGAGCGCCTCCAGGTCGTCACCCCGGCCGAGGGCCGCGACCAGCTCCATGTCGTCGGCGGCGTCGACGGCCCGTACGGCCTCCGCACCGATGCGGCCCTTGGCGCCGAGGACCGCCACGCGCAGCTTGCTCATCTGTCTCTTGCTTCCTTACCGGAGGGGATTACGCGACCGCGTCGTGCAGGCGGGAGGCCTGCTTGTCCTTGAGCGGGCCGATGACCGACAGGGAGGGCCGCTGTCCCAGGATGTCCTGCGCCACGGACCGGACGTCGTCCGGGGTGACGGCCTCTATCCGGGCCAGCATGTCGTCGACCGACATCTGGTCGCCCCAGCACAGCTCGCTCTTGCCGATACGGTTCATCAGCGCGCCCGTGTCCTCCAGGCCGAGGACGGTGGAGCCGCGGAGCTGGCCGATGGCGCGGGCGATCTCGTCGTCGGACAGGCCGTGCTCGGCCACGTGGTCGAGCTCGTCGCGGCAGATCTTGAGCACGTCGTGCACCTGGCTCGGCCTGCAGCCCGCGTACACGCCGAACAGGCCGCAGTCGGCGAAGCCGGACGTGTACGAGTACACGCTGTAGGCCAGGCCCCGCTTCTCGCGGACCTCCTGGAACAGGCGGGACGACATGCCGCCGCCGAGCGCCGTGTTCAGCACGCCGAGGGCCCAGCGGCGGTCGTCGGCGCGGGCCAGGCCCGGCATGCCGAGGACGACGTGCGCCTGTTCGGTCTTGCGGGCCAGCAGCTCGACGCGGCCGGCGGTGCGGATGGCGCGGCGGCCGGCGCGCGGGCCGATGGGCGTGGCGTCCGTGCGCGTGAGGGCGCCCGCCTTCTCGAAGGCGGCCCGCACCTGGCGTACGACCTTCTGGTGGTCGACGTTGCCGGCGCAGGCGACCACCAGGTGCGTGGGGTCGTAGTGCTTCTTGTAGAAGCGGCGGATGCGGTCGGCGGTCAGCGCGTTGACGGTGTCGACCGTGCCCAGGACCGGCCGGCCGAGCGCATTGTCGCCGAACATGGTGTGCGCGAACAGGTCGTGGACGCAGTCGCCCGGGTCGTCCTCCGTCATCGCGATCTCCTCGAGGATCGCGCCGCGCTCGACGTCGACGTCCTCCTCCAGGATGAGCGAGCCGGTGAGCATGTCGCAGACGACGTCGATGGCGAGCGGCAGGTCGGTGTCGAGCACGCGCGCGTAGTAGCACGTGTACTCCTTCGCCGTGAACGCGTTCATCTCGCCGCCGACGGCGTCTATGGCGGAGGAGATGTCCAGGGCGGACCTGCGGGACGTGCCCTTGAAGAGCAGGTGCTCCAGGTAGTGCGTCGCGCCGTTCAGTGCGGGCGTCTCGTCGCGGGAGCCGACGTGCGCCCAGATGCCGAAGGTGGCGGAGCGCACGGAGGGCAGGGTCTCGGTGACGACGCGCAGACCACCCGGGAGGGTGGTTTTGCGAACGGTGCCGATGCCGCCCGCGCCTTTGATCAGGGTTTGGGTACGGGCGACGGCCCGCGCCTCCGAGGAGGTGCGGGCCGTCGCCCTGAAGCCACGGGACGTCACTTGTCGGTGTCGTCCTTCGCCTCGTCGGCCTCGTCGCCCTCGCCCTCGATCACCGGAACGAGGGAGAGCTTGCCGCGGGAGTCGATCTCGGCGATCTCGACCTGGACCTTCTGGCCCACGCCGAGGACGTCCTCGACGTTCTCCACGCGCTTGCCGCCGGCCAGCTTGCGGATCTGCGAGATGTGCAGCAGACCGTCCTTGCCCGGCAGCAGCGAGACGAACGCGCCGAAGGTGGTGGTCTTCACGACCGTGCCCAGGTAGCGCTCGCCGACCTCCGGCATGGTCGGGTTGGCGATGCCGTTGATCGTGGCGCGGGCGGCCTCGGCGGACGGGCCGTCGGCGGCACCGATGTAGATGGTGCCGTCGTCCTCGATCGTGATCTCGGCGCCGGTGTCCTCCTGGATCTGGTTGATCATCTTGCCCTTGGGGCCGATGACCTCGCCGATCTTGTCGACCGGGATCTTGACGGTGATGATCCGCGGGGCGTGCGGGGACATCTCGTCGGGCCGGTCGATGGCCTCCATCATCACGTCGAGGATGTGCAGGCGGGCGTCACGGGCCTGCTTCAGGGCCGCGGCCAGCACGGAGGCCGGGATGCCGTCCAGCTTGGTGTCGAGCTGGAGGGCGGTCACGAACTCCTTCGTACCGGCGACCTTGAAGTCCATGTCGCCGAACGCGTCCTCGGCGCCGAGGATGTCGGTCAGCGTCACGTAGTGCGTCTCGCCGTCGATCTCCTGGGAGATCAGACCCATGGCGATACCGGCGACCGGGGCCTTCAGCGGCACACCGGCGTTCAGCAGCGACATGGTGGAGGCGCACACGGAGCCCATGGACGTCGAACCGTTGGAGCCGAGGGCCTCGGACACCTGGCGGATCGCGTAGGGGAACTCCTCGCGCGACGGCAGCACCGGGAGGAGGGCACGCTCGGCGAGGGCGCCGTGGCCGATCTCGCGGCGCTTGGGGGAGCCGACGCGGCCGGTCTCACCGGTGGAGTACGGCGGGAAGTTGTAGTTGTGCATGTAGCGCTTGCGCGTCACCGGGGAGAGGGTGTCGAGCTGCTGCTCCATGCGGAGCATGTTCAGAGTGGTGACGCCCAGGATCTGGGTCTCGCCACGCTCGAACAGGGCCGAACCGTGGACCCGCGGGATGGCCTCGACCTCGGCGGCCAGCGTGCGGATGTCGGTGACACCGCGGCCGTCGATGCGCTTCTTCTCCTTGATGACGCGCTCACGGACCAGGGCCTTGGTCAGGGAGCGGTACGCGGCGGAGATCTCCTTCTCGCGGCCCTCGAACTCCGGCAGGAGCTTCTCGGCGGCGAGCTGCTTGACGCGGTCCAGCTCGGCCTCGCGCTCCTGCTTGCCGGCGATGGTGAGCGCCTGGGCGAGCTCGGGGCGGACCGCGGCGGTCAGCGCCTCCAGGACGTCGTCCTGGTAGTCGAGGAAGATCGGGAACTCGGCCGTCGGCTTGGCGGCCTTGGCGGCGAGGTCCGACTGGGCCTTGCACAGCACCTTGATGAAGGGCTTCGCGGCCTCAAGACCGGCGGCGACGACCTCCTCGGTGGGCGCCTCGGCGCCGCCCTCGACCAGCTTGACGGTCTTTTCGGTGGCCTCGGCCTCGACCATCATGATCGCGACGTCGCCGTCCTCCAGGACGCGGCCCGCGACGACCATGTCGAAGACGGCGTCCTCGAGCTCGGTGTGCGTCGGGAAGGCGACCCACTGGCCGTTGATCAGCGCGACGCGGACGCCGCCGATCGGGCCGGAGAAGGGCAGGCCGGCCAGCTGTGTGGACGCGGACGCGGCGTTGATCGCCACGACGTCGTACAGGTGGTCGGGGTTGAGCGCCATGACGGTGGCGACGACCTGGATCTCGTTGCGCAGGCCCTTCTTGAAGGACGGGCGCAGCGGGCGGTCGATGAGACGGCAGGTGAGGATGGCGTCCTCGGAGGGACGGCCCTCACGGCGGAAGAAGGAACCGGGGATCTTCCCGGCCGCGTACATCCGCTCCTCGACGTCGACCGTCAGCGGGAAGAAGTCGAGCTGGTCCTTGGGGGTCTTGGACGCGGTGGTGGCCGACAGGACCATCGTGTCGTCGTCCAGGTACGCGACGGCGGAGCCGGCGGCCTGCTTGGCCAGGCGGCCCGTCTCGAAGCGGATGGTGCGGGTGCCGAACGAGCCGTTGTCGATCACGGCTTCGGCGTAGTGGGTCTCGTTCTCCACTAGCGTTTTCTCCTCGTCTTCGTCCCCGGGCCGCCCGTGTGGCGGGGGGACGGTGGCGGAGAAGCGCGCCGTCTGGTGCGGGCCGGTCTTCGATCGAAGCACCCGGGGTTGTCTTCCCGGGGGCCACTACCGAGGACCGGCGGCGGCGAGGTGCGCTCCTCCTCGTTCGGTGTGTGAGGTGCCGCCTGGTGCTTCCAGGTACCCCTCACACGGTGTCCTACGTCGTGCGTTTTGCTACCACACTACAAAGCGGTGGTGACAGTGCGCACGTACAGCAAAGGGAGCGGCCCCCTTCGTACGGGAACCGCTCCCTTCACGGCGTCTTACTTGGCGCCCGCCGCACCGCGGCGGATGCCGAGACGGTCGACCAGCGCACGGAAGCGCTGGATGTCCTTCTTCGCCAGGTACTGCAGCAGGCGACGGCGCTGACCGACCAGGATCAGCAGACCACGGCGGGAGTGGTGGTCGTGCTTGTGGGTCTTGAGGTGCTCGGTCAGGTCGGAGATCCGACGGGACAGCAGAGCGACCTGGACCTCGGGGGAGCCGGTGTCACCCTCCTTGGTACCGAATTCGGCGATGATCTGCTTCTTCGTAGCGGCGTCGAGCGACACGCGTACTCCTCGTAGTCTTCGTAGCTGCCACCGAGTGCCCCTGGTCTTCTTCTCAGGGGAGCTTCCACGACTCGGGAGGCGGGGATCCGCTGGGCGCGGCCTCCAGGGGAACCGGAGGTGCGTACACATACGGCCGTCACACAGCGTACCAGCCGGGCACCGGTGGCCCGGCCCGGGTATCGGCCGGGGGCGGCCGGGGGCCCGCTCGGCCGCCGGCCGCCGGATCATCACGAGTGGAAGCCGAAGCCCGTGACGGCGAGGCCTGTGACGCTCGCCGGCCCGCTCAGACGCCGCCGCGCACCTTGCTGTAGACGTCCAGGACGGCCAGGCAGACCGGGACCAGGGAGAGCAGCACCACGGAGTCCGCGAGGTCGAGCATGCGGCCCCAGAACGGGGAGAGCCCCTTCTGCGGCACGATCAGGGCGATCGCGATCAGCAGCAGCACGCCGGCCGCGACCGAGGCGCCGAGCCACAGGGTCCTGATGTCGATGGGGCCGGAGTTGCCCTTGAGCAGTTCCAGGACGATTCCGGCCGGGGGCGAGATCGCCAGGCCGAGCACCAGCAGCGCGAGGGTGACGACACCGGCCACGAACAGGCAGGTCACCTGGGCGGTGTACCGGAACAGGCGCGCCCGCATCATCGCGGCGAGACCGGTGCACAGGGCCAGGAGCTGGGCCCAGCCGCTGTCGCTGAAGCCGAGCACCGCGCCGCCCGCGCCGACGATGACGGCCGCGCAGCCGCCGACCAGTCCGAGCAGCAGCTCGTGGCCTCGGCTGGTCTGGGCGACGATGCGCTGGACGTCGACGGCCTCCAGGTCGCCCTCCCGGCCCTCACGACGGGCCCTGGCCAGGTCCTCCGGGTTGCGGAAGCCGATCGGCAGCTTGGCGAAGCGCGCCGACCATCCGGGCAGGAAGCCCACGACCGCGAGGGCGACCACCGAGGTGCCGGCGGCGATCTCGCGCGGCTCCGCCTCGGTGAGCACCCCGCAGAACACGGCGAGGGTGCCGATCGCGGCGGCCAGCGCGGCGGCCACGAACGGGGCGTCTCCCTGCGGCAGCAGCATGATCAGCACCACGGAGAAGAGCAGTACGGCGACGCAGCCGACGAGGAACTGGATCCTGCCGGGGCCGTGCCCCGCGTCCTGGGGGATGACGCCGGAGCCCGCGATGAGCGCGTGCGGCAGCGCCGAGACGCCGAGCGCGACGGCGGAGCCGCGGTCGTCGTACACCCGGGCCCGCACGCCCGCCAGCACCGTCAGGGCCAGTGCGACGACGCCGGCGAGGATGCCCTGCAGGCCGTGCATGTCGTGCCGTACCGGATCCGCGAACCAGAAGACGAAGCCGAGCATGATCAGCAGCAGCGATCCGGCGACGAGACCGGCCACCCGCATCAGGTTGTCGTTCCAGCTCCGGATGTCCTGCTTGACCGCGGCGGCGATCGCGTCCACCACGTCGTCGTGAACGGCGGGCGGCAGCGAATCGGCGAAGGTCCGCAGCAGCAGCACTTCGCCGTCCCTGACCCGGTGCTCGAGCAACGAACGGCTCGCGTCGAGCACCTGGCCCTCGCGGCGTACGAGGTGGTAGCCCGCGGGGCTGGTGTCCGGCTGGACCATGCCCGAGAGCCTGACGATCTCGGGAAAGAGGTCCTGGATCGGCAGGTCCTCCGGCAGCGCGACATCGACACGGCTGTCCGGCGCTGCGATGGTGATTCGGCAGAAACCCGTCGAAGTCCCCGTGCTCACCTGGCTGTTCCCCCTGTTGGACAAGGCTTCATCACGCCGCTCCTACGGCGCGGAGCGCCACCATATCCGTTGCGACGCAAGGCACTGGGCCTGCCCACCCCTTTTCTCCCAGGACCCCCTCGGCTTCTCCATCGTCCTGACTCCCTTGCGCACTTGGCGCATCAGTAGGATCGACGCCTGCGCGAACGACGCCTGCGCGAACGAGAACATGTCGCGGTACACGGGGGCGTCGGTGCCAAGACGTATCAATCGCGAAGGATGAGTGCATCGGTGAGCGTCGTCATCATCAAACGACCGCCGCGGATAGCGCCCCCGGTCGTCCCGGACGGCGAGGTCAGACTCGAGACGCCGCCCGAGATCCCCCGTGAGGGCGAAGAAAGCATGCTGATGACCCTGCTGCCCATGATGGGCATGCTGGGTTCCGTCGGCTTCTTCTTCATGCCGGGTCTCCCCTCCTACATGAGGGTGGTCGGCGGGCTGATGCTCGCCTCGACCCTGGCCATGGCGATCGCCCAGTTCACCAAGTCCCGGCAGGGCGGCGGTGCCGGGATGGCCCAGGACCGGCGTGACTATTTCCGCTATCTCGAGCAGGTCCGCAAGGACGTGCACAAAACCGCGGACCTGCAGCGGCGCAGCCAGCTCTTCCAGCATCCCGACCCGGAGCAGCTCTGGGCGGTGGCGGCGGACGGCAAGCGTCTGTGGGAGCGGCGCCCGACCGACGCGGACTTCGCGTCGGTGCGCATTGGCCTGGGCGTCCAGCAGTTGAACACCCCGCTCGTCGCCCCCGAGACCGCGCCCAAGGAGGAGCTGGAGCCGCTGACCGCGGCCGCCATGAAGGCCTTCCTCGACGCGCACGGCAGTCTGTCCGACCTGCCCATCTCGGTCTCGCTGCGCGCCTTCTACCACGTGACGCTGTGCGGGGACACCGAGACGGTGTACGGCAACGCCCGGGCGTCCCTGGCCCAGCTCGCGACGCTGCATTCGCCGGAGGACCTGATGGTGGCCGTGGTGGCGCACCCCTCCGCGGCGGCGGACTGGGACTGGATCAAGTGGCTGCCGCACAGCCAGCACCCGAAGGCCAAGGACGGTGCGGGCTCGGCCCGGCTCCTCTTCGACGACCTCGGGGAACTGGAGGAGGCGCTGGCGGACCAGCTCGACGACAGGCCCCGCTGGAACCCGGACGCGAACCCCGTCTACGACCAGCCGCACCTGATCGTGGTGCTCGACGGCGGCACCGTGCCGCCGGACTCCGAACTCGCCAGTGCCGAGGGCCTCCAGGGCGTCACCTTCCTGGAGATCGCTCCGGGCGAGCTGGAGGAGGACCTGCGCGCGGGTCTGACGGTCTATGTGAAGCCGGGCAGGATGCGGCTGTTCGTCGGGCACGAGTCCGCGTACACCGGCAGGCCCGATGTCCTGAACGCCGCGCAGGCGGAGTCCCTGGCCCGGCAGCTCGCCCCCTTCCGGGTCGGCTCCGCGGAGGAGGGCGAACCCCTCCTGTCCAACCTGGACTTCACCGACCTGATGGGCATCGGCGACGCCGGGTCCGTCGACGTCACGCGCACCTGGCGTCCGCGCACGCTGCACGAGCGGCTGCGGGTGCCGATCGGCGTCGGCGAGAACGGCGAGCCGGTCATGCTCGACCTCAAGGAGGCCTCGCAGGAGGGCATGGGCCCGCACGGACTGTGCGTCGGCGCGACCGGCTCCGGCAAGTCGGAGCTGCTGCGCACGCTGGTGCTCGGTCTCGCGGTGACGCACTCCTCGGAGACGCTGAACTTCATCCTCGCGGACTTCAAGGGCGGCGCGACCTTCGCCGGCATGGCGGACATGCCGCACACGGCGGCCGTCATCACCAACCTCGCGGACGACCTCACGCTCGTCGACCGTATGCGGGACGCGATCACGGGTGAGATGCAGCGCCGGCAGGAGCTGCTGCGCACCGCGGGCAACTACGCCAATCTGCACGACTACGAGAAGGCGCGGGCCGCGGGCGCCGCCCTGGAGCCGATGGCCTCGCTGGTGATCGTGCTCGACGAGTTCTCCGAACTCCTCACCGCGAAGCCCGACTTCATCGACATGTTCATCCAGATCGGCCGCATCGGCCGTTCGCTGGGTGTGCACCTGCTGCTGGCGTCGCAGCGCCTGGAGGAGGGCAAGCTGCGCGGTCTGGACACCTACCTGTCGTACCGGATCGGTCTGCGCACCTTCTCCGCCGCCGAGTCCCGTACGGCGATCGGCGTCCCGGACGCCTACCACCTGCCGTCGATCCCCGGCTCCGGCTACCTGCGCTACGACACCGACACCATGGTCCGCTTCAAGGCGGCGTACGTCTCGGGGGCGTACCACGGCGAGGGCCCCTCCCGGGTGAACCGCTCCACCCAGTTGCGGCCCGCGCTGTTCACCGCGGGGCACGTGGCGCTGCCGCCCCAGCCGGTGGTCGAGGACGCGGACACCGACGAGAAGGTGGACGACGCGCTCGCCGACACCGTCCTGGACGTCATCGTGAGCAGGATGGTCAACCAGGGGCCGCCCGCCCACCAGGTGTGGCTGCCCCCGCTCGACGAGGCGCCCTCGCTGGAACAGCTCCTCCCCCAGCTCGCCGTCACCCAGGAGCGCGGCCTGACCGCGCCCGAGTACACGGCGCTCGGCCGGCTCAACGTGCCGGTCGGCCTGGTCGACAAGCCGTTCGAACAGCGGCGCGACGTGCTGTACCGGGACTTCTCCGGCGGCGCGGGTCACGGTCTGTTCGTCGGCGGTCCGCAGTCCGGCAAGTCGACCCTGCTGCGCACGCTCATCTCGTCGTTCGCCCTCACCCACACGCCCGCCGAGGTGCAGTTCTACTGCCTGGACTTCGGCGGTGGCGGTCTGATCGCGATGGAGGAGCTGGCACACGTCGGCGGGGTCGCCAACCGGCTCGACGCCGAGAAGGTGCGCCGCACGGTCAGCGAGGTCGAGGGCATCCTGAACGCGCGCGAGGAGTACTTCCGCGCGAACAACATCGACTCGGTCCAGACGTACCGGCAGCGCCGGGCCGCGGGGCTGCTGCCCGACCAGCCCTGGGGGGACGTCTTCCTCGTCATCGACGGCTGGGCGTCCTTCAAGACGGACTACGAGCTGCTCGAGGCGACCGTCACCGACATCGCGACGCGCGGTCTCGGCTTCGGTGTGCACGTGATCCTGACCGCTAGCCGCTACACCGAGGTGCGGCCCGCGCTCAAGGACATGCTGCAGAACCGCATCGAGCTGCGGCTCGGTGACCCGACCGAGTCGGAGATCGACCGCAAGGTCGCCCAGAACGTCCCCGCCACCATGCCGGGCCGCGGTCTGAGCCTGGACAAGCTGCACTTCATGACGGCGCTGCCCCGGGTCGACGGCTCCTCGGCGACGGAGGACCTGGCGGAGGCGACCCAGATCCTCGTCCGGGGCGTCAACGACAACTGGCAGGGCAACCACGCCCCGGCCGTGCGGCTGCTGCCGACCATGCTGGCGGCGGACCGGCTGCCCAAGGGTTTCGAGCACCCCGACCGCGGTGTCGCCATCGGCATCGACGAGTCGTCGCTCGCGCCGGTCTTCGTCGACTTCGAGACGGACCCGCACTTCATCGTGTTCGGTGAGAGCGAGTCCGGTAAGTCGGCGGTGCTCAGGCTGCTCATCAAGCAGATCACCGAGCGGTACACACCGGATCAGGCGAAGATCGTCATGGGTGACTACCGGCGCGCCCACCTGGAGGGCGTGCCGGACTCCCACCTGTCGCGCTACTGCGCGTCGGCGCCCGCCCTGGCGGAGACGCTGGAAGGCCTGGCGGGCTCGATGAGCCGCCGTATGCCGGGCCCGGACGTCACGCCCGAGCAGTTGCGCAACCGTAGCTGGTACAGCAGCCCGGACGCGTTCGTCATCGTCGACGACTACGACCTGGTGGCGACTGGTATGAACCCGCTGTCCCCGCTCCTCGAGTACCTGCCCTTCGCCCGTGACATCGGTCTGCGCGTCATCATCGCGCGCGCCTCGGGCGGTGCCAGCCGGTCGCTGTACGAGCCGGTGATGCAGCGGATGCGCGAGCTCGGCGCCCAGGGCATCGTGCTCTCGGGCGACCGCACGGAGGGCGCGCTGCTCGGCAACATCACGCCGTCGCAACTGCCGCCCGGGCGTGGGTACTTCCACACGCGGCGGCGCGGTGGGCAGCTCATCCAGACCGGGTGGCTGCCGCCGCGGTTCTGAGGGCTGGTTGCTGAAGCCGGGAGAGGCGGAAGCCGGAGAGAGGCGGAAGCCGGAGGGGGCGGTACCCGTGCGGGTGCCGCCCCCTCCGCTACGGGCACTTCAACCGCTAAGGTGGCGTTGCGAACGAAAAGGCGAGCCACGGGGGGCAGTTGTGTCGTCTGACTACATGGATTCCGATCCCCAGGTCCTCAAGACCGAGGGCTTCAACATGTTCACGGTCGGCCAGAACTTCTCCAAGGCCGTCAAGAGCCTGCAGGACGGGCTGACCAAGCTGGAGCAGGGTGACACCCCGCCGTGGGGCGACGACGACATCGGCGAGAAGTTCGGCGTCGCCTACGAGGGCCTGCGCGACGGCATGTACCAGTCGATGGGCAGCCTGGCCGAGCGGCTGGCGGGCATGGGGATCGCCTTCACCAAGATGGGCGTGGCGCACGAGCAGAACGAGGCCGCGCAGGTGGACATCTGGCGTAAGACGACCGCCGAGTACGACGGTCAGGTGCAGATGCCGACGGGTCCTCACCATGTGCGTCGCCGCCAAGAGGGTTGAGAGTCGTACGCCGTCGAGAGGCTGAGGAGTCGTCACCGTCGAGGGGCTGAGACGTCGCCGCCGTGGAGGAGGCTGAGATGTCGTCACCGTTTCGAGGAGGCGGAGATTTCGTCATCGTCGAGGGGGCTGGGCGTCGCCGTGAAGCAGCTCCATCCGTCGTCAGCCTCGCGGCCTGGGACGGATTTGTGACAGCAACCCTCTCAAGTTGCGTGCGGTCGGCTCCGTAAGCTGTGCCTACGGCTGTTCCATGCGCGTTCTCCCTTGACGGGTGAGGGAGTTGGACGCCAGTTGCTGACGGGGGTGTGTGCGCTGTGTCGATGATGCTGCCGGACGAGCTCGAGTGGGTTCTCCAGATGCTCGGCTACCGCTGGCCGACGGCAGACGAGGACAAGCTCAAGGAGTGCGCCGCCCTGTGGCGGAAGTTCGGCGACGACGTCACCGAACTGCACACCGCGGCCAACGCCAGCGCCCGCCAGGTGGTCGCCCACAACGCCGGCGAGTCGATCGACGCGTTCACCAAGGTGTACGCCAAGTTCGACGGCGGCGGCTCCGGGGGCTACCTCGCCAACGCCGCCCAGGCCGCCTACATCATCGCGACCGTGCTGGAAGCCTGCGCCTACCTCGTCGAGTTCGCCAAGTGGGCGGTGATCGCGCAGCTCATCGCGCTGGCCATCGAGATCGCCGCCGCCCAGGCCGCCGCCCCCTTCACCTTCGGCCTGTCCGAGGTCGGCGCGCTGGGCGCCACCCAGGCCGCCCGGCTGATCGTGCGCCGCCTCCTCGACGAGCTCAAAGAGGCGCTGCTGGAGGCGATCGTCGAGGCGATGAAGGAGCCCGCGATCTCCATGATCGAGGCGATCATCACCGACCTGATCCGCCAGACGGTGAACGTCGGCTTCGGCGCCCAGGAGGGCTACGACCTGGCCACGACCATCAAGAAGGGCACCGACAGCGGCTGGGACGCCATCAAGCAGACCCCGCAGACCCTCGCCGAGGGCGTCCGCGACAGCCTGGGCCAGAAGGCCGGCAACCGTTTCCACCACGCCATCGACAGCCGCATCGACGGCTACCACGAGTCGGGGACGTCCGGCGGCGACGGTGAGGACGGGGGCGGCGGAGACGACGGAGGGTCCGACTCCTCCTCGAGGTCGTCGTCCGACTCGGACTCGGGGTCCTCGTCCCGTTCCTCGTCCGACTCACCCGACTCGTCCGACTCGTCGTCGGACTCCTCGTCCACCTCTTCCTCCGACTCCTCTTCCCCGTCCTCCCACGACTCCGGCTCGTCGGGGTCGGGATCGGACTCCTCGACGTCGACGCACACGAACACGGGGGCCGGCACACACATCGGCGGGATATCCGCCGACACCGGCGGCACCCACATCGGCACGCCGGATCTGGGTGCGGGCCCCGACTCCGACAGCTCGGGGTCAGGTGCCGGGCACGATCCCTCTTCCTCGGACATTCCGGCCCCGAGGCATACGACGTCGCTGTCGGACTTCGACGACCCGGCACCCGGCGGGACGTCGCACGGCGCCCCGGACGCCACCGGTGCGTCCGGTGCTCCGAGCACGTCCGGCCCGACCGGCACCGGCGGCGGCGCTTCCCCGTCCGGCATCTCCTCGCCCACGCCCCACGCCGTGCCCACCCACGCGGGATCCGACGGTACGGCGTCCCCGACGGCAAGCCACAGCGGCGGCGGAATCGGCACGTCGATCGACAGCCTGGCGGCCGGCGCCCCCACCCAGTCCCATGCCGCGCCCACCCCGACCGCGACCGACCACTCCCCCACGGCAACCGGCGGCCGACCGGACGGCAACTCGGCCATGCCGACCTCGCCGACGCCGCCGTCGACCGTGGACAGCGGCCCGGCCCCACGCTCCACCGCGAGCACACCCGGCACCACGTCGTCGGCGACGGGCCCCACCGGCCCCACGTCGACCCCCGGCCCGGCGAGGACGCCTTCCTCCTCCGCCACGCCCAGCACGGCGGCGCCGAGGGGAACGGGTCCCGCCTCCACTCCGAGCCCCACGACGTCCTCGCCGACGCCCCGGACACCGCGCGCCGCGATGCCGGACGGCCGGATGACCGGTACGGGGGACGGTCGCACACCGGGTACGGACGGCGGTCGCCCATCCGGTACGAGCGACAGCCGCACCCCGGGCGCGACGGACGGTCGCACTCCCGGCACGACGGACGGTCGCATACCGACCCAGCGCACCCCTGGCACCGCCCCGGACGGCCGCACGCCGTCCCGCAACACTCCGGACGAGCGCACGACACCCCGTAGCACCCCCGGCACCACACCGGGCGACCGTACTTCCCCCCGGAACCTCACGGACGAACGGACGACACCCCGTAGCACGCCTGAGGAACGCATTCCCGCCCGCAACATCCCGGACGACCGCACCGCGCCTCGCAACACCCCGGACGACCGCAGCACCCCCCGCAACACCCCGAGCGACCGCACCGCGCCCCGCAACACCTCGGACACGACCGACACCCGCACACCGGCCCGAGGCCAGAACCCGACTGCCGACACGGACCCGACCACGAGCCGAAGCCGGAACACCGGCACAAGCCCGAGCACAAGCCCGGGCACCAGCCCGAACCCGAGCACGAGCCCGAACCGGAACCAGGCGACCGACCAGAGCCCGAGCCAGGCCTCCTCACCCTCCCCCTCATCCGGCGGTGGCGCGGAGCGAAACTCGGCACAGAGCAGCAACACGCCGAACTCCTCCTCGCAGCCCGCTTCGACGACACGGCCCGGTTCCACCCAGACCCCCACCGGGTCCGGCACACCCGGGTCCCAGCCCCAGTCGGGCACCCGCCCCACCCCCAACCGGTCGCCGAACCAGCCCGTGGGCACGGCACCCGGTACCCCTTCGCACCCGCACGCCCCGCAGGAGCCGACGACAGAGCACGACAGGTCGAAGACGCCCGAATCAGGGACGAACCCCCCACACGACCCGCAGCACCACCAGGTGACGCCGGTCCCGATCCACACCGTCACCCACGCGCCGTCGTCACCACAGGCACGCGCGGGTCATGCGACGCCGCCGCCCCCGGGCGCGCCCCACGCACAACCCGGTGCCTCATCTCAGCAGCATCCGCACCAGGACAGCCTGAACGACATCCGCAACGACCTGAACCACTACCCGGGCGGCCTGACCGAACCGCACCCGGACGACCAGCAGGCGCTGGTGAACGCGGTGCCGCACAATCCCGACGGCACCCCGCAGCGTTTCCCCGACCCCTTCGGCCACTGGGCGCAACTCCAGAACGACGGCGGCAACACCGTCCCCGGACGCAGCAACAACTGCGCCGACTGCTCCCGCTCCTTCCTGGAGACCTGGTACGGCAACCCGCAGGTCTCAGCCCCGCGCACCCTGGACGTCGACGAACACGGCAACCCGGACCCCTGGTCCCCCGAGCACAACGCCAACGCCAACCAGATCCGATGGGCGGGCGCGGGGCACGTCTACGCCGGCACCGGCAGCGACCCGCACACCGCCAACCGCATCGCCTGGGACCTCCATCAAGCCGGGCACGGCGCCGCGGCAATCGTCCAGGTGGCCTGGCCCGGCGGAGGCGGCCACGCCTTCAACGCCGTCAACTACCACGGCCACATCATCTGGATCGACACCCAGAGCGGTGAGGTCAGCCACCAGCCCCTGCACATCCCCAACGCGACGGGCGTCTGGCACATCCCTCTGGACGCCAACCGCAACCCGATTCACCCCAGCCAGCCCGGCACCGACACCACCCAGCACGAGTCGGACACCCCCGAGGACGGGACCCACGCTTCCGACCAGGGGCCGGACAACTCCTCGGAGGGGAACGAGGACCACAAGACCCCGGAGTCGAACCCGTCACACGGGACGCCGGACAACGTCCCCGGCGAAAACCCGGACCATCCGGAATCCACGCCCCCTGCCAACACGCCGTCGCCCACCGGCACCCACGGCCACGCCGAGGACGGACCGTCCCATGCGGACACACCGAAGTCCGAGGAGCCCTCGCGAGGTCCCGCGTCCGACACCGCACATACGCCGGACCCCAACCCGCCGCACACCAGCGGTGACAGCAGGGACGGAAACGGAAGCGACGCGGACACATCGCCCACGCGGAGCGGCGCACCGACGTCGGACGGCGGCACCCGATCCGGCGAGAGCGACACGCACGGCCCCCACACCAACGGCACGATCCCTGAGCATCAGACCTCACCGGCCGAGCGCTCCGGCGCCCCTGACCCGCACCCTGTCACGGACGAGGCGACGCCTTCGGCACCCCATGCGGCGCCCCATGCGGCAGCGAACGACCCGACGACCCACGCTCCGCCCGCGCCGGCCGGCGCCCATCATCCAGCTCCTGAGGAACCGGCGGGCGGTTCACCGCACTCCGAACACGGCAGCCACACCGAGCAGCACGACCCGTCCGCCGAGCCGCACCACCCCCTCGACGACCCCAGGCGCACCGACCACCCACGGCTCACCGAGCCGGAGACCGTCCACTCGACGCATTACGGCATGCTTCCCATGCCCGACCAGCAGAACCTGCGCCAGACGAACGACGTCCGGCAGGTGGGGCTGGGCCACGTCCATCAGCAGCTCAACCGCTGGCTGGACCCCGTCCCGAACGACGACGGCAACGGCACCCGGATACCCCTTGTCGACGCCCTGCGCGAGTGCAGTCCTCCGCGCCCCGACGATCCCGACCACACACCGAGGATCCTGCGGCACGACGACCTCGCCCGCATGCTTCCGGGCTTCGACGACATGCATCCCGGGGAACGGGGCGCGGTGGTCGCCTCACTCGCACGGTTGAGCCTCAACTTCCATGAGTCGCACGCCGTGGGTGCGAGCCCGGAACCCACGCCGGGGTATCCCAACCACGCGACGAAAGCCCATGAAAACGCGGGCTGGAACCCGGCGCACCGGCGGGACGACCCGAACGAGTCCGACGATCCGGACGGCTTGGAGAAGGCGATCCACGAGGCCTTCGGCAAGGCAGGGTTCACCGGGGCGTTGCGGGATTCAGGAGAACACCGCCCCGACTTCACCGGACGGAATTACGCGGCTGTCGAAGTACACGATCCGGCGAGCGGGAAGATCAGCTACGTGGTGGACAGCTCCTATCCGAATCCCGGTGGCGGAGAGAAGGGCAAACATTCAGAGAGGAACATTCTGGACTACCTGAAAACCCTGAACGACGGGCGCCCGGACGGGAAGAAATACGAACCCCTCAGCATGTACTCGGACCGCGAACCGTGCGGCCGCGGCCAGGGATACGCGAACTGCGCGAGGCTGCTTTCGGAGAAAATGCCCGGCGTCGACGTCTACTACGGCACCGGATATCGAAAGCAGGCCGAAGTGGTAGACCCCGACGAATCTCCAAAGGGCGGCTACAAGAAGCGATTCGACATGGATCTGGCCAAGAACATCGTTGCGCTCGGTAAGATCTGGACACGCGCGATGTCAGAAGGCGGCCTGATGAGCACCGGGACAGAGTGACACCGGGCAAGGAAGAAGGACTCCCCCCATGGCGATGACACCTGACAGCAGCCCGCATGACGCCGCAACCCGACTGCGGGAATGGGCGAAGGACCCCTCTCCCAGGCGTGGCTTCCTCTTCGTCGACGGTCCCGCCGGCTCCGGAAAGAGTGCGCTCCTTCGTGACTTCGCCGAGGCCACGCCGGGCACGGCCCTCGTCGATGCCGCAGGTCTCTCCACCGAGGCGGTCCTGGACCGCGTCATGCGATCCCTCGGTGTCTCTTACGGGGATTACCGGGACGCCTCGTTCCTCGTGGACTACATGGAGGAGCAGGAGCCGGCCCACTCCCTGGTCGTCGTGTCCAACACGCAGTGGGCCGGACGTACCCGGTCGACGACCGAGCCCCGGCACTGTGCGGAGCACCTCGCGGGCAACCTGGGACTGGGTTTCAGGGAGACCGGCGTCAGGTTCGTCATCGAAGTCGACAGCGAAGTACACGATCTCAGCCCCCGCAACCGCTCCCCCCTCACGGTCGACTCCCCGCCCGTCACGACCCGCGCCCCCTTCGACTCGCTCCCGGCCCGGCAGCGCACTGCCGTCCTCGCCCTTTCGCTGGCCGAGCCGCGCAGAATTCGTTTCGACGAGTGGAGCGTGCTCTGTTCCCTCCTCGGCACCGCATTCGACCTTTCAGAACTGCAGTCGCTCGCGCATGAGTCGGAGTACATTTCGATCGACGGCGACAGCGATCTGCCCGTGTCGTTCACCCATGAGTCCGATGCGCACAGGCTGCGGAACACCGAGGTTTCCCCCGAGGAGTTCCGCGCCTTCCACAACGCCGTATTCGACCGTCTGCTCGCATCCGGCGATGAGGGTCCGCTCGGGGACTACCTGGCCCGCGCTCTGCCCGCTCATGCAGCCGCGGCCGGCCGCTTCGAGGAACTTCTCGCCGCTCCCGGCGTCCTCGTCAAGTGCGATCACACCGCTCTGATCGAGGCACTGCCGGTCGCCTTCCCCGATGGCGTTCCCGCCGGCTCCTTCGCCGCGGACCTGCATTACCTCGACGCCCTCGGCGTGGCACCGTCCTCGCCCGGAGAATGGGTGTCGCTCCTGCACCTGCTGGCGGTGAGCCAAGGCGAGGAGGAGCGAGCCGACGCTCTGGCCGAGCACGGTGGACCGCTGCCCTGGAAGACGGTGTGGTCCCACTGGCGGGCACCCGGCCGTCTCCGCACCAACCCGCCCCGCAGCGTGGCCGTGGACCGGTTGCAGGCCGGGCCCGCCCACTCCACGGTGACCGGCCTCACCAAGGCCGGCGGGCGGCAGGTCTGGGACGCGGCCACGGGACAGCTCATCGAGCAGGGCGACCAGGGCGACGCCGGCGAGGCGACGGAGGGTGGCACCGCACAGACGGCTGTCTGGCGGGCCGAGCAGTCCTGGAACCTGGCCCGTCTCACACCTGCCGGTGATCCGTCCGGAACCCGGCAGGTGCAGGCGCCCGCAGTGGGTGACGTGGCCTGCGCCGGCGATCTGGTGATACTGGGCGGCAAGCGCGGCGTCTACGCCATCGAGCCCAGCCGCCACCACACGGACAGTGCCCCGTTCCGCGCCCTGCCCGCCGTCGGGCCACGCGGAAGGATCACACCGCGCCCCTACGACGAGTCCGCCTGCCGCCCCACCCGGGCCCGGGTACGTGAGATCTTCGGTGCCGACAGCGTCGCCACTTTGACCGAGGACCGGCTTCCCGCCGGTCTGACACACGAACCGACCCGCCGGTTCCTCACCGAGGTAGGCCTCCCCGAGGTCTCCGACTTCTACAGCCTCAACCTCCACGACCTCCACGGGACCGGCCTGGTGGAGCACTCGTGGGAAGGCGCCAGGGACTTCGGAACGCCCGTCGGGGACGGCCCGTTCTACGCATTGGGCACCTGGATCGGGGGCGTCCTCCTCCTCGACGGACCCACCGGCCGCGTACTGCGTCAGACACGGCCCGGCGCCGTCGACGACAGCAGCCCCGGCGAGCCCCTGGCAGGTTCCTCCCTCGACTCGTTCGTCGCCATGGTGTGCCTGCAACGGGAGTACATGCTCGCCTACCGCACGTCCGGCGGGCTCGACGGCGAGGATCTGCTCGCCGAACTCACCGCATGGCTCTCCGTCCTCGACCCCGCCGCCGCGGCAACGCAGAACTGGGGACACGTGCTGGACGAGGAGAACTTCTACTATCTGTAAGTGCACGCCAAGAGCACACCGCGCAGGTGACGCCGGGATCTCACCCGAGCAGGCCCTGGACCGCGCACTGTGGTGGATCGACAGGCCACGTGACAGCAGTGCATGGTTGTGGGTCGGCGGCAAGGAGGGGGCCGGCAAGACGGGACTGCTTCGGGAGATCGCAGAGCGGCGGTCCGATTCCCTCTTCCTCGACTGTGCCGGCATGCAGTCCGAGGAGGTCGCTCGCAAACTGGCCGATTTCCTCGGCGTTGCAGCACTCGACACCTATGGCCGCAACTTTGCGGAGACGGTCACCAGGATCACCACGGGACCGGTGGTGATCCTGGCGAACACGCACTGGGCAGGAAGCCTCCGCACCACGCGCGAGCCGGAACGACTCATGCACCAGGTGGTGCAGACGGTCATCGGGAATCACCGGCGCAGCGTGCGGATGCGGCTCCTGATCGAGGTGGGGGACACAGCGGGACCGATGGCGGCGCTGGGCGGCCGCGAGTTGACGTTGCGCGCCCCCGATGACCACCAAGCGCCCCTGACCGACACCGCAGGCCCGGTCGAGGCCACGGCTCTTCGTGCCCTCGCGCTGTCCGAATCCCGGACCGTCCCACTGCCCGTCTGGCCGATCCTGTGCCGGGCGTTGGGACAAGACGTCCCGGTCCAGCGGTTGGAGCGGCTGGCCTCATCGCACTCGGCGGACGTAGTGACGGAAATAAGTGCAGGCTCCGCCTGGTCGACCGTCGCTTTCCGTCGCGAGTGCGTTGCCCAGGTGTGGCGCGAGACGGTCTCCCCTGACGAGGCGGAGCGCTTCCATGCGCAGGTGCTCTCCGCGTTGCGGTCAGCGGAACCCACGTCGGCGGTCCATTGGTACGTACATCGCGCGGCAGCCGGCCACGCCGCCGCGGCCGGACGGTTCGAGGCTCTGCTCGAGGACGCGCCCACTGTGGCCAGGGTCGGCCAGCAGAGCCTGTTCGAGGCGTTCGAAGCCGCTTACCACAACCGCGCCGTCCCCCCGGGGGGCCTCGCCGCCAACCTCTACTACCTCGCCGAACGCGGTGTCTGGCCCTCAGCACACGGCGAGTGGCTGGCTCTTCTGCATCACTCCCTCCTCAATCGGGGACCGTCGGACAAGGCTTTGGCCGATCGGCTTCTCGCCGCCGTGGACACCTCCACGTTGCCGTGGCACACCCTGTGGGCGCACGGCACCGGTCCCGGGTCGGCCACCACGGACCGCTTGGTCAGGCGGCCGACCGTTCGCGCGCTGCGGGTCGTGCGGGCTGATGCGGGCCTTCTGGCCATTGCCGTGGACGGTCAGGGCAACAGCGAGGTGCGGGACCTGGACAGCGGAGATCCGGCTGCCGACCCCGGTGACTCTCCCCTGGCGCCCGAGTCCGTCGCAGCGGATCAGGGCCTTTTCGGCTGGAGACCTGCCGGAGCGGCCGAAGGGCACGTCGATCTACCCCGTATGCCGCGTCACGTACGGCGTGCCGTTCGTGTGGGTGACCGTGCCGTGATGTCGTCCGCTGACGGGGTGTTCGCCATCGCCATCCACTCGGCGGAGACGGAGGCCCAGTCGGGCGTCCTGAAGAGGATGCTGCGTACGACCGCCAGACTCGGAACCGCCGCGCTTCCCGCTGACGCGCTGCGGGCTTCCGCCGAGTGGTTCGAAAACGTATGGGGTGCGGCCCGGCTCAAGCGGGTCGCCCCGGGCGCTCTGCCCTCGGGCCTGTCCGATGCGGACGCACGCCGGTTCTTGACCGAGGTCGGCTTCCCTCATGTCGGCGGCTTCCTGGAGCTCGAAACCCGGGACCTGACCGCTGCCGGTCTGACGGCGGTCTCCGACTCTCCAGTCGGCCAAGGGCCCGCGTTTCCACTGGGGACCTGGCAAGGGGCGCGACTGCTGCTGGACGGCACCAGCGGGAAGGTCGTTCAGGACGGGTCGTCCGGGATCAGTGATCCCTTGGCCGGGAGTTCGCTGCGACAGTTCGTCACCATGGTGCGGCTCTACTACTGGTGGTTCGCCTCCGACTGGCCCGTCGAGGACGCCGAAGCCGACCTGCGGTCGTGGCTCGCCCACGTCGACCCGGAGGCCTACGCCGCCGAGGGCTGGCAACGGGTCTTCGAGGACTACGACTTCGCCGACCGCCAGTGAACCGGCCGGAGGAAAAGGCTGGCGCGGGCGCGAAGGTCGCGTCGGGAGCGTGGCGGCGGCCGTATTCGGTGAGAGGAACGCGGCGCGATCGGCACCTAAGATCGACGTCGCAGGCGAAGGCGTCCGCAACGGCGGGAGGACGGGGACCCATGACCGGCTCGACCGAGGACTACGCACCGCACCCCCACATAGGCGGCCGCACCGCCGCGCTGCGCGCACTCGCGGCATGGCGCGGGGCCGCTCCCGGGGCACCCCGTGTGGTCGTGCTCACCGGCACCTCAGGCAGCGGGCGTTCGCGGTTGCTCACCGGGTTCCTGATGCTGTGCGAGCCGGAGTTCCGCAAGCAGCTTCCGCTGGACGCGATGGATCCCTCGACGGTGCCGCCGGAGTTGCCCGCCCCGGTGGTGCCGGCCCCCGACGGGCTGACCGCCGCGCAGGTGCTGTGGCTGCTCGCCGACCACTGCGAGCTGAACGCCACCAGCACCGAGGAGGTGTTCGCCGGGCTGGCCGCGCTCGGCGACCCGGTGACCGTCGTCGTACCGGACGTCGACCGAGCCGGCCCGGTGCGCGCCGCGAGCGAGCCCGCGCGGCTCGTACGGGAGGTGCTGGCTCCCCTGGCCGCCACCGAGACCGTCCGGCTCCTGGCCGAGGTGCCGCGTCCGCTGGTCGACGACCTGGCCGCGGGCCTGCCGCCCGGCGCCGTACAGGTCATCGACCTCGACGAGCCGGAGTGGGCCGACCCCGACGGCCTCGTCCTGCACGCCCAGGCGGCGCTGAGCCCGGAGTTCGGTGCTCCTGAGCTGCCGTTCACGGTCGACCCCGCCACCCGCATCGCCCTCGCCGCGGCCATCGCCCGCCGTGCGGGAACCAGCCCGCTGGTCGTCCAACTCGCCGTCCACAGCATCCTGATGGCCCCGGAGGGCTTCGACCCGGCAGATGAGAGCCGGTTGCCGACCTCCGTCGGCGAAGCCCTCGATCTGCACGCCGGGCGGCTCGGCGCCGATCCGCAGACGCTCCGGCTGATGCTGGCGCCGCTCGCCCTTGCGGAGTCCGGCGGCATACCCGTCCACCTGTGGGCGCGGCTGGCGAGCGCGGCCGCCGGGCAGGACATGAGCCGGGTCATCGCGGAAGGGATGCTGCTCGCCGGGCCCTTCGTGGAGCCGGAGGACCAAGAGGGGGACGGCGGACGTACTCTGCTCCGGCTGTCGCACCCCGCCATCGGTGACGAGATCCGCGCCGGCCTGCCGAACGTCCGCGCCGCGCAGTCGCGGATCGCGATGGCACTGCTGGAGGCGGTGCCGGGGCAGGACTGGAGCAAGGCCGACCCCTACGTGCGCGACCACATCGCGGGCCACACCCTGGAAGCGGGCCTGCTGCCCCAACTCCTCACGGACCCCGGGCTGTTCGTCCACGCCGACCCGGTACCGCTGCGCGCCGCCGTCGAAGCCGTCCCCGCGGCGGAACTCGGCGCACCGGCCCGCACCTACCTGCGTACGGCTCCCCTGCTGACCCGCATCCAGGCACCCGCCGTGCTGCGCGCGGCCCTGTTGGAGACCGCCTTCGTCGAAGACGGCCTGCCCGAGTACGCCGAGGCCGTGCTCCGCCTGGGCCTCGACCTGCCGTGGCGGACCCTGTGGAGCCTGCCCGTCCCCGGTATCAGCGCCGTGACCGTCGGCGGTCTGGCCCGTGCCGAGGGGCCGGCCACCCCCGTCGCCGTCCTCGTCGTACCCGCGGGCACGCCCGGCGCGCAGCCGGTCGGCGACCCTGCGGCGGCATCCGGCACCGCGGTGCTCGTCCACGGCCTGCTACGACCGGACGACCTCGGCGAGACGGGCTCCGGCATCGACCCCGGGCAGGTCCTGCGCCCGTCCGAGGAGGACCGGGCCGCCGCCCCGCTGGCCCTGAGCCGCGGCGCCGACTACCTGCGGGTCTGGGACCGGACGCGGCAGGAGGTCGTGGCCGCGCTGGTCTCGGACACGCCCTTCACCGCCGCCGACCTGTCCCCCGACGGCGTTCTCCTCGTCGCCACCGAGCGGGGGGCGAAGGCCCTGCGCATCCACTCGGCCGAGGCGGCGCTAGCCTCGTAGCCACACCCGGCCCACACGCTCGACCACCAGCCATCCCGAAGGAGCCTCCCCTTGACCAGCCAGGAGCAGGCGGCGGTACAGGGCGCCGACGCGCCCGAAGCTGCCCGTCCGGTCACCGGCCCGGGCAACACCGCCGTCTTCACCTACGTCGACCCGGCGAGCGGCGAGGAGACCACCCTCTTCCGCAACTCGGGCCCGGGCCTGCCGCCCGCCGAGTACCAGTGCTGGGCCGAGCTGCGGCGGTTGAACGTGCCCGAGAGCGCTGTCGTCGCCATCCACACCGATCTGCGTCCCAGCCTGCTCCCCGGCGGCTACACCGCCGAGCTCCTCAACCGCTTCCCGAACGCCCGGCTCTCCTGCTCGCAGAACTACGGTGCCCGTCCCGAGGAGCGCGCGGAGGGCATCGCCGCGCTGATCGAGCAGGTCGAGACCCTGCACAGGGTCGCGGGCCGGCAGCCGCCGCCCCGCCCCCGGCGCCTCCCGGTTCCCGCCCGGGTCGCGCCCGTGGAGCCGATGCGTGACGTGGCCCTCGGCCGCCGTCTGGTGGAGGTCTTCGGCGAGGAGGGCGTACGTCGTTTCGACGCCGACGACGTCGCGGGCAGCCCGCTGCCCGATGCCACCAAGTCGACGCTCACCTGGGCGGGGCTCCCCGCCGACCTGGCCCTGTTCTTCACCGCCGACCGGGCCGACACCCCTCCGGCCGGCGGCCTGTTCACCGACGTCGCCACGAACCTGCGCGAGCGCCGGAGCCCGGCGGGTGAGGAGAGGATCGGCGCCCTGGCCCACCTCGCCCGTATCGGCTTCGACGGGGTCGCGGTCATCGCGGTGCAGTGCGTGCCCGGGACGACGGAACCGGACGGTCTCGGCGCGCTCTGGGCCGTGGACCCGGTCACGGCCGAGGCCCGCTACATCAACGTCTCGGCGGCCGCCTTCGTCCGTTCCCTGGCGCTGCTGGCCACCGTACGGCAGCGGATGCGCGGCCTCGACCCCTTCGCGGCGGGCGCGGAGGTGGCGGGGCTGCAGGAGCAGTTGGTGGCCGTCGACGCGTCCGCACTGGCCAACGCCGACACCTGGTGGTCACTGATCGTCGAGCAGATGTGGCACGGGTTGTTCTGATCGGCCTCTGGGATCCCCGCTGACAGAACCGAGAGAACCGAGAGACCTGAGAGAACGAGGAGAGCACCCGTGACATCGGACAGCCCGGCACCGCCCACCACCGCCGAACAGGCCCTCGACATCGTCCGCAGCCGGTACGCGCAGCCCAAGCTGCCGGACGGCACGCCCGCCCGGCTGCGCGTCGAGGAATTCGACATCGGATACCTGGTGTACGCCGAATTCCCGCCGGTCACGGACGCCGCCGGCCTGCCCCAGCCCCCGCCGCCCGGCGGCAGCAAGATCGTCGTCTCCAAGGAGACCGGCGAGACCGTCACCGTGCCCAACTTCCCGAACGAGGCGGCCATCGCGCTGTACCGCAGACAGCGCCAGTGACCAGTACGGGGATCAGTACAGGGAGAACCCGCCGCTGTGCCGCCCCTGGCTCTTCCTCTCCGACCGCGGGGCCTCGCCGCCCGGGCCCCCCGGCTCGGACGGCCCCGAGGACGGGTCACCGCTCGTCAGCGGCTCCCCGTGCCTGATCTGGTCGCGCTCCTCCTCGGAGAGCGACTCCCACTGGCCGCGCAGGGGCGCCAGGCCCCCGCCCAGGGCGCGTGCCACGGCGGGGTCGTCCAGGGCGTCGCGCAGCGCGAGCCGGCCGGAGAGCAGTCGCTTCGCCGCGTCCTGCATGTCCTTGCCGACGTTGTCGCTCTCGGACAGCTTGCGCAGGGCGGAGTTCAGCGAACGTGTCTGCTCCGGTTCGAGTGCCTCGTCCAGCACTCCGCGGTCCTGCGAAGAACCGTACGGGGTCGGTGAGTTCTCGGGGGGCCTGACCATGTCGCTTCTCCTCGCTGCCCTCGTTCCTCGGACACCCGAAGTATCCCCCGTAGCCGACGGGTGCCATGCTGAGCCCCCAACCTGCCCCGGAGGAGAAGGACTTCGTCGTCATGGCTCAGACGCAGAGAACCGGCAAGGGCAAAGGAACCGACCGTGCCCCGGCCGCCGGCCTCGTCGGCACGGCCGTCGGCCGCCTCGGGCGCTGGGGCGGCCTGGTCTTCCTGCTCGCCGGCCTCGCCCTGAGCGGGTGGGGCGCGTACGAGGGGGCGTACCTGGCGGGCTGGGCGGGCACGCACGGCACCCTGACGGTGAAGCAGTGCGAGGTGAGCTACCCCGACAACGCCTCGCGGAGCAGCCGCAAGAACCGCCGCCCCGTCCGCTGCGAGGGCTCCTTCGTGTCCGACGACGGCAAGAGCCGGGACACGGCCGCGGCGGTGCAGGTCAGACACCGGTACGCGGCGGGCACCGAGCTGGCGGTGCAGCAGACGGACACGCCGACGACGGCGACCTCGGCGGACGGCGACTACGTCCAGGGCGGCATGGACCGCGCCTGGCGCTTCTTCGGGGCCTTCTTCGGCGGATGGGTCCTCACCGGCCTCGGCGTCTTCTGCCTGGCGACGGGCTACGCACCGTTCGGCCGCAGCCTCGTCTCGTACGACGAGGCATGGGAGGCGGCGGGACGGGGAGTGACGCGTCCCGTCCTGCTCGGGATGATCGGCGTGGGGATCGTGGGAGCCGGGGTGTGCTTCCTGGTCAGCTACTTCGTCTGACCGGTCCCGGTTGGCGGGCCGACTGCCTTCGGAACACGCTGTGCTTCACCAAGGTCTGGCTCGCTCAGGCTTCGACGGCCACCTCCTGATCTCCCTGATAACTTGCTGTTTCTGCCAGTTGACTCCATGGGGGACTCATGAGCCAGCCGCCCTTCCAACCGCCACCGCAGCCACCGCAGAACCCCGCCAACCCGTACGCCCAGCCTGCCCCGCCGCAGCAGCCGCCGGGATTCGGGCTGCCGACTGCCCCTGGACAGCCCCCGATGCAGTCAGGGCCGCCGCCGATTCCTGGACAGCCCCCGATGCAGGCCGGGTTGCCACCCGTTCCCGGCCAGGCTCCGGTGTACGGTGGGCCACCGCCCGTCCCCGGCCTGCCGCCGGTCCAACCGCCCTACCCGATGCAGCCCGGACCGCCGTACCAGGCACCCCCCTTCGGGCAGCAATCGAACACGAGCGGCAATCCGGTCGGCGCGGTCCTCCTCGCACTCCTCGTCTCCGTCGTCGTCTCGCTGCTCTACACCGGGGTCATCCTGGGCACGTACAAGGAACAGTCGCTCACCACGGCCAACACCCTCTACCTGACCCACGCGCTGCTCAACGGCGCGGTCGTCGGCTCCCTGGTCGGCCTGTTGGCTCACCGCAGCAACGGCGCCCGGATCGGTGGAGCCGTCATCGCCGCGCTCGGCGCCTTCTTCGGCTACGCCAACGCGCTCCCTCTCATCGTCGCCGTCGACCAAACGCCCAAGGCCGCCTTGGATCTGCTGGAGATCGAGCCCTTCTTGCCGGCCAAGGAGTGGTGGATCAGCGACGCCCATGGCGGAGTCGACTGGTTCTCCCCGCTCGGCCTGGTGATCGCCGCTGCCGCCGCCTGGGGTCTCGCCTACGTCGTCGGGAACAAGCGCCGCCAGACGTGACTCTCGCCGGGTGCCGGTCCGGGTCTCAGCCCGAGAGACCGGCCTCCTGGCGGCCGAACGGATCCGCTGATCACGTAGCCTGCCGCACATGCTGATGAACGACATGGGTGATGACGGCCGGGAACGACTGCAAACCCGCATGTGGCGGAACGCGGCAATGCTCGCCGGTGTCCTCAGCGCGATGGCGGCCATGGGCGGCCTCGCGGGGGCTGCCCTGCCGGACCTCCGCGTCGCCATGCGCGTACCGAGCGGAGCTCTGGCCGCCGTCGGCGCCGTCGGCATATGGGCGGCCGCCCGCGGCTACCGCGGCCGCAGCAGCAAGCACTTGGTGCTCGCCTTCGGGTGCGCTCTGGGGAGCATCGCGACGCTCGAGGTGCTGTTCCGCCACACGGGCTGAACCGGGCAACCGGGCGCGCAAAACGGTGAACCGCTCGCGCTACGGGTCATGATGCGGCAGCGTGAGAGGAAGAGCTCAAGTCCGTCGACGCCGCCGCTGAAACCCATGACAGAACCGCCCTCTGACCCTCTGGTACTCGTACTGCACGCGACCGCTCACACCGCGGCATGGTCGTAGCCGACGGTACCGACCTGAGGAAACCCGTCCGCCGCCGAGAACCCGTTGACGGCCGTCGACATCGCCAGGCGGTGGCGGCGTCCGCGGCGCCGCCACGCCGGCCGGAGTCGACGCAGCCGGCGCCGGGACTCAACGCCGAGTCGGCCGCTTGCCTCCGTCGGACATGCGTACCGGCGCGTCCCGCTCGGCTCGCTCGCGGTCCAGTTCGGCCTGTTGCCGCGCGTCCCATTCGCCGAACCGAGCCCCGGACTCCCGGCGCTCCGCGTACGTCTGTTCGTCGGCCGCCCGGCGCATCTCGTGGAGGCGCTGGTAGACGGCCTCGGTGTAGCGCGGGTCCTGGAACGCGTCCTTCACGTCGACGCGCCCGCTCAGCACCGCACGCGCCATGTCGCGCAGTGCCGGGTCGAGCGAGGCCGCGTCGGCGATGGTGCGCAGGGAGCGGCGCAGCCGGAGGGCCTGTTCGGGGTCCTGGGCGATCCCCATGAGTTCCTCGTCCTGGATCTCCCGGTCCGCGGTCATCGGTCGGTCGCGTCCTTCCCCGTGGTGGTGCAAGTGGCAATGGCCGCACAGGCGGTCAAGGGCGGTGCCGACGTCATCCGAACTCGCTTCGAGCCCAGTCCTGCGCGCCGCCGCCGGTGCGCGGGGAACCGGAGTGCCCCGCGGAGGCGGCGGCCGCGGTCCTGGCGGACGCGTGCGTGCCGCCCGAGGCGCCGGAGCCCGCCGCGGAAGCAGTGGCCTCGGCCCCGTCGGACGTCTCCGTGGTCTGGACACCGTGCCCGGCGAGCGTGTCCACACCCCGCTGTACGCGGTCCCCGACCGTCCCGGTGACCTTCTCCGTCGCCGCGTCCATGGCGTTGTTCACGTGCCCCGATACGTCGGTGTAGTCGGCGACGGTCGATCCCTCGCCCCCGGTGACCTCGTTCTTGAGCCCGTCCACATACTCGCCGGCCGCCGTCTTCGCGACGTCCGCCGTCTCTCCCAGATCGATGCCGGAGCGCGCGTCGAAGTAGGTCTCGATGCTCTGCCGACCGATGTCCTGCGCCATTCCGATGGCGGCCTCTTTGGCCTTGTCCTTGGCCGCGTCGACCACCTTCTCCTGGACGAACTGCTTGGCCTGCTCCTTGATCTGCTGCTTGGCGTACTGCTTGACCTTCTCCTTGGTGATCTTCTCGAGCTGCTCCTTGGCGATCTTCTTGAGGGCGTCCATGGAGGCGTGCTCCATGGCCTTGGTGATCGCCTCCATGACCTCCCTCTTGAGCTTGTCCAGCAGCTCCCGGACGATCACGCGCGTCGCCTGCGTCGCGCCCAGCCCGCCGATCTCGGACAGCCCGAAGGTGAAGGGAGCGGAGGCCTGCGCCGCGATGATCTCCACGGCGAGGGCGACGAGCTGCGCGATCACGGCCAGTTTCGCGCTGAGAACCGCCACCGCGGCAGCGTCGAAGGCCAGGGCGATCACTTCGCACGCGGTCTTCGCGTCGGGGAGGTATCTGTCCTCGCCGTTCGCGCCGGTGTAGGCGCCCCAGGCCTTGCTGAAGCCGTCGACGGCCGTGCCGACGTTGCCGGCGACGACGGTACGGGCGAAGCGTTCGCCCTGCGTCTCGATGTCTTCCAGCGTCTTGCCGAAACTCCGCCAGGTCTCGGCAACCTCGTGCAGTGCTTCTTCGTCGGCCTCGGGCCAGGAGTAGCCGAGGAGGTCGAGCACCCAGACGAGCTCGCTGGGCAGTGTGAGCGACATGCAATAGCCCCGTGTTTGATCAGAGTTGGCCGGAGAGCCCGTTCATAAGGCCACTGTTCGACGAATCCGATGCGTCGTAGTTGCCTGCCATGTCCTGCAGGTTGTGCCCGATCTGCTGGAGGCGTTTGGCAAGGCTGTCCATCGATGTGAGGATTCCGTCGCGAATCGGCGTGTAGACCTGGCCGAAAAGCTCCCCGAAGTCCGCGTCCTCCCACGGCTCTCCCAGCCCTTCGAGAGTGTCCTGCAGCCGTTTGGCGGCGTTCGAGAAGTAACGCCGAACGCCGCCGCACCGGGAGAGCGGACACGCCTCGGCCGCCTCGTCGGCGCCGCCCTGATCCTCGTGGGCCTCGTCCTCCTGGCGCTGGGCGCCTACCTCGGCCCCTACACCTACGCCACGTCCACACCGGGCAAGCTGACCGTCCAGACCTGCACCGTCGACTACAAGTACCGGAGCACGTCGAGCAGTTCACGGAAGCGGACGAGGACCAGATGGTGCTACGGCACCTTCACCGCGAACGACGGCTCCGTGAAGGACCTCAACGCCGACCTCAAGAGCGACGCCCTCTACCCGCGCGGTCACGTCCTCGATGCCCGCAAGACCGGCGACACCTCCTACGAACGGGACCACGGCTGGGTCGGCGCCATCGCCACCGGCTGCGCATGGTGGTTCGGAGCCCTGATCCCCCTCGCCGCCGGCCTCTTCTTCACGGCCACCGGCTTCTCCTTCGGCGGCCCGGCCGACGTCCGGCGGGCGGGGCAGACGGCGAGTCAGGGACTGCTGCGCACCATGTATGTCATGGTGGCGGTGGGCGTGATCGGGTTCGCGATCAGCCTGCTGGTGGTGTTCTTCACGTGACGGGGGTTCCGGCGCCTCCAAGGACTCGAGGGGCGCCGGAATGTGGCGCGGATCCTCCGAAAGGCGCGGATCACCGGGTTGATCGCGGGCAGACCGCCTCCTGACGGCCTTCGGCGGCCGAGCGACGCGCTCCGCTCCACCGCGCGTACGTGCCCCGGCCCGTTCGACGCGCACAGGGATGTCGGTGGCACGTCAAATAACTGCTGGCCTAGGCTGAGCAAGAACGTTCACGTTCCTTCCGTACGGGGTGAGGGCCGGGCAACCGGCTCCGGAAAGGCGACGATGACCCAACCGGTCGACCCGAGGCTGGCCTATGCCCAGGTATCGGCACCAGCCACGGCCGCTGCGCCGCAGCCCGAGCCGTCGCCCTCGCCGGGCCCTCCGCCCACGCCTCCACCGGCCTCGCCGCCGGTGTGGGGCGGCGATCCGGACGTCGGCGTCAGCTCGTCGTTCCTCCGCGCCAGGGCCGACGTCTGCGACAGCACGTCCGAGGTGATCCGCAAGACGAGGGGCGCGGCCGAGGACGCCGACGGCGACCTGGGGAAGGCGGCACCCGGATGGTCGTTCGTCGGCAGCATCGACGACATGCAGCGCCGCTGGGAGGGCCTGCTCAAGGTCGTCACGGACCGCTTGGACGAGGCCGCCCAGAACTTCCGCGACAGCGCGGACGCCTACGACCGGACCGAGTTCGCGACCGCCTCGCAGTTCGCCGACCCGCACGCCCCCAACCCGTTCGGCTGAGCCGGAGGCAGCAGCAGAGTGGTCACCTTCCACCAACTCATGGAACTCGACGCGAACGCGCTGGAGACGTTCGCCGACCGGTGGAACGCCATCCACCGCAAAATCAACGAAGCCCGCACGGAGTTCCACGACGGAGTCGTCCAGAAGCTCCACCAGGACCACTGGCAGGGCGAGGCAGGTCAGCGGGCACAGGCGTTCTGCGACCGGGTGCAGATGGACATCGACGCCTTGGACAAGGAGGTCAGGGGGCTGCGCGACTTCCTCGACATGGAGGTCGACGGGGCCAAGGGCACCGGCGGGACCAAGGGCTTGCGGGAACTCCAGCGCCAGGCCCAGGAGATCCAGCAGGATGCGCTGGAGCAGGGCATGACGGTCAGCGCGGACGGACAGATCGAGTTCTGCGTCATCGACGACCCCGACGATCCTGAGGTGCACGCGAACTACGAGCAGCACCAGCACACCGCCGACCGCCTCCAGGAGCGGCTGAACAAGGTCCTCGGCCAGGCGACCGAGGAGGACGAGTGGCTGGCCAAGAGCCTGCAGGTGGTCTTCGGCACGGCCCACAACTTCGAGAGCGAGAACCGGAAGTTCAACATCGAGGAGCCGGACGCCAAGGACCACAAGGTCCGCAACCAGCTCAACAACGTCGGCGCGTACTTCGCCACGGTCAAGGGCTGGCCCACGGCGGCCGGGCTGATCCAGCACTACCTCGACTGCAGTGGCAAGACGGTCGAGGTGGAACCGCAGACGATGATGGACCAGATCCCGGCCTTCCAGTCGGACGTCGACGACACATTGCGGAAGGATGTCCACGGCCGCCCGGACGGCCCGTTCACGACCGAATGGAACTCCACCGCTCCGAACCCCGAGGACGGGGACAGCAGCACGGAGTGGTACTACGCGCTCAACCACTTCCAGTACCGGCTGACGGGCTACGTCCACAACGGGGAGGTCACGTACCGGGTCGAGGTCAAGAAGCGCTACGACTGGGGCATTCCCAGCGAGCACCGCGCCAACGCCACCGGAGGCTGGGGGCCGGCCAGCATGAACCTGGAGCAAGCCGACATCGCCCACCTCAACACCGTCGGCATGGGCCGCGACTTCGATGTCGTCGGCACCTCCGACGAGATGACGTCCTGCGCATGACCGGCCCGCACACCACCGGCAACGCCGCTCACCGGGACCGGAACCCCGACCGAAACCCCGACCGGGCAGCCGAGCCGGGCCCCGGCCGCCGCGGAGGCGTGAGATCAGTGCTACGGGTCGTACTGTGGCTGGCGGCGCTGGCCGCCGTCGCGTTCACCGCCGTCGTGGTCTACGGATTCATCAGGTTCAACCATGACATCGACCACCCCAAGGACGGCTTCTCGGGCTGGCAGTGCGCCGACCAGTCGGGCACCTGCGATCGGTGAACCCAGCCGGGCGGGTGGGCCGGGTCTGCAACCAGGAAGCGTGCCGTTCTCGCTGGCGTCAGGTCAGGTTCGCGCGGGTGGGACGATGCCCTGGCTCAGCGCCTCCAGAGCTTGCGCCTGCTCCTTGGTCGCCTCGACCGCGGCCAGGGAGCCGTCGGCGAAGTGCAGGTCCACGCGTTGCGAGAGCGATGTGTGCCGGATGACGACACTCCGGAGCTGTCCCGGCGGGATCTCGCCCAGACACCGGGCCTCCCTGCGCGGCGTTCCGGGCGGAACCTTGCCGAACAGGGGCACCTTCTTGGTGCGGACCGTGCACATCAGCAGGATCCTGCGGTCGGTGAAGACCATCAGTGCCTGTTCATTGTCGTAGTCGGTGCGCGAGGTGTCGGGTCCGGTGCGCACAGCGATCACGAACTGCCCGGCCATGCTCTGCCATCCACCCGTGAGACCGGCCCCGCGCACCATGCGTCGGATCCTGCGGATGATGCCGAAGTCGAAGTTCTCGACAGCATCCGCGACCGAGAGGGCACCTTCGAACGCGCCCTCCACCGCGCCTCGCGTGCCCCTCCACTGCTTGCCAGTCCGCAACTCGCGGGGCAGGGTACGGCGGATCAGATCGCTCAGCTTCACATCGACGATCCCGAGCAGTCGCTCGTACGGCTGCAGCCACGGCGCCATCAACGGCACATGGGAGCCGCCACCGAACAGGCGTGGCTCGAAGACGGGCTGTGGCGGACCGTACTGGCCGGCGCTCATCCGAAGTCCTCCTCGATCCGTGTCTTCGGCACACGGTACGGTGCATCATGCTTGGGGCCGTCGAGTTGGCCGGTCACGGCGTCGACAGCGGGGTCCTTGCTCAGCCCGTCGGTGACCGCGCTCATCGGGCCGTCGGCGCCGACCACCGCTCCGATGCCGCCTGCGATGACACCCTTCGCGGCGCCGTACACGGCCTTGGTGCCCCTGGCGGCCGCGAACTCCCCGAGGTTCTCCATCGACGGGGAGCTAACCAGTTCCTTCATTCTCTTGCCCCTGTTGATGACGCCGCCGATATCCCGCACGGCTTTAGCCGCTTTCAGACCGTCCTTGATCGAACGGAAAGACTTGCCGGCCGCCTTGATCTTGCGGACTTCTTCCATCAGCTTGTCCAGCGTCTTCGCCAGGCGGACGGAGACCTCTTGCACCCGTGCGATGAACGCAGTGATCTCGGCATCCGCCACGAGGGCGTCGGCAGCGGTCGCAAGGCCGAGGGTCAGGATGTCGAGCGCGACCATCGCGGCGAGCGAGACGATCAGCGCCTCGATCGCTTCTCGGATGATCTCGATGATCATGCTTTCGGCGAGCTGACAGGCCGCAGCCGCCTGACTGATGATCTGCGCGATCTTGTCCATGTCCTTGGCGGTGCCGTCGATGGCCTCGACCACCTGACCCATGTGCCTGCCGAACGCGTTCGACGCGACGCCTTCCCACTCCCCGGCGAGTGTGCCGCCGCCCTCGCGCAGAGCGTTGCTGACCTCCCGCATCGCCTTCGCCTGGTCCTGCCACTCGTGGGCGGCCGCAGTGAGTCGGGCGAGGTTGCCGGTGACCTCCTCCAGCATGTCCATCAGGCCGGTGGAGTCGAGCGCCGCTTTGACGATGCTGTCCAGACCTGCGTCCAAGCCGTCCGCGACGGGATTCTTGATCTCCGGCAGTGGGATCAACGGCTCGTCGACGAAGTCCCGCGTCCACTTGTAGGCGTCGCCGATCTGTTGGAAAGTGCCGCCGCTCACTGCCCGCCCCCGAAGGAGGCCTGGATGTGCACGTCCTGGCTCTCGTAGTTCATCGCGGTGTCCTTGAGACCCTCACAGGTGTCGCGAAGGATCTCCAGCAGGTCGGCAAAGTTCTCCTGCTCGGCCTGCACGTGCTCGCGGTACGCCTCGTAAAGGTTCTGTGCGTTCGGCAGCTTGCCGAAGTCGGTCGACGAGAGCGGCACCGACTCCAGCCTCGGCCAGATCCGCGCGACCTGCTCAGCCTGGGCCTGGATGACCTTGTCGTACGACTTCAGCGCGGCCGGATGAACCCGAAATCCCTGATCCCCCACAGCTTCTCCCTGATCGCGGAAACGCACGCGATCATACTTGTGGGAAGTCAGCCGGACAGTAAGAACCTACTGATTCCCGTAAGGAGGCCGCTGAGCATACGGATTGGGGTGCTGCGGGGGCTGAGCAGGAGGAGCAGGGTACCCGTATGCTTGATCGGGAGCTGGGTTCTGGTATGTCCCTTGCATGTGAGGGTACCTCGCTTGCTGGGGCGGATAGCCTGTGTTCTGTGGGTAAGTACCGCTGACGGGGCGGCCGTTCTCCGAGTGTCGGCGGCTCCGGCTTACGGCGAAGATGGTGACGGCGGCAATCACGGCCCCGATGCCGATGACGCCGATGACAAGGGCGATCGCACCCATTGAAGAGGATCCTTTCTTGGCCTCGGCTTGGTTCGCTGCTCTCCCTTACCCGGATCCCCGGTCGCGTTCCCTGCCCCTGGCCGACATGTCGGGGGAGAAACCAATGCTCCAGCCTCAGCGCACACGCGCAGGTGGCCGTGATGTACTACGCGCCCCACAGCAGAATCGGCTTCCGCCAATTTCGTTTATTGATGCCTGCCTGCTCCGCCCTGGCGATGCGCTCCGCGCCGGCCTGCTCCCGCCTGGAGGCCGTTTTTTCCCAATCCGCAGGGTTCAGGAAGAGCATCGCGTTGCTGCCCGGCACAACCATCACCCCGCCGAAATCAAGGTCTCCTGCAATCCACGCGCCGTTCTCGGTCCCCCCTGGCCAACGGCGTCGCCCGGCGGCATTGATCGCTTTCAGCAACGGAGCCCCATGCTCGCCTCGAGTGGAGATCTTGACTTCGAACACATTGCCGTACTCGGTCCAGAGCGAGCCCCTTTTGACCACGCGCGTGTGGAAACGAAGAGGGTAGTGCCTCAGCACCTTCTTGCACTGGACCAGACGGACACCGCCCCATAGGCGGTAACCCGTCAGAACCAGCAAAAACATTGCAGGGACGAAGGGCAGCACAAGGAAAAAGCTATTCGGTGCACCTGCCCTGTACAGCACCATGGGCACGGCGACCAGGACGACAATGACCACGATTCGCGCAGCGAGAACCTTCACCAAGGTGACGTAATTCTGCTTCATCACCTTTTCGATGTCCACGGTCTCGGGCGCTTCCGCTCCTGGTGGGCTCTGTGACATTTCGTCTCCTTGCGCTGGTTGCGCTCGACTAACCGAAGTCATTCCTGATCGCGTCGGACTCGGCAGCAGCCGGCGTCTCACTGCCGTCGTCCACGGAATCCGCGGACGCAGGATCGGTGAACGTCAGAGTATGCGCGACTCCGAGGAGCACGTCCCGATAGGAATCAGCGAGGTCCACGGCGGCTGTCACCAACTGCAGCAGGACGATGTCGCCTGTTCCCGGACCCATCGCTGCAACCGTTCCCTGCCAGACCGTCACCTCGGAGGACGCGTCACCTCCCTCGGACGACGTGCCGGTGGCAGGCGCACGTCGCCTCTTCTCTGCGAGGAACCCCACGCCACAGGGCAGTTTCAGAGGGCGCAGGCCTTCGTCGGGACGGTCGGCAGCCGTTCCCGCGAGGCTGGCAAGTACGAGTTTGGCGTTGGTTCCGGATGTCGGGAAGCTCGAAACCGTAAGGACCGAGGAGGTGACTCCACCAGCATCGTCCGGGTGCAGCCCCAGTGCACATCCGAGCACGTTCTGAGCATTCAGCAAGCCCACGACACCGGCGTAGAACCGTACGACGCGCTCCGCGCGGTCGCGCAACTCGTCTGGCAGGCTGAGCACTTGCTTGATCAGCTCCACGACCCGTTCGACAGGCGGATCGAGGTCCAGCTGTAGATAGCCGTGCGGGAGTCCGTACCAGAGCAGGGGTTTGCGCTGGTTCCCTGTATCGGTCAAGACGTCGGTCACTGTGCGATCCATCCCTCAGGTACTGCTGCTTTCTCTACAACCATCCCAGCAGCCCCCCGATGTCGTGCAGTGTGGCAGCAGCCTTTGTGGTCTCCGCACTGTTGTGTTCGACGCCGTCGTCCGGCACCAATCCCAGGCTCTCGGCGGACGAGACCATGTTCGCTGCGACATTCAGACCGCCGACAGAGATGGCGCCCATCAGCTTGGCCGACCCGCCAACACCTTCCCCCGCAAGACGCCACGAATCGGCGGTCTCCTCGGTGGCGGTCTTCGAGAAGGCGGGGACGATCTCCCTGACGAAGGCTCCGGCCTTTTCTGTGTTTGATACGGCCACACCCATTCTGCCGGCCATGCCCACCCCCTCGGCCACTTCCTTCGCCGCCGTACCCAGGGCAGCTCCGCCAGGGATCATGCCGACCGTGTCACCGGCCATGGAGGCCCAGGCCGAGAACATGTCCATCCCGCTCCCGCCGCCGAACAAGTCGCTTCTGAACTTGGGGTCGGCCAAGTTCTTGGACATCGAGGCCGCGCTGGCGACCACGGCGATTCCGGCGAAGAGCGGAGTCAACGGCGTGGGGAAGAGCGCCAGCAGGCCGGCAATGGCGCCAATCGTTCCCGCATGTTCCAGCAGGAAATCGCCGGTCTCCTTGATGCCGTCCCAGACGGCGTCGACGGCCTTGCTCAACCACCCCGGTTCCTTCGGCGCCAGTTTGTCCGTGGCGTCGTCGAGAGACTTGGCGACCATCTCCGCGTTGTCCGCGTGAGTGGTCTCCAGCACCCGTGCCTTCGCGATGATGTCGTCGTACTCGCCGTTGGCCTTGTTCAGCGCGAGTGTGGCTTCGTTGAGGTTGCGCTCTGCTGCCCGCAGCCGCGCCGTCGCCGCGTCGGCTTCTGCCTGAGTCGCGAACTGCTGGCCGGCGAGCTTGAGGTCCGGGTGCTTCTCGGCTTGAGCGTGACGCTCCGTGGCCGCTGCGATGGCGGCCTTCTTCTCGGCGGCAGCATCGTCGTACTTCTGAGCCAGGTCCCGGTGGGACGTCAGATAGCCGTCCCAGTTGTCGAGCTGAGCGGAAGCCTTCTCCAAGGAGCGAGCAGCGTTCTTGATATAGGTCGGCAGCTCACCGTCGATCGCATTCCGGAACGCCTGCGCCGCGTCGCCCTGCCAGTAGCTGCTCTCGCCGATCAGCTTCTGGAGCTGCGAGTGGCAGTTCCGCAGCGCGGTCGCGGCGGAAGCCACCTTCCGGCGTAGGGCGTCGACTTCGGCAGGAACGCCCGGCACTGGGTTCCACCCGAGGTTCGGGTAGGGGTTCGCTGCCACTACTTCGTTCCTCCCTGCCCGGAAGTCCCCTGCTTTGCGATGTCCTTGAAGGCTTTCTCCAGAGCGTCTTCGACCTCCTCGTAGGCCTTCTTGTTGGACTTCACGCCCTTGCTGATCGCGTCGATCATTTCCTTCGTCTGCTCGGATCCGTATCTCCAGCGCTCCTGGAAGCCGTCACACGCCTCGTCCAGACGCTGGGTTCCGATCTGATCGGCGCGGACGTGAGCCAGCGCGGAACGAGCCTCGTTGAGATCCCTGATGCACCCCTCAAGGGTTTTCAGGAACTGACCCAACTGATCCGTGTCCGTCTTGAAGTGATCCCCCATGGGATGTCTCCTCTGGTGCTGGGTGGTGCTGGGCCGAGCCCGCTTCAGCAGATGAGCTCTGGTGAGGTCAAGCCCCTTCAGCGGTGCTGAGCTCGCGACCATGACGCGGACCGACCGAAAGGTCTGGATGGGGGCGCTCTTTACCGGGTAGACGTCGCGCAGGAACCGGATGACGCCGGGCGGCGAATCCTTCCTTCCCAGGAAATGCAGCGGGTCCCGGTTGTACTCGAAATCCCTTCTCTCGCAGCTTCTCCCTGTTCACAGAAACAGCACATGATCATACTTGCACCGGTCACACTGGTCTTCGGGAACAAGAGCGAGGATCACTGCCAGTACCAGTTCACAGCGCGCCTCCTGCACAGCGCCCGCCCGGCAGTGCGTACCAGATAGTCAAACTCGGATTCTGGCCCGTGTCGTCGAACTCTGAACGACCAGAAGGGGCCCCGCCAGCAGGGCTGACGGGCCCTCATACAACTACGTCACGAGTGCAAGCTCAGCAGCCCCCAGCGGCATCAAGTTCGGAAGGGTGCTTGGGCCGGAGCCATGCCCGTTACGTTGCCACCGCCCTTGCGGCGGCCACCCAACGCCAGGAGCAGCCCGCCGATCAACATCAGCAGCCCCATGCCAGCGGCGCCAAGGCCAGTCAGCCACACACTCTGCTCCAGGTCAGGGTGAGTGGTCTTCGAGGTGCCCACGGGGGCCGCGAAATGCTCCTTGCCCTTGTACGTCACGGGGGCAGTCTTGTCGGCAGGTGGCGAAGCCGCGGCTTTCACTGCGGCCGCAGCATTGATCTGCCCGTACCCGAGCAGCGCATTCCACCCGCCTTGCGGATGGCGGGCTGTGCTGGTCAGGATCGCACGTGTCTGAGCCGGGGTGAGCTTGGGGTTTTGGGAGAGCATCAGCGCCACAACGCCTGACGCGAGTGCAGTTGCCGGCGACGTACCGCTGACCGGCTCGAAGCCACCCGTGTTCTTCGCACTTTCGATGTCCACGCCTGGGGCGGCCACGTCGTTGTACGTGTGCACGGTGGAAAACTCGGCTCGCCCCCCTCCTTGTTTCGTCGCAGCAACGGCGATGACGCTTGCGTAGCCGGCGGGGGCAGAGGACTGGTTTAGCTTGTCTCCCCCATTACCGGCTGCCGCCAGAAGAGTCACCCCATGGCTCACCGCGTAGCCGATGGCTACAGCCTCGTCCTCATCCTTGAATTCACCGACTTCACCGGTTCCAAGAGACATCGAGATCACGTCGGCACCGTGATCCACCGCGTAGTAGATTCCGTCCGCGACCGAATTCACGCCGCGCTGCAACTCGACATTTCCGTCGTCGTCCTTGTCCTGGTCCGAGCTCACCCTCACCGAAAGAATCTTGGCCTTGGGCGCGACCTTCAGAACGTCCGACGCCATTGCAGTGCCATGCACCCCCCACTCGGGGCTCTGCGGAGCAATTCCGTCCTTGCGATAGTCAGGACCGGTGGTCACTCGTCCCTTGACCGCAGGATGCCCAGCCACCACTCCGCTGTCCAGAACGGCCACAGTGACGCCTTCACCCTGACTGAGCTGTTGCGCAGACGAAAGACCGAGAGCATCGCCCTCCCATCCCATAGGAGTGGTCACGGCGTGTGCAGGGGTCGCCGACAGTACACACAGAAAACCACTCAACGCAGCCCCGACGATGGCCGCCCTCGCAGGTTGACGACTCATTCCGCACCCCCGAGCTGCAGATCATCCATGTGGAGTTGGAACGCCGTGACCAGGATTTCTGCCTCGGCATACCAGGAAGTTCGGTCATCAGAGCCGTCAGAGTCGTCCTGCCCCCAAGCTCCCGGCAGGTTTCCCGCGAGCCGTCCATCAACGGCGCCCGTGGTGACGGCGACCGCATACGGGAGGTGCTCGCCGGGAGTCTCATCGAGCGCTGCTCCGTTACGTCCATCCGCCGTCCATCCGGCGGCCAGAGTGCCCGGCACCGCAAAGGGAGACACTGCTCCAGCTGCTTTCAGGTCCGCGAAAGTCTGAGCAAGCTCATGCTTTTTGGACGAGGCTCCTGGGAGCACAATGAGTGCAACCGTGGCCACCGTGTCCCCGGTGGGATCGACGTACGTGGCGCGCAACACAGCCTTGCACCCCAGCTGCTCTGCCTTAGCCAGCGTCTTCCCCGTCAGTCCCTTGTTGCAAGAGGTGTCAGGGGAGATACCGAGCCGACGCCAGGTCGCGTACTTTGGATTGGTGAGGTGCCCGAGACGCCCGTCACGGCCTCCGATGGTGTCCGGAAAGATGTGGTCAGCGGGCTCATCGCTCCAGATCACCCCTCCGTACTTGGGATTAGCGATCGTCTGCTGGCTGTTGCTATAGGCGTGCGCAGCGAGGGCACCGCCCCCCACGAGGCCAACCGCGCCGAACAGGCCGAGAATCGAACCAATCACGGTGCGCACAGTGCGCCCGCCCTTGCCTGGAGCTCCGGGAGGCGCCGACGAAGCCACCGGCTGCATCCCGGGAGATGCTGGAGAGCCCTGGAACGGCCCCTGCCACTGCTGTTGTTGCCACCCGCTTTGCGGGGGCGGCTGCCCGTACGGGTTGGTGTTGCCCGGCATTCCAGGTGGCGTCGGATAAGACATGCATTCCTCACACACGTGTCTCTGGTGAGGGGCATGATGTGCGGCTCGATCGCGCGTGCGGCAAAGTCCGGCGCCTGGACTGGCCCACAACCGAGCCCACCTGCTGGCGCGACAGAGTGCACCTGCATCATCGCGAGTACATCATCCCCCGTCAGTAACAGATCACCTTACGGCGTCACTGATGCTGCGACGCCCGGTCGTTGTGGTGCTTCTGCGGGTAACTTGTGGTCAACGTGTGACAATCCGTGCAGGCTTACTCCTGCCGCAGAAGGAGAGCGGCCGTCAGACTGGAACGACCGTGGTCCACGAGGTTTTCGAACTCGGCGCTACAGCTGACCCGTTGCCCTTGCGACGGTCTCCATCAGGCTTCGCTCACGTCCGCACGCCGTACACATCTGAAGCCGACAGGCCACCAAGCAGTCCGGCGCCATAGCGCTCACATGCGATCGGCGATCGCCCCGAGCACTGTCAATCATGTGCTGCAGGGCCTCGGCCGCGTCGCCCAGGACTCGCAAAAAGCGGGGGAGCGCCGACTCGTGCGGGGGCAAGAGGCTGCGAGTCTACGACTGACCCTCTCTGCGGCTATCAGCGGTCACGGACTTCGCCTGCCAGGGACGGGAGGTGACGCGCAAGCAATGGCGCTGACCCGGGCAGCGCGAGCAGGCCGGACGAGATCGCCTACTGCCTCGTACGCACCCGTGGACGACCTGGTGTGCGTCAGGCCGGCCGGCGGTCGAGAAGTGCTTCCAAGCGGCGCAGAACGAGTGTCCTGGACCAGCACAACGCCCGCTGCATACCCACCGCTCGCCTTCCTCCAGGACAGGCACCGAAGTGCTGCTGGAGTACTAGAGACGCTTCCAGCGATTGACCATGTTCGTGCAGTTCATGCCCGACCTCCCGCTCCCACTCCCTGCATGTCATCGACCCGACGCAAGACGAGCCACCGCGGGATCTCCTTCATTCCATCGGCGCTCGGCACGTAACCGTATTCACCAGCCACCTGCAGCGCTCGCGTCGCCCCCAGTTGACGGAAGTAGCTGTCATGAACCTCGATCCGCCCGTCCCTGTGCCGCCACAGCGTTCCACTGCTCTGCCTCCCCACCAAGATGGGAGCCCTTCCGTCGAACAGCGCCCTCAGCTGATCCTCCAACCAAAAGAGATCAGTGGAAACCTCCCTCTGCATGCGCTTGCGATCCAGCCACATACGCCGCCGCCAGCGAAAACGACGCCCACTTCCGGGCGGGCCCGGGGCGTCAAGGCCCCATACCGCGCAGAATGGAAGAAAGACGACATACAGGCAGAACGCGATAGTACACGGCGCGAGCCACAGCACTGCCAAAAGGGGGAACCATAGCCACTGCGCTGCGTAGCGAATACGCAAGACCGCCAGAGACTTGGGGGGCCGTGCAGCCATCAGTTGATCAGCTTGATTCACATTCATCCGCACAGCCCACCCGCCGCATACTACCCAAAGTCCTTGATACCATCGAAAACTTTGCCCGTGGTTTCACGGATGTCTCCAACTGTCTCGTGAACCTTATCCGACAGGTACTCGACGTCTCCCGTTGCGATCCTGACCCCCTCCTTGTACAGATTCCGAGCTCCGGTGACGGCCTCGTACCCACGCGCCGGCCACGAGCGAGGATCGACGTACTTACCAACGACTTCTCCAGCGTCGTTCACGATCGGCTTGACCGAGTCCGCCAGAGCAGGAATGCGACCCAAGGGTGTACTCTCGACCAGTTTCGGAATCGTCTGGTCCAAAACGCCGCCGAGCTTCCCGCTGGCGGCCCTATACAAACTGGCATCGCCAAAATTCCTGGCAACCGATACTGCGAGACGATCTTTAAAGTTATCTGCAGTGATCTTTACGGCATCAATTTTTCCGCCCACCATGCCGAGGGATCGCATGCCGTCTTCTTCGATGAAGTTCCGTGCGGTTCCACCTACTTCCCGCACGATGTCATCTGCACGCTTGAGGGAATCCGCCGCCTTTGATCCGGCTTCCGCTACATGCAGTGGGATCGTCACGCCCTTCAGTGCGCCTATACCCGTCTTTCCGACCTTCGCCAAGTCACCGAACGGAACGAATCCGACGAGATCGAGACCGATGTCCACCCACGATCCCTTCTTGGCCCCTAGCGCCCAGCCACCCGCATGGAATGCAAAGGCTCCAGCGTTCAACACCCTACCAATTGCCTCAAAGACAACGGCCCCAATAACCGTCTCAGAGAAGATAATCGCAAGAACATCGCATGCCGCACTGGCCCAGCCAAGCCAGTCACCGATTTTATATACGGTGTCGGCATGCTCCTTGAGCCATCTATAGATGTCATTGCCAATATCCCGGGCCTTGTCTCCGATTCCTCTGAGGAGATCCATGAACCGATCGAAGAACCCGGGCTTATCCGGCGCCCGCCCGGAGGCGATACGTATGACAGCTGCAGTCATACGTGCGCCTTCTTCGTGTTCCTTGAGTAGCTCTTGGGCCTTTCGCAAAATTGCATTGAGTGATTCGGTGGCCTCGTTCACCTTTCTAGAGGCGAAGTCAAGACGTTCCTGGGCGTTCTGCAAGGCCTCCTCTGTTTCGAAAACCTGACCGGCGAGCTTGAGATCTGGGTTGCTCTCAGCCTGCCGCAGCAACCGACGCGCATCTTCTGCCTCGGCCTCATAGCGCGAAGCGAGCGTCTGGAAATCAATCAGCTGCGACTTCCACTTGCCCAGTGCAGCCGCAGCCTCGATAAGTGAACTATGACCATCTTCGAGGTATTTTGGCAGCTCGCCGACCTTTTTGGAGAATGCCTCAGCCGCATCCCCTTCCCAGATACCTCCAGGTTTCCCAAGACGCGCCAGCGTGTTGTGGGTGTTGCTGAGCTGATTCCCGACTTTGCTAAGAGTCGCGGCCAGCATCTCGATTGATTCTGGGCTTCCCGGGGCTGGATTAAATCCGAGCGCGTCGAAGGATTGGGGGCACATGTATTCTTCCTCTTCCTCCTGGCGCCTTCACCCGAAGATGGCACCTATATCGTGGGCGCTTGCTGCCATAACATCGCCGTCTCTTTTCACGTCACCGAAGGAAATAGTGTCCGCGATGTCGGCCAAGATGGCTTGATATCGATCAAGGTCTTCCACGTCTGAAGTACTCAAGCAGAACAGGAGGAGCCGGTTGCCGGCTGGGAAGGGGACCCACAGTTCGATGCGAACAAAAAAACGCTCCTGTTCCATCCCTTCCGGTAAAGACCACACCGCGCGGGACGCCCCGATACTAATAACGGCAGGGCCGGCTGGGATTCTGACAGGCTGAACTTCACCATCTGAATTTGCGTGGGTCAACGCCTCCGCAATCCCAGCCGCGGTGACGACGGGATTCCAGTTGTCCAACTCCCTTGTACTGACGAGTAGCGTGCAACGACTGATACGTTCAGGCGGCACGGTCCCATCTGCCGTGCCGCCGATAGGGAACACTCCGAGTGCGTGGTACACGACACCCTGGGAGGAGAGTTGCTGCGCGTTAGCGGCGTGGACGGCCGCAAACATTCTACGCAGAGGCTCCCAGTCCTCTCTGTCACCCCAGTAGTCGCGGGCAAAGGAGCGCATCTGCTCATCGAGCGCATCGTCATCTATCCCAATCCCGAGTGGAACCTCATGAAACTCTGGCTGTGTCTGGAATCGGAATGCCACGGGTTCGTGGGGATCACTGGCCGCATCGGAATTAGGATTTTTACTGGGCACGTCGACCATGGACCTCTCGATGTACCTGCATATAGGGGTATAGCGCTCGCTCGGTCATCACCCTCCCCTATGAAACCCGGAATTGCTTCTCTTTCGCACGGAGCGATGCGCCGCCTGGCGGGTTAACAATAATCGCGACTACTCGCCAGGAACCTCGAATTCCTCAGCCACCTTCTCTTCGATGGCTCCATACGCTTTCTTCGTCTCAATAAGTCCTTTGGTTACCCCATCAGCTGCTCCTGCAATAAGACCAATACCATAGCTCCATGATTCCTGGAATTCATCGCAAGCCTTTTCTAGCTCTGGCAGTCCAACCCCGTTGGGTCCAATATCTTTGAGTGCTCTCATTGCAGAGCGCATTTCGTCGCCGCATTCGCCGAGTTGAGTGATGAGATCAGCAAGAGAGTCCAGCTCCACTCTGTAATAACCCGCCATGAGACTCACCTCCTTTTGGTATTCGCTGAGCCTGGAGTCGCAGCGGGAAAGGGCCTTTTCTTGCGGCCCCGCCTTCGCCCTGGTGCTCTCGCCGCCACGGCCCTGCTCACCACGGTCATGAAGGCCGTAGGGCACTCACCGCGCGCCGGACGGCTGATCCGGGGCTGCAGGGCGCGCCCAAGACCGTGATCTCCGGGGCGCGGCGGGAGTCCTCCGCTCAGAAGCGGGACCTGGCGGCGTAGGTCTACCGACGTGCCACGGTGACAGCTTGGCAATCTCGGGCCGTTCAGCCCAGCCGCTCCAAGGTCCGAGTTTCCTTACTGACCCTGGGGCGGGGGCTCTTGGGTGTAGGGGTTCGGGCGCTGCGGGACCTGTCCGGGAGGAGCTGAGTAGCCTTGATTGGGAGCTGTGTTGGGGTAAGGCTGGTAGGTATTCGGGTACCCCACGCTCTGAGCGGAGGCGCCACCGCCGGAGCCGGGGCCGTTACCGCCGTTACGGCGGCTTCGGTTTACCAGGAAGGCGATGGCGGCGATGACTACGACGACTGCGATACCGCCAGCGATGAGTAGACCTTTACTGGATGAAGACTTGTTCTCCTCACCCTGGGACGAGCCACCCGTTCCCTTAGATGTCTCACTGGAGGTGGCGTTGGACGCCCCGAGTTGGCCGAGAGGGTTCGCCTTAGGGCCGGCAGGGATGTTCATCGTCAGCGCCGAGTAAGGCCTAACGATTCCGTAGCCGTACTCGTTGTCGGGTGCCTTCAAACCCTTGTGTTGCGCGAAGGTAGCCGACTTGATCAAGCGGTTGATGACTTGGCCAGCGGTGAGGTCTGGGTACTTAGCACGGACCAGGGCAGCTGCAGCGGACACAAAGGCTGTGGCCTCCGAGGTGCCGCTGGCCACACCGTATCCATTGGATTTTGTAGGATTTGCTCCGACAATATCCACGCCAGGAGCGGTAAGCGCTACCCCCTTCCCAGTATTCGAGTCGTCCCAGAGATTAGCGTCTTTGCCCACAGCCCCAACAGCCACAACGCCCGGTAGCGCCGCTGGCTCATCTACGGCCGGCGCGCCCTCGTTACCTGCGGCCGCCACAACGACAACATCGTGAGCTTCCGCATAAGCAATCGCATTCCGTCCGTCACTGGTAGTTTTTGACCACTCATCACCAAATGACAGATTAATTACTTTAGCTCCGTTATCCACGGCATATCGAACAGCGGCACCCCATGTCTGATCCAAATTCCTGTCAGCCCGCGTCTGAAGGGTGCGCAAAGGCAACACTTTGGCTTTCGGTGCGAGCCCTATCACACCGGAGGAATTTCCCGCGCCGTGCCCGTGGCCAGCGATAATGCTTGCCATCTTTGTTCCGTGGCCGATCTTGTCCTCTTGAGCATTACCGCCACCGGTAAAGTCTTTGCCCTTAAGGACTTGGCCAGTCAGATCCGGATGGTCGCCATCCACCCCTGAATCCACGACAGCGACAGTAACACCCTCGCCTTGAGACTGAGCCCAGACATCTTTTACTGAGAAGACATTCAGGGCCCACTGCTGATCTCTGACGTAGTCCGCTGAGGCGTTTGAAGCCGTAGTGAGGAGCAAAGCTCCTGTCAACGTCACGACTCCCGTCGTAGACCAGACTCGCTTGAGACTCACTTCCTTGCTCCTCACTCAACTACGACTGGTTCCGCCAGTCTTCATACGGGCGAGCCGCACGCTCTTCCGTGCGGCTCGCCCATGTACCTACTCGATCGTCCGCGGTACGTTCCGGTTGCGATCTTCTTCCGAGATCCAGGTTTCTTCGTCCTCGACCAGGTAGTCGGGACGCTCCCCCCGGCTGTTCTCTTCTTCGGACCGTCGTCCCTTGCGGCCGCCTGCGCCACCGGCCATGGTTCCGCCGCGGCTGCCGTGCAGACCCGCACCGCCGCCAGCGCCCTTGCCGACTCCCTTGGCTGCGCCGACCACACCGCCGCGAGCCTTCGCAAGCGCTCCGCGGCCACCGATCCCAGCGCCACCTCGTCCAGTCGCACCGGCTCCGCCGCCCATGCCACCCATGCCGGCCCGGCCACCGACACCACGACCTACTGCCGCACCGCCACCCGTCATACCACCGCGAGCACCCACACCTCCGATGGCACCACGCGCAGCAGCAGTGCCGCCGACACCGACTTCTCCTGCAGCAGCCATGATGCCTGGGCTCTGAGTCCCGCCGATTCCGATACCGGCGCCACCGCCTCCCACTCCCACAGGACCCGCGCTAGGGGCTGGCCCAGTCAGACCGGGGGCAATGCTGTCCACGTTTGTCCTGGCAGTCGGGAGTTGCGTTCCGCCCGGGGGGAGTTGCATTCCCCCCGTGATGCCGTTCTCACGGGGCACCGTGGGGGCTGGCTTGATGGTGGTGGTGGGGCCTGCGCTCCACGGCTTATTGCCAGATCCCGCAGCGCTAGGTCGGGACACGCCAGCGACACCTGGAGTGACTGGCGGCGGGTACTCCACCTGCCTGTTGGGCTCCCCAACGTTGCCGTCGCCGCTGTCCTTTACCTGGTTGTTCTTCAAGTTGCGCGTGATCCGCGCGTACTGAGCGCCCAGATTCTCCATGACGGAGACACCGTTGAGCTGAGCTTGCCGGCTGGCGCCGATCTTTCCCTCGTCCTTCTGAGCGATCTGAGCAGCGGTCAGCTTGCCGGCATTGAGATCGCTGGCTACCGCTTGGCCGTCGTCCCATTGCCAGTCGCTGAGAGCGTCGCCGACCTTGTCCAGGGTGCTTGGCTCGTGGATAGCGTCCAGTTGTTCCTTGTACGTACGAAGCTGGTGCGCGGCATCGGTCATCTGGGAGCTGTTGAGATCCGCATGCCAGGCGGTGTTTCGGATGCTCTGTGCGATTTCGCGCGCCTTCTTCTCGAAACTCCTGGCTGCTTCGCCCTCCCAGTGCTCCAGAACGTTGTCGACCGCTTTGTCGAGCAGGCCTGCGATCCCACCTCCCTCGCCAGCGGCAAGAATTTCGTTGACCTTGCTCCAGTGTCGGCCGACCTCCTCGATCGCCCCTGGATTGGTGCCCTCGAGCATCTGCTTGAGCTCTTTGAGCGAGTAGTCAATGAACTGAGTCTTGGTCTTGGGACGTCCAGCGATGCACGTCTCTTGCTCAATGACTGGCTTTGGCAGCTCTTTGTCACCGGCCATTTTGAACGCTTCCCCTCTGTAGGTGATCCTCGATCGGTCTACTTCGCCCAGCTACCGCTCGAGCCCCCGGCATTACCACCCATTTGCTGCTTGGTCGCGTACTCCTGCTCGGTGTACTTGTCCTTCACCTTGGAGGTGCTCGTGCTGAACCTGTCGATCAAGCCGTGAAGCCCCTGGATCGCCCTCTCAAGCTGAGTCTTTGCATCCATATGGGCAGCGTGGAGATCGCCCGCTTCCAGGAACGTGCAGGTGTTCCCGAAGGCGTCCATCGGGATCTCCGTGTTGTACCGCGACGTCTGCCCCGCTTTGTCCATGTCGTCCAGCAGCGACCAGAGCTTCCGGATGACCTCATCCAGCGCGCTCAGATCGACCCGCATTCCGTTGCTCATACCCCGTTGTCCTCTCCCCTGTTTTTCCAAGTTGTCGGCGCCGGCCTCTCGGCGCCCAAGTCATCGCCTAGCCCGACAGCCCAGTCCGGCCGACGTGTCCGGACCGGCCGACCGTGCCGCCCCGCTTGCTCCGCCAATCCCGCACAGCCACCCCGCTCCCCGCAGCCACGCCCACCAGCAGCAGGCCCACGCCCAGTACGTAAACGGCGATCCGGCGTTGCCGTTCCGCCTCGCTCTCGCCCATCGTCACCGCCATCGGAATGACTTCGCCGGACCCGGCCTTCATCACCGGATCCGGGGTCGGGGACGAGCCCGGTGTCGAGTCGTCCGACAGTGCGGCGACCGGGTCGACGACGCCCCAGCCGATGAAGCGGTTGGGGCCGCGGCCCGGGCGTTGGGCCGTCTGTTCGATGCGGGTGGCGATCTGGGCCGCCGTCCAGTTCGGGTGCTTCTCCTTCAGCAGGGCGGCGACGCCCGCGACGTACGGGGCCGCGAAGCTGGTGCCGTCGGCGGTGCACTGGCCGCCCTTGGGGACCGTGGAGACCATGCCGACGCCCGGTGCCGCGACGTCCACGAAGTCGCCCGCCTGCGAGAAGAAGGCGCGTTCGTCGTTGCGGTCGGAGGCCGCCACCGCCAGGACGCCCGGGTACGAGGCCGGGTAGGTGTCCGCGGACTTGCCGTCGGCTCCGTCGTTGCCGGCGGCCGCCACGACCAGGGCCCCCGAGTTCACGGCGGCCGCGACGGCGTTCCGCAGTTCCGTGTTGTCCTGCTTGTCGGCGGTGTCCGAGGAGATGTTGATGATCTTCGCACCCTTGGCGACCGCGGCGCGGATCGCGGCGGACATGGTGCGCGAGTTGCCCTGTTTGTCCTGCGCGCCCGTGTAGCGGAAGGAGAGGATCTTGGCGTCGGGGGCCAGGCCCACGAAGCCGGTGCCCTTCAGGGGGCGGGCGGCGATGATGCCCGCGACCCGGGTGCCGTGGCCCTCGAGGTCCTGGGTGCCGTCCGTGGATCCGACGAAGTCGCCGCCGCCCGGGGCCATCGCGCCGCGCAGTTGCGGGTTGGAGTCGTCGACGCCGGTGTCGATCACCGCGACCGTGACGCCCTTGCCCGTCGCCTGTGCGCGCAGTTGGTCCAGGAGGATCCGTTGGAGGGACCACGGCGTCGACTTGATGACGGGGCCGCCGAACGTGCATTCGGTGGTGGTCGTGTCGCCGGAGCCGGGATCCGAGTCGGTGAGGTGGGTGGGAACCGCCGCCCCGACCGGCGCCGGAACGGCCGGTGCCGGGACCGACAGCGCAGAGACCGCCAGCGCCGGTGTGCCCGGTGCGAGGCAGATTCCCGCGGCCGCGAGCACGCCGAAGGCCCGCTGCAGTGGGCGGGTTCCACTGTCGCGGCTACTACGCGAAAGGGCTGCCAGGCCCCCCATGTTCAGGCCCCCAGGGCTTCCTTGCTTCCTTCGAAGCTGGGTCGTGTACGTGTGAAGGATGTGCCAACGCGTGTGGGAATTCGCGGGCTCTGCCGCGCGCGGCCCCGGACAAGGGCTCGGCCCAGCGGACGCCGTGGCGTCGGCTGGGCCGAATCTCCTCATGTCATGTCCCCTCGGGCCGCCGACGGCTCAGCCCCAGGTCGAGGCGTTGCTCTTCTCGGTGGCCTGGTAGTTCTCGGCCGCGTTCTGCAGCGCGGCGGCGATCTTCAGCAGCGTGGCGTGCAGGTCCGCGGCGGTCTTGTCCCACTCGCGCTGCTTGCGCTGGTAGCCCTCCTGCGCCTCGCCCTCCCAGGTGTTGGCGACGCGCTTGACCGCGGCCTCGAGGTCGTCGAGCTGCTGCTTGATGCGACCGGCGGTGGAGCGCACGTCCGAGGACGCGTTGGTGATCGTGGCGTAATTGACGAGGATGCCCGACATCGTCGTTCCCTTTCAGGAAGAGTCGAAGGAAATCGGTGACAATCGGTCGCAAACGGCGGCAACCGGTGACACCCGTGGAACGTGGTGAAGAGTGCTGGAGAGCAGGAAGAGTCGAGTCGCGTACGTTCGGCTCAGCCGAAGTCGGACATGATCTTGCTGATCTCGGAGTTCTGCTGCTCTTCCGAGGCGGAGTAGTTGCTCCGCGTGGAGTCCACGGCTTCCTTGATGTCGTTGAGGATGTCGCTCATCCTCTTCGCGTCCGCGTTCCAGCGTTCCTGCAGCTGGTGGTACGACTGGGCCGCCTGGCCCTGCCAGCCGCCCGCGATCTGGTCGATCACGCCGTTGAGACGGCGGATCTCGCCCTGCAGCTGACCGTTCACGGTGTTGATGTCGCCGGAGAGCTTGGTCAGTTCGTCTTCTGTTACCCGGAACTGGCCGGCCATGTTGAACCTTCCCCCATGTCGTCGTTGATCCGGGAAACCTGCACAAGTACCCCGGAGAAGCGGCCCATCCGTGAGCGCTGAAAGCACTCTATCGTCCGCCTGTCACACATCCACAAGCAAGGGCAATGAGTTACAGGGTTCACACACTTGAGCGATGATCCTGTGATCCACTGCCGTCAAGTACCGCCCGTTTTCGGCCAGTTGGCCTGTCACTGGCTCTGCGGCTGTGCCGCGCTGCCGGTGTCCAGGGTCGGTCCCTTGGGGATGAACGTAGCCCAGGACTGCGGCACGACCGCGGGGTTGGACACCTTCTCGTAGCCCAGCCGTGTGCGCGCCTTGTCCGTCTCGCTCGCCCCGCCCGACGAGGAACTCGTCCCGTCCGAGGACGCGGACGAGCCGGTGCCGCCATTGCCCGCCGCGGTGCTGTCGTTGTTCGACGGCAGCGAGTAGCGCAGGCCCGTGTCCGTCAGCAGGTACGTCGCACCGCCGCCCTGCGCCGTCCCCGTGACCTCCTGGAAGAGGAGCCCGGAGCCGGAGGAGACGTAGGCGTTCAGCGAGTCGGCGACGACCTTCTTGGGGTAGGCCGTCCCGGCCCACGTGGCGAGTTGCGGCTTCCTGTCCTCGCCGATGGTGCCGTTGTAGACGCTGCACGAGGTGGTGCGGGCCTCGCCGGTCGCCGTCGCCGCGGGGTTGGCCTGCCGGGGCACGCTCTGGGGCCAGCCCTTGTCCGCGTAGAAGGTGTCCGCCTGGCCGCCGTTGGCGGCGATGACGTCCGGGGTGTCGACCCGGATGTCGGTGATCGGGTCCGTCCCGTACGCCAGCTTGGCGGACGGCGAGCTCTTGATCAGGTTGGCCACGAAGGGCGTGACGGCGGCGACCCGGTCCCGCAGGACGACGTAGTACTGGGTGCCCTGCGCGTCCTGTGCCTTGAGCACCCGGCCCACCGTCCGCGCCTCCTGGGGAAGTCCGGAGACCGAGGTGGTCTGCCCGGCGGAGGGGACCTGCGGGAAGGTGATGACGCCGCCTTCGTTGAGGGTGTGCAGCCACTGCTGGCTCACCGGCTGCGCCTTGGCCGTGGTGCCGATGACGGCGGCGCGCAACTGCTCCATGGTGGTGTTGTCGAGGTTCGACGGGCCGCCCAGCAGGAAGGCGTTGCCCTTGCCGTCGACCAGGTACTCCCGCGAGGTCTTGGGGTCGACGACGTACAGGGCCTCGTTGGCGTCGACCTTGCCCTGGTTCCCCAGCGCCTTCGCGTCGTCGGCGTCGAGGACGAAGACGGCACGGTCGATGCCGCCGTCCGATCCGGGGGCGGGCCGCTCGCACACCGCCCAGGTCTTCGCCTTCTCGGCATCGGCGGCGGCGGGCAGCCGGTCGGGGGCGTACGGGATGCCGAGGGTCGCCCCGTGCGGGATGCCGCTCTTGTCGATCTCCTTGCCGGGGACCTCGATGACGCTGCCCTTGCCCTTGTCGAGGAGGAGCTTGGCGGAGGCGTAGTTGAGGACGGGGTGGAGCGTCGGGATCTCCTTGCCGTTCGTCGACTTGTCCTTGAGGACGACGTAGCGCGTCGTGGAGTCGCTGTCGACGATGATGTACTCGCCGGGCGTGTCCCAGCCCGCGGGCGCCGACGGCTTGATGACGCCCCAGGCGATGAAGCCCACCACCAGCACGACGCCCATCGCGAGGCTGGGCATCACCGTCTGCATGGGACGCGGTGCCCCTTCGTCGGAACCGCCCGGCGACGGCGCCAGGAACGCCGCGACGGTGCGCTTGCGGGCGAACGTATAGGCGGCGAGCTCATCCCGACGCTTTGCCATGGTCCCCAGGTCTCCCGTTGTGTGATGCCCGATGTTGTCGACGTGCTCGACGTGCTCGACGCGTGATGTTCGAGGTGCTCGACGCGCGGTGCCCGCGCGAAAGGCCGCTTCGGCCGAGCAGGCCCTTACTATGCCCTGTGCCGCGAGACGACGGGTCATCAGGTGGTCGGCGGCCCCCGCATCTTCACAGACCCTCACCACCGCGCTCCCCCATCGGGGGCCGGTCCGTGAAAGGCTGGCCACCTGGGGTTTCGGTGTCCCCTGTGTCCCCTCGTGTGCGGCAGCGGGTACCGTGAGCCACTCGCATGGATGATGTGGGCCATCGGTGCCCCTGGCCCGTCGCGGGGATCTCCGACAGAGGATCTCCGTCCGACGAAACGGCCACTACTTCGCGAAAGGGATGTCCCGGGGGATGACCAGCGCTACGAGCACTCGGCGCGGAGGCCGCGCACAGCAGCAACAGGACGGTCCGGGCCGCAGACGCGGGCCGGCTCCGGCTCCCGCCGCCGCGTCGCCGCGCATGCTGCCCAGCCCGGGCGGAATGGGCCCGCTGCGGTTGCAGCAGCTCATCCTCGTGGAGCTCGCGGCGGCCGTCATGCTCGCCGCCTGGGCCGCCGACGCGTCCTGGCTGCTGGCTCCGGCCGGTGGGGTGGCGGCGCTGCTGCTGCTCCTGGCGGTCCTGCGCCGGGGCCGCCGCCCGCTGCCCGAGTGGTACGAGACGACGCGCGCGCTCAGGCGCCGTCAGCGCGAGGCCAAGACGCCCGTCCCGCCCGGCACCGACCCGATGCTGGCCCCCACCGTCGAGTGCGACCCGGCCCTGCGGACGTACCGCTTCGTGTCCCGTGACGATCGCTCGATCGGCATGATCGGCGACGGCACCTTCCTGACCGCCGTGCTCTTCGTGCAGCCGGGAGACCGGCCGCTGCGTCCCGAGTCGGCGGGACGGCAGCTTCCGCTCCACCTGGTCCAGGAGGCGATGGAGGTCGACGGGATCCGTCTGGCCTCCGCCCAGGTCGTGCAGCACACCCAGCCGGCGCCCGCGCCGCATCTGCCCCAGCAGTCCGTCGCCGCACGGTCGTACGGCCCCCTGCAGGCGCAGACCGGTTCGCCCGCGCTGCGGCTGACCTGGGTCGCCCTCAAGCTCGACCCGGAACTGTGCCCGGAGGCGGTTCAGGCCCGCGGAGACGGCGTTCCCGGGGCGCAGCGTGCGCTGCTGCGGGTGGCGGACCAGCTCGCGAGCCGACTGGCCGGGGCCGGGTTCCAGGCGACCATTCTGGACGAGACGGAACTGGTGCAGGCGCTGGCGACGTCCAGTTGTCTGAACCCGCGGGCCAACGCGCAGCACGCTCAGGACGGGCGCGCGCCGCAGCGGCGTACGGTCGAGTCGGTGCGGACCTGGCGGGTCGACGACCGGTGGCACACCACGTACTGGGTCTCCCGCTGGCCGCAGTTGGGCAACGGTGGTGTGGCGCTGCCGGAGCTGATCACGCGGTTCACCTCGCTTCCGGTTCTCGCCACGACGTTCAGCCTGACGCTGGGCAAGGCCGGCAGCCGGGGTGTCTCCCTCACCGGGCACATCCGCGTCACCGCCCGTGGCGACAGCGAACTGGCCCAGGTGCAACGTGAGTTGGAGCGGGCCGCGAGTGCCGCGAAGGTCGGTCTGGTCCGCCTCGACCGGGAGCAGGTCCCCGGAGCCCTCGCCACTCTGCCGCTCGGAGGTACGTACTGATGTCCCACCCCGCCACCGCCACGGACCCGCGGCAGCACGGCCGGGCCTCCGGACGTACTCCGGCGCACGTCGCCTCGCCCACCGACACCGGCATGATCCCCATCGTCCGGCAGCCGGAGACGCCGCTGGAGCAACGGCGCATCTTCAGCCCGGGTTTCGGGCTGCGCGGGCCGCGCCGCAACCGTCATGTCGTCACCGTGGACGAGCTCGCGGCCGTCAGCATGCCCCTCGGCGACGACGGCGTGATCATCGGCACCGACCCGGAGTCGCAGCCGGCCGTGCTCGGCCTGTCCCGCCCCACACCCTTCGACGTCGTCCTGGTGGGCGGACTCTGGCTGGCCCAGGTGCTGGCGCTGCGGGCCGCCGCGACGGGAGCGCGGGTGGGCGTCGAGACGGGCCGTCCGCAGGCGTGGCAGCAGTTGGCCCAGGTGGCGGGCGGCGGCCAGCAGTGTGTGACGGTCTATCCGGTGGGACGGGTGCCCGCGCAGGGTCCGTCCGTCTCGAGTCCGGTGGTGCTGATCCGGGACTGTGGTGTGCGTCCGCCCCGCGGGCGGGTCACCTCGCTGCCGTGGCAGGCCGTGGTGACGGTGCTGCCGTTCGTGGGCGAGCACGCGCCGCGCTGGCTGGCTCAGGCCCAACTGGTCGGGATCCAGCGCATCTCGCCCCAGGAGACGGAGATCGTGCGCGACACCCTGGGGATCCCGGACGAGCATCTCCAGATGCTGCCGACCCTTTACGACGGCGTCGCCCTGTGGTGCACCCGCAAGCACCACAAGTTCGTCATGACCGAACCCACCGATGCGGAGACGGGCCTTCTCGGCGTGGCCCGGCGCATGGACTGAGAGGTCGTCGCCTCCGGCAGCACGGGGGCGACGAGCGCGCCGGGGGCCCTCACGCATACGGACCGGAACCTCGTCGTCCCCGGGAGGGACGGTGGCGGCCGGTCACGCCGGCGGGCGGCCCCGGTGGGGACTGACACCGCGTCGCCCCCGGCAGCGCGGGGGCGACGATCGCACCGACGGGGCACATTTCCGTACGGACTGACACCTCGTCGTCCCCGTGCCCACGGTGCCGACCGATCGCGTCGACAGTCACTTTTCCGTACCGCGACCCTAGTGATTAGTCTCTTCTGGTGATGCGGTGACGATCGCAGCCGCGTGGGAATCGCCACTCGGTCCGCCCGGCCGCGACGACGACCAACTCAGCAGCAGCGGCTGACCAGGAGGCAAGCAGTGAACAGCGATCGGTCCGAGTACAACGGCGGCAGCCCGTCCTCGGACGGGGACGATCAAGAGGTCGATCTCACCGGCGAGTTCGAGATCGTCTACACCCCTCCCGCCTGGTACGCCCAAAGCACGCAGGGTGGCTCCGCGGCCGGCGGACAGGCCGACACCGGGCAGTCGCCGCCTCCTCCGCCGCCCGGACCGCCCGTCGGTCCGCCCGTGGGGCCGCCCACCGGACCACCGGGCGTCCGCCCGCCGCAGGCTCCCGCACCGGTGCAGCCGTACGCCCAGGGTGTACCGCAGCAGCCCGCGCCGGGCGCGCCCGGCGCGAACCAGCACGGTACGGGTGGCTACGGCTTTCCGCAGCAGCAGTCCGCTCCCGGCACCCCCCAGGCGGCGGGAGGTGCGGCGGCGCCGGGCGGCTACGGATACCCCCAGCAGTCGGGAGCGGGCGCACCCCAGACGGGCCCGGACACGTCGGGCGGCTTCGGGCAGCCGCAGCAGCAGGCGCCGGCCCAGCCGCCCGCGCCCGGCTTCCCCGTGCTGCGTCCCGTCGACGAGGACGCCCAGGCCGAGCCGCCCCGGACCGCTGCCCCGGCGGCCGTGCCCCAGCCGCCTGCCCCGGCGCAGGCGGCGCCCGAGCAGGTGACGCCCGAGCAGGCGACGCCCGAGCAGCCGACGCCGGAGCTCAACCATGCCGCCGCCGACGCCGAGGCGGCGAAGCTGTTCGGCGGAGCCGACGACGACGAGGAGCCGGAGGAGGAGCCGAGCGCTGACGCCGAGTCGGGTGACTCCGCCGGGTCCGTGTCCGGTGCGGAGGGCGCCGAGACGGCGGACGGCCGGTCCGATGCGGGATCCGCCGCGGGGACTGATGCCGATGCCCCGTCAGCGACCGGGGAAGCGGAGCCGGAAGCCGAGGCGGAGGCGGAGGCCGGGACCGGGCCGACGCCCACCGCTCCCGGCCCGATGCCTGCCGCGCAGGGGCAGCAGCCGCAGGGGCCGCCCCCCGCGCAGGTCCCCGCCGCGCCCCAGGCCGACCACGAGCTGCCGCCGCTGCCGCAGGGTTATGTGCCCGCGCACCCCGTTCCGGGGATGCCGCAGCAGGCAGGGCAGCCGGACCAGCAGGCGGCTGCCGCCGCGGCGCAGGCCGCCGGATACGGCTACCCGCAGCCGCCCGCCCCGCCGCAGCCCGGGCAGCCCGGGCACCCGACGCCCCCGCAGGGCACGTTCGGCCCGGCCCAGGCTCCCGCGTACCCGCCGCAGGCTCCCGCGTACCCGGCGCAGACCGGTCAGCCCGCACCGGCGGACCCGCGGCAGGCGCCCCAGCCCCCGCAGCCGCAGCCGCAGGCCGGCGGTTACGGCTACCCCCTGCCGCCCGCTCAGCCGCTCCCGCAGCAGCAGCCCGGGCCGGTCGGTTACGGTTACCCGCCCCAGCAGCCCGGCTACGGCTACCCGCAGCCCGCCCCGCCGCAGCAGCCGGCGCCCCACCAGCAGCCCCCGGCCCAGCAGCCGGGTCAGCCTCCGGTGCAGCCGCTGCCGCAGCAGCAGGCGCCCCAGCAGCCTCCCGCCGCCCCGCCCGCCGCCTACGGCAACCAGGGCTGGACCGCCCCGGTCGGCCCCCAGGCGGGCCCGGGTGCGCCCCCGCAGCAACAGGCCGCGCCCGGCACCCCGCTCGGCTACAACGCCGCCGTGGAGCTCTCCTCGGACCGGCTGCTGCGCCATCAGCCCAAGGCGCGCAAGAACAACACGGGCCCGTCCCGCTTCAAGTTCGGCGCCAAGAAGGAGGAGGCCGAGCGGCAGCGGAAGCTGGAGCTGATCCGCACACCGGTGATGTCCTGCTACCGGATCGCGGTGATCAGCCTCAAGGGCGGTGTCGGCAAGACCACGACGACCATGTCGCTCGGCGCCACGCTCGCCACCGAGCGTCAGGACAAGATCCTGGCGATCGACGCCAACCCGGACGCCGGCACCCTCGGCCGACGGGTGCGGCGCGAGACGGGCGCCACCATCCGCGACCTGGTCCAGGAGATCCCGCGGCTGAACAGCTACATGGACATCCGCCGCTTCACCTCGCAGGCCCCGTCGGGGCTCGAGATCATCGCCAACGACGTGGACCCGGCGGTCTCCACCACCTTCAACGACCAGGACTACCGTGCCGCGCTCGACGTGCTGGGCCGGCAGTACCCGATCATCCTCACGGACTCGGGTACCGGTCTGCTCTACAGCGCGATGCGCGGGGTCCTGGACCTCGCCGACCAGTTGATCATCATCTCCACCCCTTCGGTGGACGGTGCCAGCAGCGCCTCGACCACTCTGGACTGGCTGTCGGCGAACGGATTCGCGGATCTCGTCCAGCGGTCGGTCACCGTGATCTCCGGTGTCCGCGAGACGGGCAAGATGATCAAGGTGGAGGACATCGTCGCGCACTTCGAGACCCGCTGCCGCGGTGTCGTCGTGATCCCCTTCGACGAACACCTCGCGGCAGGCGCCGAGGTGGACCTCGACATGATGCGTCCCAAGACCCGCGAGGCCTACTTCGACCTCGCCGCCCTCGTCGCCGAGGACATCGCCCGCACGCAGCAGGGCTTCGGCAACCCGAACCTGCACTTCCAGCAGGCCCCGCAGGGGTACGCGCCCCCGCAGCAGCCCCAGCAGCCCTACGGCCAGCCCGGCGGGGCACCCCAGCCGGGACAGGGTTGGGGGGCGCCACCGCAGCAGCAGCCGGGCCCCGGCCAGGGCTGGCAGCAGCCCCCGCACCAGCCCGGCCCCGGCCAGGGCTGGCAGCAGCAGCCGGCCCCGGGCCAGGACGCGCCGCAGAACCAGCCGCAGCAGGGCGCCGTACCGCCCGGCTGGACGCAGCAGTAGCGAACCGTACGGCAACGGCAGAGGGCCGGCACCTCCACGGTGCCGGCCCTCTGGCGTTCGTGTACGTCACGGCCGCGAGCGCGTCTGTCCCCGGTGTCGCTCCGGGGTGCCACTACTTCAGGTCGAACTCCCCGTCGCGCGCGCCGAGTACGAACGCGCGCCATTCCGCCGCGGTGTAGCGGAGCACCGTGTCGGGGTCCGCCGAGTTGCGCATCGCGACGGCGCCGCCCTCGAGGTAGGCGATCTCCACCCGCTCGTCCTGGGGACCATCAGGGGAGCCGACCCACTCGACGCCGCTGATGTCCATGGCGTACAGCGCTTCCTTCTCCTGCTCGGTCGCCACCGGGTTCTCTCCGTTCCACCGACCTTACGGACGAGGGGGATTCTACAACTGGGCCTGGCGGCAGGGAGTTTCCGAGCGAAACGGACACGTCCGTCTTCAGGCGGGGTCTCCCGCCGCCGCGATGAGCTCCCGGCAGCGCTTGACGTCCTCCGCCATCTGCTCCAACAACCCGTCCAGCGACTCGAACCTGGCCTGGCCGCGGACGAACGCCAGGAAGTCGACGGCGACGTGCAGCCCGTACAGATCCAGTCCCACCCGGTCGATGGCGTACGCCTCCACGGTGCGCTCGGTGCCGTCGAACTGGGGGTTGGTCCCGACGGAGATCGCGGCCGGCATCGCCTCGCCCTCGACGTGCAGCCAGCCGGCGTAGACGCCGTCGGCCGGGATCGCGGTGTGCGGGAGCGTCTCGACGTTGGCGGTCGGGTAGCCGAGGTCGCGGCCGCGCTGGGCGCCGCGGACCACCACGCCCTCCACCCGGTGCGGGCGTCCCAGGATCTCGCGCGCTCCCTCGACGTCGCCCTCGGCGATCAGCCGGCGGGTCAGGGTGGAGGAGAAGGGCTCGCCGCCGCCTGCCTCGCCGGTCACGTAGAGATCCACCACCTCGACCTCGAAGTCGTACGTCTTGCCCTGCTCGGCCAGGAACTCCACGTTGCCGGCCGCCTTGTGGCCGAAGCGGAAGTTCGGGCCCTCGACGACGGCCTTGGCGTGCAGCTTGTCCACCAGCACCTTGACCACGAAGTCGGCGGGCGAGAGCCGGGAGAACTCGGTGGTGAACGGGAGGATGAGGACCGCGTCGACGCCGAGTTCGGCGCACAGCTCGGCGCGGCGGTGGTGCGGGGCGAGCAGCGGCGGGTGGCTGCCGGGGCGCACGACCTCGCTGGGGTGCGGGTCGAAGGTCACGACGACCGAGGGAACGCCCAGCTCACGGGCGCGTTCCACGGCATGCCGGATGATGAGCTGGTGACCGCGGTGGACTCCGTCGTAGGAGCCGATGGTGACGACGCTGCGCCCCCAGTCCTGGGGGATGTCCTCCAAGCCACGCCAGCGCTGCACTGTGACCGCTCCTTGTCGAACCCGTGTCCGTCTTCGTCTTGTACGCAGGTCTAAGGGTGCCATGCCGGGAGGCCTCGGCCCGCATCGGCATGGGGGCTGTGACGGGCGGCACGTCGTCTCACGGGAGGCCCGGCAGGCGGACCGAGGGGTGGGACGGCGGGCGGACGCCGCCTTCCGGGCCCGGTTCCGCGGCCGGGCCGGCCGTGCGGTGAACGCGCCCCCTTCCGCTCCCTCGGTTCACTCCGAGCGCCTGCCCCGTGGGGTGAATAGGCGGGGAGGGATGGATACACCTCTGTGAGGGGGAACCGAGGGGGGACCGTGGAGCGGTGACCGGCATTCCCGCGATCGCCGCTCCACGGGCAGGCACGGCGTGCGTCAGCCGAACACGGCGAGGCTCTTCGCCTTGCCCCGCTGCGCCTCCACGAGCGCCAGGAGGCGGTCCTGCGGGCCGAAGACGGCGACGGGGCCCGCGCCCGCGTACTCGTCGGGCATCTCCAGGCGCACCCCGTTGGCGAGCAGCCGGGCCCGCTTGGCGTCCACGTCCCAGCGCGGGAACGCGGCGGCGGCGGCCTCGGCGATCGGCATCACGGTCAGCTCCTGCTGGAGCTGGTCCAGGGTGCGGGCGGCGTCGAGCTTGTACGGGCCCACCCTCGTGCGGCGCAGCGCGGTGAGGTGGCCGCCGACGCCCAGGTCGGCGCCCAGGTCGCGGGCGAGGGCCCGGATGTAGGTGCCGGACGAGCAGACCACGGACACCACCAGGTCCAGCACCGGGGTGCCGTCCTCGGCGACGGCGTCCCGGACGTCGTACACCGTGAAGGACGAGACGGTGACCGGCCGGGCCGGGATGTCGAACTCCTCGCCGTCCCGGGCGCGCTTGTACGATCGTACGCCGTTGATCTTGATGGCGCTGACCTTGGACGGCACCTGCATGATGTCGCCGGTCAGCTTGGCGATCCCGGCGTCGATGGCGTCCCGGGTCACCTTCGAGGCGTCGGTGGAGGAGGTGACCTCGCCCTCGGCGTCGTCGGTGATCGTCGTCTGCCCGAGGCGGACGGTGCCCACGTACTCCTTCTCGGTCAGCGCGAGGTGGCCGAGGAGCTTGGTGGCCTTCTCCACGCCGAGGACGAGGACGCCGGTCGCCATGGGGTCGAGGGTGCCGGCGTGGCCGACGCGCCGCGTCCTGGCGATGCCGCGCATCTTGGCCACGACGTCGTGCGAAGTGAAGCCCGACGGCTTGTCGACGATGACGAGGCCGTCGGGCGTGGTGTGCTGCTGGGTCATTCCGCGCCGTCGTCCGTCTCGTCCTCGGAGCCGGGCTTCCGGTAGGGGTCGGCCTCACCGGCGTACGGCTTGCCCGTGGCCGCCTCGCGCACCTTCGCGTCGGAGGCGCGCGCCTTGTCGAGGAGGTCCTCGATGGTCCGGGCGGTGTCGGGGAGGGCGTCCGCGACGAAGGTGAGGGTGGGGGTGAACTTCACGCCGGCGGCGCGGCCGACTTCGGAGCGCAGGATGCCCTTGGCGCTCTCCAGGCCGGCCGCGGCGGCCTTCCGCTCCTCGTCGTCCCCGTACACGGTGTAGAAGACGGTCGCCTCCCTCAGATCGCCCGTCACCCGGGTGTCCGTGATGGTGACGTGCGAGCCGAGCCGCGGGTCCTTGATCCCGCGCTGCAGCTTCTGGGCCACCACCTCTCGGATGAGGTCCGCCAGCCTCTTAGCCCGCGCGTTGTCGGCCACTGGTCCGTCTCCCGTTCTTCCTGTCATTGTTCTTCGGTCAGTCGTCGTCGCCGTGGAGCCGCCGTCTCACCGACAGCAGCTCCACCTCGGGGCGCCCGGCGACCAGCCGCTCGCACCGGTCCAGTACGCCGCTCAGGTGCCCCGCGTCGCCGGAGACCACCGCGAGCCCGATGACGGCCCGCCGGTAGAGATCCATGTGGTCCACCTCGGCGGCGCTCACCGCGTACTTGCGCTGGAGCTCGGCGACGATCGGGCGGACGACGGAGCGCTTCTCCTTCAGCGACCGTACGTCGCCGAGGAGGAGGTCGAAGGACAGAGTCCCCACGTACATGTGTGTCCGGATGACCCGCCGGTACGGGATCGGTGGCCCTGCCGTCGGTATGGGCAGGGACACGAAAACCGTACAACGAACTCCGGGGGCCACTCGACGGGATTGTTCCCGCCCCCGCCGCCCCTGCCCGTCCCGTCCTCAAGGGGCTCCGCCCCTACACCCCGCACCTCGGGCTCCGCCCGGGACCCGGGCGGGGACCACGTCCCCTGCATCCCTGACGGGGCCGGGCCGGGACCGCACCGCGGCTGGGCCCGAGAAACCTGACAAGGGAGCACCCCCTCACAGGGCTGCGCCCCGAGAGCACGGCAAAGACCGCCTACGCGGCGTCCTCGGGCGGACTGCCCCAGGCACGCACCGAGGGCTGCGCCCCAGGAGCCCCGGCAACGAATGCGTAGCCGCGGCACCGGACACGGGCTCCGCCTCGGACTCCGCTTCGGGGCAGGCCCGAGCCCCCGCTCGGCACATGCGGCAGGGGCCGAAAGGCCGCCGGCCGACGGGACCGTGGTCCCGTCGGCCGGCGGTGAACCCCGGGCTTACGCCCGCGGCTTCTCCCGCATCTCGTACGTCGCGATGACGTCGTCGACCTTGATGTCGTTGAAGTTGCCGAGGTTGATACCGCCCTCGTAGCCTTCGCGGATCTCGGTGACGTCGTCCTTGAAGCGACGCAGGCCCTCGATGGTGAGGTTCTCCGCAACCACCTTGCCGTCTCGGATGAGGCGGGCCTTGGTGTTGCGGCGCACCTCGCCGGAGCGGATGAGGACACCGGCGATGTTGCCCAGCTTGGACGACTTGAAGACCTCGCGGATCTCCGCCGTACCGAGCTCGACCTCCTCGAACTCCGGCTTGAGCATGCCCTTGAGGGCCGCCTCGATCTCCTCGATCGCCTGGTAGATGACCGAGTAGTACCGGACGTCCACACCCTCGCGCTCGGCCATCTGCGCCGCGCGGCCGGCCGCACGGACGTTGAAGCCGATCACGATGGCGTCGGAGCCCATCGCCAGGTCGATGTCCGACTCCGTGACCGCACCGACGCCGCGGTGCAGGACGCGGATGTCGACCTCTTCGCCGACGTCGAGCTGGAGCAGGGAGGACTCCAGGGCCTCGACGGAACCAGAAGCGTCACCCTTGATGATCAGGTTGAGCTGCTGGACCTCGCCGGCCTTGAGCACCTTGTCCAGGTCCTCCAGCGACACGCGGCGCGTGCGCTTCGCGAAGGCCGCGTTGCGCTCACGGGCGGCGCGCTTCTCCGCGATCTGGCGGGCGGTGCGGTCCTCGTCGACGACGAGGAAGTTGTCGCCCGCACCCGGGACGTTGGTCAGGCCCAGGACCTGGACCGGCGTCGACGGGCCGGCCTCGGCGACGTTGTTGCCGTTGTCGTCGAGCATGGCGCGGACACGGCCGTAGGCGTCGCCCACCACCATCGTGTCGCCGACCCGCAGCGTGCCTCGCTGGACGAGGACCGTCGCCACGGCACCACGGCCGCGGTCGAGGCGGGACTCGATCGAGATGCCCTGCGCGTCCTGGTTCGGGTTGGCCCGCAGGTCGAGCGAGGCGTCGGCCGTGAGGATCACGGCCTCCAGCAGCGAGTCGATGTGCAGACCCTGCTTGGCGGAGATGTCGACGAACATGGTGTCGCCGCCGTACTCCTCGGCCACCAGGCCGTACTCGGTCAGCTGACCGCGCACCTTGGTCGGGTCGGCACCCTCGACGTCGATCTTGTTGACCGCGACCACGATCGGCACGTCGGCCGCCTTGGCGTGGTTGAGCGCCTCGACCGTCTGCGGCATGACGCCGTCGTTGGCCGCGACGACCAGGATCGCGATGTCGGTCGACTTCGCACCACGGGCACGCATGGCGGTGAACGCCTCGTGACCCGGGGTGTCGATGAAGGTGATCTTGCGCTCTTCGCCGTTGACCTCGGTCGCGACCTGGTAGGCACCGATGTGCTGGGTGATGCCACCGGCCTCGCCCGCGATGACGTTCGTCTTGCGGATGGCGTCGAGCAGGCGGGTCTTACCGTGGTCGACGTGACCCATGACGGTCACCACCGGCGGACGGACGACCAGGTCCTCCTCGGAGCCCTCGTCCTCACCGAACTCGATGTCGAAGGACTCGAGGAGCTCGCGGTCCTCCTCCTCCGGGCTGACGATCTGAACCGTGTAGTTCATCTCGTCGGCGAGGAGCTGCAGGGTCTCGTCGGAGACGGACTGCGTGGCCGTGACCATCTCGCCGAGGTTCATCATGACCGCGACGAGGGACGCCGGGTTGGCGTTGATCTTCTCCGCGAAGTCCGTGAGGGACGCGCCACGGGAGAGACGGATGGTCTCGCCGTTGCCGCGCGGCAGCATCACACCGCCGACGGACGGCGCCTGCATCGCCTCGTACTCCTGACGGCGCTGCCGCTTCGACTTGCGGCCGCGACGCGCGGGACCACCCGGGCGACCGAAGGCGCCCTGCGTGCCACCACGGCCACCGGGACCACCGGGACGGCCGCCGAAGCCGGGACGGCCACCGCCGCCACCGCCGAAGCCGCCGCCACCACCGGGAGCGCCGGCACCACCGGGACGACCGGCGAAACCGCCGCCGCCCGGACGACCGCCGCCGCCGGGACGACCGGCGAAGCCGCCGCCACCGGGACGACCGCCGCCGCCGGGACGACCGGCACCGGCCGGACCACGACCGCCGCCGGGGCCGGGACGCGGGCCGGCAGCGGGACGCTGCGGCATCATGCCCGGGTTCGGGCGCGGACCGGCGGGGCCGCCGCCGGGACGCGGACCGCCCTGCGGACGCGGCATCGAGCCCGGGGTCGGGCGCGGACCGCCCGGAGCCTGCGGACGCGGGCCGCCGGGAGCCTGCGGACGGGGACCGCCCTGCGCGGCCTGCGGACGCGGGGCACCCGGAGCACCGGGACCCCCCAGACGCGGGCCCTGCGGACGGGGCGCCTGCGGGCGCGCCATGCCGGTGGAGCCACCGGAGGTGAAGGGGTTGTTGCCCGGACGGGGACCGGCCGGACGGGCACCCGGGCGCTGGCCGGCACCACCCGGACGCGGGGCGCCGGAACGCGGACCCTGGGCGCCGCCCTGACCCTGACCGGACGCGGCCGGACGTGCGCCGGGCTTGGGCGCGCCGGGACGGGCGCCCGGGCGCGGGGCGGGGGCGGCCGGAGCCGACGGGGGCGCCGTGAACTCGGGGGCACCCGGTGCCGGGGACGCCGGGGCGGGCCGCGGCGCGGGCTTGGGGCCCGGCGTCGGGCGCGGACCCGGGGCCGGAGCCGCGGGCTTCTCGGCGGCCGGGGGCTTGGGGGCCGCCGGACGCGGGGCAGCCGGACGAGCGGCCTGCGCCGGGGAGGGCGCGGCCGGCTTGGCCGGTGCGGCCTTGCGGGGGGCGGCGGGCTTCGCGCCACCGCCGTTGCCCTGCTGCAAGGCGTCGGTCAGCTTGCGTACTACGGGCGCTTCGATGGTCGAAGACGCCGAACGGACGAATTCACCGAGTTCCTGGAGCTTGGCCATGACGACCTTGCTCTCGACACCGAACTCCTTGGCGAGTTCGTAGACCCGGACCTTAGCCACTTCGCTCCTTTGAGGTCCGGGTTGAAGCCGGACCGTCGCTAGTTCATGGGCGTACTCATCGCGTACTCATCGAGTGCTCATCGCAATCTCGACCTGCTTTCAACTCGCGAGGTACCAGGACCGCACGGGGTTCCGCGCGGCACGTCTTACGGTGTTGCCTGCCCAGCTACGTGCTGCTGACAACTTTCTTCCTGCTCGACGTACTGGCGCAACGCCTTTGTGTCGAGCGGACCCGGGACGCGGAGCGCCCGCGGGAACGCCCGGCGGCGTACCGCCAGGTCGAAACAGGACAGTGCGGGGTGCACGTACGCACCCCGGCCGGGCAGCGTACCGCGAGGATCGGGGACGCAGGCGTCCTCGATCACCACGGTGCGCAGCAGTTCGATCTTGGCCGCTCGCTCCCGGCACCCCACACAGGTGCGTTCAGGGCATGCTCGGGCGTGCGTCCGGCCAGACACGGTTAAGTCTACCTCCCCGCACCGACCTCACCCCTTTGGGGCAAGAGTCGAACAACTGCTGCACGCAAATCTGTCGTGATCTCAGCGACGTACGGCCGGGATCTATTCCCGGCCGGCGTCACACGGCTCAGGCCTGCCGCTCGGCGGGCTGTTCGGTGTCGGGCCGGATGTCGATCCGCCAGCCGGTCAGCCGGGCCGCCAGCCGGGCGTTCTGCCCCTCCTTGCCGATCGCCAGGGAGAGCTGGTAGTCGGGGACCGTCACGCGCGCGGAGCGGGCCGCGAGGTCCACGACCTCCACCTTGGAGACCCGGGCCGGGGACAGGGCGTTCGCCACCATCTCGGCCGGGTCGTCCGACCAGTCGACGATGTCGATCTTCTCACCGTTCAGCTCGCCCATGACATTGCGCACACGGCCGCCCATGGGGCCGATGCACGCGCCCTTGGCGTTCAGGCCCGAACGGGTGGACCTGACGGCGATCTTCGTACGGTGACCGGCCTCACGGGCGATCGCGGCGATCTCCACCGAGCCGTCGGCGATCTCCGGGACCTCGAGCGCGAACAGCTTCTTCACCAGATTGGGGTGGGTGCGCGAAAGAGTGACGGACGGGCCGCGCACGCCCTTCGCCACCCGGACGACGTACGACCGGATGCGCTTGCCGTGTTCGTACGTCTCCCCCGGCACCTGTTCCTGCACCGGCAGGATGGCCTCCAGCTTGCCGATGTCGACGAGCACGTTCTTCGGGTCGCGGCCCTGCTGGACCACACCGGTGACGATGTCGCCCTCCCGGCCCGCGTACTCGCCGAGCGTCGCGTCGTCCTCGGCGTCGCGCAGGCGCTGCAGGATGACCTGCTTGGCGGTGGTGGCGGCGATGCGGCCGAAGCCGGACGGGGTGTCGTCGAACTCGCGCGGCTCCTGCCCCTCCTGAAGATCGTCGGGGTCCTCCTTCGCCCACACGGTCACATGGCCGGTCTCCCGGTTGAGCTCCACGCGCGCGTGGCGGCGGCTTCCCTCGGTGCGGTGGTAGGCGATGAGGAGGGCCGCCTCGATCGCCTCGACCAGCAGGTCGAAGGAGATCTCCTTCTCCCGTACCAAGCCCCGCAGGGCACTCATGTCGATGTCCACGGCTACGCCTCCTCCTCTTCCTTCATGTCCTTCGTGTCCCTGCGGCTGAACTCGACCTGGACGCGCGCCCTGGCGATGTCCGGGAAGGCGAGTCTGCGGGTGGTGGCCTTGCGGCCCTTCACACCGGGCACCTCGAGGTCGACGCCGTCGTCGTCGACCTGCTGAATCCTGGCGACCAGTTCGCCGCCCTCGGCGAGCTGGAACCTGACCAGCCGGCCTGTGGCCCGTACGTAGTGCCGGTGTTCCCTGAGGAGGCGCTCCGCGCCCGGGGTTCCGACCTCGAGGGTGTACTCGCCCTCGCCCATCGCGTCCGTCTCGTCGAGCTTCGCCGAGAGCGCACGGCTCACATCGGCGATCTTGTCCAGGTCGGCCCCGGCGTCGGAGTCGACGACGACGCGCAGCACACGCTTGCGCCCCACGGAGTCCACCGCGATCTCCTCGAGATCGAGCCCCTGGGAAGTGACGAGCGGTTCCAGAAGTTCTCGCAGCCTCTCGCTCTGGGTGGTGCTCATCCGGGTGACTCCTCGGCCGCGTGTGCTGTTGTGGGATGGTCGCTGTCAGGTCAAAGGGTATCCGGTCCCAGAGGGTGATGCCGTCCACCCGGCCCGCCGCCCGGTGCGGCGGACGATCGGCCGACCCGGTGACCAGCACGGTGGGCGGACGCCTCCGGACCGGCTGTCGGAACCGGCCCCTGACCGGCCCTCGACCCCCGAGCAGACGGACGCGGGACCGGATCTCGAGCCGCATCGGCGCCAGGACTGCCTGCGACCACCGGGCCGGCCGCAGACACCACGCGCCTGCGGAACCTGACGGCCGGCCCCCGGGGAGCGCCCCGGAGGGCCGGGAAGGTCGCGCGGGCACGCGTCCGCGCCCCGAGCCGAGCGCGGGACACGCGGCCGGACGGCCGCCGCGAGCGGCACACGCGCGTGCGAGCCATCGGCAGGGGCAAGGGGCGGGCGCACGGGACGGGCGCGTCAGAAGACGCGGCCAGGCTCGGTACGGGGCCGCCACCGCGAGCGGCACACGCGCGTGCGAGCCGTCCGCACGGGCAAGGGGCGGGCGCACGGGGCGGGCGCGTCAGAAGACGCGGCCAGGCGCGGTACAGGGCCGCCGCCGCGAGCGGCACACGCGCGTGCGAGCCGTCCGCAGGGGCAAGGGGCGGGCGCACGGGACGGGCGCGTCAGAAGGCCCGGCCAGGCTCGGTACGGGGCCGCCACCGCGAGCGGCACACGCGCGTGCGAGCCATCGGCAGGGGCAAGGGGCGGGCGCGTCAGAAGATGCGGCCGGGCGCGGTACGGGGCCCGTTCGGACGCGTGGGGGCGGGAGCGGACGCGTGACCGGGCCGCTGCGAGCGTCACGCGTGCGTACGCGCTATGGGCCGAGCCGATGGCGGGCGCGGGCGGGGTACGCGGGTACGGTGATCATCGGCGCTCCCGCCCATCCGTCGGGTTCCCGCCCATCCGTTCGTACCGAAGCCTCCGAGGACGGTCTGCCGTGCCCCTCCCCCCGCCCACGCGCGTGTCGTTGCGCAGAAGGAGCCTGATCGCCTCGGCAGCGGGTGCCGCGCTGCTGGCGGGCTGCTCGGGCGCCTCCGACTCGAGCGCCTCGGGCGGCCGCCCGGGGGCGGCCGCCCGGGCACGCGCGCGTGCGGCCCGGGACAGCGAGGCGCTGGCGGCGCGGTACGCGGCGGTCATCGCGGCCCATCCGGACCTGGCGGCGCGGCTGCGCCCGCTGCGGACGGAGGTCGTCCGGCACGCACAGGCGTTCGGCGGCGGGACCGGCTCCGCGGCGTCCCCCTCCGCCGGCTCGGCCGGCGCCTCCGCGTCCCCCTCGGCTTCCGCCTCGCCCGGCTCCTCCCCCGTGCCGGCGGACCCCAAGTCCGCGCTGGCCGACCTGGCCGCGGCCGAGCGCACCCTGGCCGACCGGCGCGGCAAGGCGTTGCTGGAGGTGCCGGGCGAGCTGGCGCGGCTGATGGCGTCCGTGGCCGCGGCCGGGGCCGCCCACGCGTACCTGCTGACGGAAGGCGGAAAGTGAGCACGAGCGGCAGCGGCACACCGACGGCCGTGAGCGGCGAGCTGGCGGCCCTGCAGGCCGCCCTGCGCGCCGAACACGCCGCCGTCTACGGATACGGCGTCGTCGGCGGACGCATCCGGCAGGCACGGCGGGAGGAGGCGCGGACCGCCTACGACGCCCACCGCGCTCGGCGGGACGAACTGGCCCGGGCGGTACGGGACCTGGGCGGTACGCCGGACGCCGCGGCGGCCGCGTACGCGCTGCCGTTCCCGGTGCCCGACTCCGCCGCCGCCGTGCGGCTGGCCGCCGAGCTGGAGGAGCGGGTGGCCGGGGTCTACTCGGATCTCGTGCGGGCCTCCACGGGCGCGCGGCGCGGCTTCGCCGCCGGGGCGCTGCGTGAAGCGGCGGTCCGGGCGGTGCGCTGGAGCGGCGAGAGCGTAGCCTTCCCTGGTCTCGCCGAGCGGGCGGCGGCCACCCCCACCGCGTCGGCGACACCGCAGACCTGACGCGTACGCGCTCGACCGTACGCGTGCGAAGCCGACCTGGAAGGGAACAACTCGCGCATGGCTTTCGAACCGCCGCAGCGCCTGGTGAGGGCGCTCGGCGAGACGCAGCGGGACGGTGGCGCCGACTGGCTGGGCAATCTGCCCGAGCTGATCCGGCGGGCCGTCGGTCTACGCGAGTTGACCGTGGAGCGGGTGCAGGCGCCGGGCGGCCGCAGCAGCCTGGTGCTGCTGGTGCGGCGGGCCGACGGGACGCCCGCCGTGCTGAAGCTGGTGCCGCCGTGGGCCCGCCCGGGCAGCGAGCGGGCCGCGCTCGCCCGTTGGGACGGCTTCGGGGCCGTACGGCTCCTGGACGCGGACGCCTCGGGCACCGAGGACGCCGGGGAGGGCGTGCTGCTCCTGGAGCGCCTGCACCCGGAGATGTCCGTGCGGTCGCTGCCGGAGGCGAAGGCCCTGCTGGAGGCGGCCGGGACACTGCGACGGCTGTGGGTCGAGCCGCCCTCCGGTCACTCCTTCGAGACGGTGGCCGCGCGCACGGGGCGGCAGGCCGAGGCGATGCGGAGGAGCGCGGAGACGGACCCGGAGGCCGCACCGCTGGTCGACGCCGCGCTTGCGGCCCGCGCGGAGCTGCTCGCGGCCCCGCCCGAGGAGCGGCTGCTGCACGGAACCTTCCGGCAGAGCAAGATCCTCGCCGGGGAGCGGATGCCGTGGCTGGCGGTGGGCCCGGACCCGGTGGTCGGCGAGTGCGCCTTCGACCTGGCGCGGCTGGTGCGCGACCGGGTGGAGGACCTCATCGCTGCGCCGTCCGGGGCGGCGATCACCCGCCGCCGGGTGAAACGGCTGGCGGAGTCCCTGGACCTGGACCAGGAGCGGCTGCGCGGCTGGACGCTGTTCCGTGCGGTGGAGTCGGGGGTGCGGGCGCGCCGGGTGGGCCGTCCGGGGGACGCGGAACTGTTGCTGGAGTTCGCGAGCTGGCTCTAGGGCTCCGTCGTCACCTTCAGCGCCTGGACCGGGCAGTCCGCCGCCGCCCGCCGGACCCGTTTCAGCGCGCCGCGCACCAGGCGGACCGTGCCATCGGGGTGGTGGCAGGCTCCCCGGCCCTCCACGGGCCCCGCCCGGCGGGCGACGTCCGCGCGGGCCGTGCCGTGCGGTCCGGGCCCGGCCGGCGCCTGGAACGCGGCGGCGATGCGCGGCAGCCCGTTGAGGCAGGGCCCGCACCGGCCGACCGACTCCAGGGCGAGGTACCGCAGCACCCGCGCGGTCTCGGCGAGGCCGCACCGCCCGGCGGGCAGCCCGGCGATCACCCCGTGAGGCCGTCCGACGGTGACCGGAGGCTGCCGGAGGACGACGACGAACCCGTCGTGGACGACGACGTACCGGACGAACCGTCCGAGGACGTCGAGCCCGTACCGCCGCTCTTGCTGCTGGAGCCGCCGCCCGCCGACGTCTGGGCGTCCGCGTGCACGGAGCCGACCAGGGCGAACACCCCGGCGGCGGCCGACAGCGTGATCGCCGCCGCGGCGGCCGGCGTGCGAGCTGCTCCCCGGCGTGCCGCCGCGGCGGCGCCTCGTTCCCTGGCTGTCATGACCGTTCCCCTCCGTAGTGACGCTGTGTCACGCCCTACGGTCGGGGAACGGCCTGAGAGGACTCTGTGGGGCGCCCGTGCGCCTGCGCAGAAATCCCTGAGGGGTGCCTTGATTCACGGATCAGGCGGTGAGGCGGGCGATGGCCTCGTCCACCGTGAGCTCCTCGCGCCGGCCCGTCCTGCGGTCCTTGAGCTCGACCACGCCCTCGCCCGCGCGGCGCCCCGCCACCAGGATCTGCGGCACACCGATCAGCTCGGCGTCGGTGAACTTCACACCCGGCGAGACACCGGCCCGGTCGTCCACCAGGACGCGGACACCGGCCGCCGACAGCTTGTCGGACACGTCGAGGGCCAGTTCGGTCTGCAGCGCCTTGCCGGCGGCCACCACGTGCACGTCGGCCGGGGCGACCTCCTTGGGCCAGCACAGGCCCTGCTCGTCGGCGCTCTGCTCGGCGAGCGCGGCGACGGCGCGGGAGACGCCGATGCCGTAGGAGCCCATGGTGACGCGGACCGGCTTGCCGTTCTGGCCGAGGACGTCGAGCTTGAGGGCGTCGGTGTACTTGCGGCCGAGCTGGAAGATGTGGCCGATCTCGATGGCCCGGTCCAGCTTGAGCGCGGTCCCGCACTTCGGGCAGGGGTCGCCCTCCTGCACCACCACGACGTCCACGTACTCGTCCACCTGGAAGTCGCGGCCCGCGACGACGTTCTTCGCGTGGGTGTGCGCCTTGTTGGCACCGGTGATCCACGCCGTGCCCGGCGCCACGCGCGGGTCGGCGACGTAGCGGACCTTCTCCAGACCCTGGGGGCCGACATAGCCGCGGACCAGGTCGGGGCGCTGGGCGAAGTCCGCCTCGGTGACCAGCTCGACGGCGGCCGGGGCGAAGTGCGCCTCGACCTTGTCCAGGTCGACCTCGCGGTCGCCGGGGACGCCGACGGCGACGATCTCGCCGTCGACCTTGACCAGGAGGTTCTTCAGGGTGGCGGAGGCCGGGACGCCGAGGGAGGCGGCCAGGGTCTCGATGGTCGGGGTGTCCGGGGTGGGGATCTCCTCGGCGGCCGGGACGCCGGAGGCGTCGACGGGCTTCAGCTCGTAGGTGATCGCCTCGGTGTTGGCGGCGAAGTCGCAGTTCGGGCAGTCCGCGAAGGTGTCCTCGCCTGCGCCGGCCGGGGCGAGGAACTCCTCGGACTTGGAGCCGCCCATCGCGCCCGCGGTCGCGGCGACGATCCGGTAGTCGAGGCCGAGGCGCTCGAAGACGCGCTGGTAGGCCTGGCGGTGCAGGGCGTAGGAGCGGGCCAGGCCCTCGTCCTCCAGGTCGAAGGAGTAGGAGTCCTTCATCAGGAACTCGCGGCCGCGCAGGATGCCCGCGCGGGGCCGGGCCTCGTCCCGGAACTTGGTCTGGATCTGGTAGAGGATCACCGGCAGGTCCTTGTAGGAGGACGCCTGGTCCTTCACCAGCAGGGTGAAGATCTCCTCGTGGGTGGGGCCGAGCAGGTAGTCGCCGCCCTTGCGGTCCTTCAGGCGGAACAGCTCGGCGCCGTACTCGTCCCAGCGGCCGGTCGCCTCGTAGGGCTCGCGGGGCAGCAGGGCGGGCAGGAGCACCTCCTGGGCTCCGATGGCGTCCATCTCCTCGCGGACGATCCGCTCCACGTTCGCGAGGACCTTCTTGCCGAGCGGCAGCCAGGTCCACACACCGGCGGCGGTGCGGCGGACGTAGCCCGCACGGACCAGCAGCTTGTGGCTGAGGACCTCGGCGTCGGCCGGGTCGTCGCGCAACGTCTTCGCCATCAACTGGGACATGCGCTGGACCGGTGCGTTGGCCATGGTTCTCGTACTCCTGCCGATGGGGGTCCCCGCGCTCGGGCGGAGCCGAGAGTGGGGAGGGTGATGGCTAGGAGGTTAGCCGGGCTTGCCCTGCGGGCGGAAATCGGTTAAGAGCCCCGAGCTCTAAGGGCGCGGCCGGCGGCGGAGCGGCAGCGGGGCGCCCATCACGGCGTACGGCTTCGGGGCGCTGGGGAAGAGGACCTGCCGCGCGAGGTCCACATAGCCCAGCGAGTGGTACAGCCCTCGGGCCGGGCTGTCGGTGTCGATCGCCGAGAGGATCGAGCGGGGCTCGGTGGCGCCGTCGGTGATGGTGGTGATCAGCGCGCGGCCGATGCCGCGGTTCTGGTAGCGGGGGTGGACGTGCAGCTCGGTGATCACGAACGAGTCGTCGAGCCAGCCGTCGTGGCCCTGGGCCCGCAGATACGGTTCGACCACGGTGGACCACCAGTGCGCACGGTCGTTGGGCATGCCGTACACGAACCCCACGAGCCGTCCGTCCGCGGTGGTGGCGCCGAACGCGCGGGCTGCCGGGTAGGTCATGTGCCGCAGCACGATCTGGCGGCGTACGGCGACCTCGTCGGCGCCCAGCCCGAACGCGAGGGCCTGGACGGCGAGCGCCTCGTCGATGCGGGCGGACAGGTCCAGGGGGCCGATCACGACGTCGTCGACGGTACGAGGCATGGTCGTGAGCCTACAGGGGCGCGCCGGTGTTCGGCCGCGGGCGTCTGCGGCTGCTCGACGAGCGCCCGGGGGCCTGCGGCGGTGCTCAGAACAGGACGCTCATGAACGCCCCGACCTCCTGGAAGCCCACCCTGTGGTAGGTCCGCCGCGCGGGGGTATTGAAGTCGTTGACGTACAGGCTCACCACCGGGGCCACATCCGTCAGCGCGTAGCGCAGCACCGCCGCCATGCCCGGCGCGGCCAGGCCCGTCCCCCGGTATTCGGGGGCCACCCACACGCCCTGGATCTGGCAGGCCAGGGGGGTGGCGGCGCCGATCTCCGCCTTGAAGACGACCTTACCGGAGTCGTCGATGCGGGCGAAGGAGCGGCCCGCGCCGACGAGTTCGGCGACCCGGGCCTGGTAGAGGAGCCCGCCGTCGCCGGCCAGCGGGGAGACGCCGACCTCCTCGGTGAACATCGCCACGCACGCCGGCATGATCGTCTCCATCTCGTCCTTGCGGATGCGGCGGACGTGGGGATCCGGGGCGATGTCGTCGGGCATGCGGTCGGTGACCATCAGCGGCTGGTGGCCGCGGACCTCGCGCGCGGGGCCCCAGCTCGGCTCCAGCAACCGCCACAACTGGGCGGTGGATTCGGCGGGGCCGACGATGGAGGAGCAGCGGCGGCCGGTGCGCCGTGCACGGTCGGCGAAGGCCCGCACGGCGCGCGGGGTGGCGCAGATCGGGACGAGGTTGGCGCCCGCGTAGCACAGCGAGGTCAGCATGCCGTCCTCGTACCAGCCCCACATCTCGCCGCCGAGGCGCCAGGGATCGAGGCCCGCGACATGGACGCGGGACGTCACGAAGGCGTTCGCGACCGGCTCGCGGTCGAGGACGGCGAGTGCGGCGTCCAGGTCACTCGGTTCGAGGACCCGGGTGGTCGTCTGCGTCAACACGTGCGGGAGCCTCACCCTTGGGTCTGCTGATCTCCGCACTGTACCTGCCGTACCCGGACCGCGCCGCCCCCGGGGAGCGGCGCTGTGGGACGGCCGGGGCGGCCGTGACCGGAGGGGTGGCCGTAACCGACCTGTATCTGCACCTGGCGTGAGCCGAGGCGGGCGTCCTGGGGGACGACGCACGGCATCCGGTTCCTCGCCCCGGGACCGCTGCGCACCGCTGAAGGGTGAAGTCCCCGTCGGTGAACGCGGGTTCCCTGCCGCGTCCCCTGAACCCGCCGGGGTCCCGCTGTACATCGGAAAGCCCGAAGGCTCCTGACGACGGCCCCCGCCACCGGTCGGTGGCGGGGCTCCGGGCGGGCGGGCGCGAGGGGCGCCGGCGGCTTTCAGCCCGCGACCGACACCGTAGGCTCGCCCTCGGCCGTGCCGTCCTTCTGCATCTGCTCGGCGAGCTTCATGGCCTCCTCGATGAGGGTCTCCACGATCTTCGACTCGGGGACGGTCTTGATGACCTCGCCCTTGACGAAGATCTGGCCCTTGCCGTTGCCGGAGGCGACGCCGAGGTCGGCCTCGCGGGCCTCGCCGGGGCCGTTGACGACGCACCCCATGACGGCGACGCGCAGCGGGACGTCCATGCCGGTGAGGCCCGCCGTGACCTCCTCGGCCAGCTTGTAGACGTCGACCTGGGCGCGGCCGCAGGACGGGCAGGAGACGATCTCCAGGCCGCGCTCGCGCAGGCCGAGGGACTCCAGGATCTGAATGCCGACCTTGACCTCCTCGACCGGAGGCGCGGACAGGGAGACGCGGATGGTGTCGCCGATGCCCTGGGAGAGCAGCGCGCCGAAGGCGACCGCCGACTTGATGGTGCCCTGGAAGGCGGGGCCGGCCTCGGTGACGCCGAGGTGCAGCGGGTAGTCGCACTGGGCGGCGAGCTGCCGGTAGGCCTCGATCATCACGACCGGGTCGTTGTGCTTGACCGAGATCTTGATGTCCCGGAAGTCGTGCTCCTCGAAGAGCGAGGCCTCCCACAGGGCGGACTCCACGAGCGCCTCGGGGGTCGCCTTGCCGTACTTCTGGAGCAGCCGCCTGTCCAGGGAGCCGGCGTTCACCCCGATCCGGATGGGGGTGCCGTGGTCCTTGGCGGCCTTGGCGATCTCCTTGACCTTGTCGTCGAACTGCTTGATGTTGCCCGGGTTGACGCGGACCGCCGCGCAGCCGGCCTCGATCGCGGCGAACACGTACTTCGGCTGGAAGTGGATGTCCGCGATCACCGGGATCTGCGACTTGCGCGCGATGGTGGCGAGGGCGTCAGCGTCGTCCTGCGTGGGGCACGCCACGCGGACGATCTGGCAGCCGGACGCGGTCAGCTCCGCGATCTGCTGGAGCGTCGCGCCGATGTCCGACGTGCGCGTCGTCGTCATCGACTGCACGGACACCGGGGCGTCCCCGCCCACCGCCACCGGTCCGACCTGGATCTGCCGGCTCTTCCGGCGCTCGGCGAGCTTGGTCGGAACGGACGGCATGCCGAGTGAAATCGCAGTCATCTGCTGTGCAACCCCAAGTTGTGGATCAAGGTCCGGTCCCGGAAAACGGCGGGCTCCAGGCTCCGAGATTACGCCACGGACCTGAACGCGGAGCACACAGCGTCCCCGGAGTCCACCCGATGGTGGTGCCGGGCGCGGTGGCCGTCCGTGGCCCTCGGTGAGCCGTGCCACGCCGGTAGCCTGGCTCGGCCACTGTCTTGCTCACTTCAAGGAGGTGCCGTGGCCGTGGACGGTGTTCGATGGCTCGCGACCGAGGAACACTTCCAGCTCGGCTACTGGGTGCTGTTCGCCCGCGGCCTGGAGCCGGCCGAGCTGGTGCGGCGCCTGGAGCCGGTCACGCCGGTGGCCGGGGCAGTGCTGCGGGAGGACGTGGACGAAGTCGAGGACGAGGCCGACGGTGTGGTGGTGCGGGCCGGTGCCCATGCGGGCTGGGCGTTCGGGATCGTGGAGGGTGGTCCCGTGGGCCGCGCGCCGGACCAGACCCTCGGCGCGCTGTCGGCCGGCACGTCAGCCGTCGAACTGTGGCGGACGGTCAACGCCGACACCGGTTTCGCCTTCGCCGAGGACGGGCGTACGGTGTGCCGTTTCGAGCCGGGCCACGAGCACGAGCGCTCGGGCACGGCCCCCGACCGGCTGCTGCCCGCCCTGCGCGGTGCCGGACTCGTCCTGCCCGACGGCTCGACACCCTTCGAGCACGGCGAAGACCTGCCGGACGCCATGCTGCGGGTACTGGCGATGGCCGAATCCGAGTTCGGCCTGGACCTGCCCCGACGGGCGGTGCTCGAGGACGCGCTGACCGCCGGGGTGCTGGAGGTGTAGCGGCGGACCGCACAACCGTCGTGGGCACGGGAGCAGGTGGTCGACCTGCTCCCGTGCCCACGTCTCATGGTGCGGCGGCGGGCGCCGCTACCGGCCGGCTACGGGTTGACGGTGCACACCGAGTCCGGATCGCACCCGGTGAAGCCGGGTTCGTCCACGTAGTACGCGTCGCCGTCCCGCACCCGCATCTTGGGCGTCCAGCGGCCCAGGCCGCCGCCCGCGCCGGTGTTCTGACCGCTGGGGATGCTGCCGCGGCCGCACGGCACGGTCCAGTCCGGGACCGGGTAGCGCGGATCGGTGTACAACTTCCATTTCGCGCCCACCTGGGTGGCGTAGATCTGCACGCACTCCGCGCCCGAGGTGATGCCGGGCTGCATGCCGCCACTCTCTCGTGAGGCGGCGAAGGCGTACTCGTCGCAGCTCGCGTCCGGGGTGTTCGGATTCGGCTGCCACTTCGCCACGCTGCTCTTGCACATGATCTTGCGGTTCTCCTCCTGCAGGCCGGTGTCCTCCAGGCGGTGCAGTGGCGTGTTGTGGGCCTTGCTGCCAGGGTGGTTGGACAGCTTCTGCTCCAGCACCCAGTACAGCGCCGCCGCGGCCGGGTACGCCTTGGTGTTGACCTCGTAGACCGGCGTGTACTGCGGGAAGACGCAGCCGGCGTTCTTGCCGCTGAACTCGTTGTCACAGCGGACGGTGAGCCCCGGATCGTCCCAGGTGCTGGTGTCCGTGGCGCCGCCGTTGATGGTGCCGGACAGCGTCCAGTTCAGGTGCAGGTTGCTGTAGCCGGTGCTCTGCGTCCAGCTCGTGGTCGCCGTCGCCGTCGCCGTGTGGGTGTCGGCGGCGGTCGCCCACAGCGCCGGGGAGCTCCAACTCGGGGTCGGCACGCCGCAGTCGGACAGGCAGTCGAAGGCGACGTTGAGGCTGACTTCGCCGATGTCGGGGGTGGCCGAATACGGCGTGAGCGACAGAGTCTGCTTGACCTGCGTGTTGTTCACGGCGAGGGTGATGGTCTGCTCCAGCACGAACGTTTCGCTGGCGACCACCGTGCCGTTCTCCTTCTGGTCGACCTGGGCCGGCCGGACGACACAGGAGGCGAACCGCGTGAAGTTGCTGCCGCCGGGCAGGGCCGTGCACAGGCTGTTACCGGCGGCGGCCGCAGCGGTTCGGGAGGGACCGGAGGCGGACGGAGAGTGCCGGGTGGCCGCCTGCCGGAGCCTCTTCATGGCCTTGGCCGTGAACTCCTTCGAGGGCGGCAGCACCTTGATGCAGGTCCCGGTGGCGTCGGGAGCCATCGAGTCGCACGTGTCGGGGGTCAGGTCCTTGGCCGTCAGGCCCTTGGCCGCCTTCTGCGGGACGGGCTGCGGATCGTCGGGTGCGTCCGGGTCGGGCGCGTTGGGGTCGGCGGCGGGCAGGGTGATGTCGGGCATCGTGTCGAAGTCGCCGGGCACGAAGGCCACGGCGTCCCAAGCGACGTCCTTGTCACCGGTCCCGACGCTGTTGGCGTTGGAGAGCCTGACCTCGGGAGCCTGGCCGCCGAAGTGGTAGGCGCCCAGCGAGACCCATGTGTTCGACTCGTGGGCGCCCTGCGAGATCTTCTTCTCCCAGGTGCCCGAGGGGGTGACGATCTGGTAGACGGCCTCGGTGGTCTGCGCACCCGTGTCGGGGACGTGTACGTAGACCTTGCCCTGCTCCTGGGACAGCGGAGAGTTGAGTTTCCAGTCGCCGAGGATGGTCATGCGCCCGCCGTCCCCGCCGAGGTGGCCGGCGTCCCGGTCGTGGGCGTACCAGAAGTGGCCCTGGTAGCCGCCGCCGATCTGGTGCAGGTCGGCCTTGGCGTCGTACTGCCCCAGGCCCGGCCCGGTCGCGTTCGGGTCGGGGTAGAAGGTGAACCGGAACGAGCCGTCCGTCGTGGTCGTGCCGCAGTCGCTCCAGGTGCTGGTACCTGCGGGGACGGACGTAACGACCTTCGCGCCCCCGGGGGCACCGGAGCAGACGGGTGTGCCGTGCTGGAGGCGGTAACCGCGGCCGGGCTCGTTGATCAGGCTCTGGTACTTGATGCTCTCGAAGCCGCAGGTCGTGGCGCAGTCGGACTTCCAGGTGGCGTTGGAGGCGTTCCACCAGTACTGCGTGTAGCAGGCGGCGTCGGGGCAACTGGGCGGGTTGGCGGTGTCGCAGTGGTTCTTGGAGTTGCAGAACGCGTCGAGCGGCGGCGCGACGTGCGCCCGGTTGTACCGCGCGCTGCCCTGGACCGTGTAGGGCTGGTCCGTGCCGTTCCAGTAGGCGGGGCGGAAGCCGGCGGAGGAGAAGCCGGACTCGCCCGGCCAGTCCTGGCGGCCGGAGGTGGCGTAGGAGAAGCCGGTGTCGATGGACCAGGCGGCCCAGCCCATCACCTTCTCCTCGTAGGGCCAGTTCTGCGGATGCGCGGCGTCCCTGGCGGCCAACGGGTCGACGTCGGTGTTCATGAAGGCCAGCCGGGATGCGGGATAGACGGGGTTGGCGGGGTTGTTGTACCAGCCCAGGCCCCAGTTGCCGTTCGTTCCCGCGTCCGCCTTCTTGTTGAAGCCGAGGTTGTAGTTCCACACGGCGGTGAACCAGTTCTCGGGCTTGGCCGAGTCGTCGTTGTTCACGGCGATCGTCTGGCCGGCCTGGTGCACCTCGTTCCACTTGTCGGCGAGGATGTACAGCGACGCGGCGATGTTGGTGGCGTAGTCGACGGCGATCGCGCGCTGCGTGCTGACCGGGAGGGACTTTTCGCCCGGCTTCTCGTACCCGGCCTTGCGCATGCCGTCGGTGACCTGGCCGACACCGTAGCCGCAGTCGGACTTGTCCCAGTGGATGGTCCAGTAGTCGGCGAGGGTCCCGCCGGTGTGGTGGCCGTAGTAGCCGTCGACGGCCGCGAGGGGACTGCCCATCTGGCCGGGGATGGAACCGGACTCGGCCTGCCACAGGTTGGACTCCTGGGCGAGGATGCCCAGTTCGACCTGCGCGGGGATGCGTCCGCCGGTGACCAGTGCCGGCCTGGGGAACAGGCCCTGCGGGTCGATGGTGGACAGCCCGGTCTGTGAGCGCCAGCCGCCCTGGGTGAGGTAACCGGAGCGCAGGTTGCCGCGAACAGCCATGTCCACGGCCCATTCGACCTGGTTCGGGGTCGGCTGCAGGGCCTGGGTGCCGACGTCGTTACGGGGCACGGCGCACCAGGCGTCGGTGTCGACCGGGTCGTGTGACCTGGGATCGTCGGCGGCCGGGGCCACCTTGCTCGTCGTCGACAGCCGCGGCCTGGCGGAACCGGTCAGTGCCGGCGACGGCGTGCCGCCCGCGGTCCTGCCGGGTACGGCGGCTGTCTGCTTCGTGTGCCTGCCCGTGCCCGGAACCGTGCCGGTGATGGTCAGCGCATGGCTGATGCGGCCGGGCGTCGCCTCGGCCGCGGGTTCCCTGCTCTCGGCCTTGGTGAAGCCGCGCCCGGCATCCTCGATGTGGTCGACGCCCGCCTTCACGGCCGGGGAGACGACCGGGTCGACGGCCAGGCGTCCACGGGTGGAGACCTCCGCGTCGGGTGAGACGTCCAGCGCTTTGATGCCACCGGCCGCGAAGCCCTTGCCGAGACGGGCCCGACCCGTGAGGTAGACCGTGCCGTCCGTGCCCTGGCGCAGGTTCATCGCGGTGAGCCTGCCGCTGGCGACGGTCGTCTTCCTGCCGCGCGCGTAGGTCTGCACATTGGCGTCGGTGTCACCGGTCCGGTCGATATAGCTGACCGTGCCGTCGTCGGCCACACGGATGCCGTACGGGGCGTGCCTGGTGGTGGTGAGCTCGGCCGTGCTGCCCTTGCGGTCGACGTGGACGAGCCGGTTTCCGGCGGCTGCGACCACACCGTCCTTGGTGGGCACGGCAGAGGTGATCTCGCCCTTCGCGGTGGTGTCCGCGACGGTCGTCCCCTTGGTGTCCACCGTGACCAGGCGCGTCCTGGTGTCGCGGAGCGCGGTGAAGACGGCGGTGTGGGTGCCCGGGTTGCACGTCGGGTCGAAGTAGGCCAGCGACGCCGTGAACGGCAGCTTGGTGACGCTGCCGTCGTCGAGGTTCACGATCGCCGTGAACGCGCCGCCCATCATCAGGTCCGGCTTGTTGGTGAAGCTGCGGGGTGCGTAGGCGACGGCCGCGTGGTGGTCGTCCATGACGCACTGGTTGCCTATCCAGGTGTCGGCCGGAAGCTGAGGCTCACTCAGCACCGCCGCCGTCTTCCAGGCGTAGGCGTTCTTGCTGTCGGCGACGAGCAGATGCAGTCCGTCGCTGTCGGCGACGGCGGTCACGGCCCGATCGGCGGAGGTCTTCCATCCCTTGCCCAACGTGGCGTCCGGGGACTTGACGGCGCCGTTCGGGACCGGGTGAGCCGATGCCGGTTCGGGCTTGGGAGTTGTGGCGGTTGCGGGCTGGGCTTGCAGAAGCCCTGCCAGCGCGGCGGTGACGGCGAGGACCGTCACCGCGTTTCGTCTGTGGCTGAGTATCACTCATCCCCCTGGTGCCGTGGTCGTGATGGCGAACGGCACCGTCAGCGGGTTCCCATGCTGGTCTTGCGAGGGGCTGAGTGTGCCGTGAGGAGCCGGCAGCCGGGTGCTGCCGTAGGACATGACGACCGGTCTGTGTGGCTGCCCGTCTCCCGTAGCGCCCCGGCTCCCGCTTGATGTGCGGTGTCTGTGGGGCCACTGTGATCGCGGGCGGCGCCGAACGTAACAGGGAGGTGTGCGGTGCGGGCGCGAGGGGCGACCCGACCCCAAGGCAAACCCCGCGACTTTCCAAAAGATGGCAAAGGATCGCATGCGGGGCGTCAGCCTGGCCGGAAAGGGCGAAACCCGGTTTTCAGCCATTCCACTTGCGCACATCGACGATGCGGACGGCGAGCGGGCTCCGTCGGTCCCTCAGGATTTTCCCAAGTCATGAGAGAAGAAGTGGATCAATCGTGCGGAACTCCACGGGCGGTCCGGGCCCGACGGGATCAGGCCCGACGCGAGAAGAAAGGCGTGCCCTTCGCTCGCGTGAGTGGTCCGAGCGAAGGGCACGCCACGGTCGCCGACGACAGAAGGCGACTGTTTGCTAGCTGATCTTGACCGGATTGACGACGTCCGCGATCAGTACGAGCAGGGTGAAGCAGACGAAGATCCCCGCCACCACGTACGCCACCGGCATCAGCTTCGCCACGTCGAAGGGGCCCGGGTCGGGGCGGCGCAGCACCTTGGCCAGGTTGCGGCGCAGCGACTCCCACAGGGCGCCCGCGATGTGCCCGCCGTCCAGCGGGAGCAGCGGAAGCATGTTGAACAGGAACAGGGACAGGTTGAAGCCCGCGACCAGCATCAGCATCATCGCGATCTGCTGGGACGGCGGGATGTCGAGGGTGAAGACCTCGCCGCCGACCCGGGCCGCGCCGACCACGCCCATCGGCGAGTCCGGCTGGCGCGGGGCGTTGCCGAAGGCCGCGTCCCACAGGCCGGGGATCTTGCCGGGCAGGGAGACGATCGACTCGACGCCGTTCTCCATCATGTCGCCCATGCGCTGCACGGACTGGTCGAAGGACTGCTGGACGATGCCGGTGGCCGGGGTGAAGCCGAGGAAGCCGGCGTAGACGTACTTGCCCTCGACGTATCCGCCGTTGCCGTCGGTCTTGCTGACCTGGTTCTTGATCAGGTGGGCGTGCAGATCGACCGTCCGCCCCTTGCGCTCGACGGTGATCGTGACGTCCTTGCCGGGGTTGGCGCGGATGTCGGACTGGAGGGTGGACCAGTCCTTGACCTGCGTCCCGTCGAACCCGACGATCTTGTCGCCCGGCTTCAGCCCGGCGGCCAGGGCTGGCGCGGCCGGGTCGCCCTTCTCGCACTTGGTGCGGTTCTCGCTCTGCTGGATGACACAGTCGGAGATCTTGGAGACCGTGGTGGTCTGGGTCTGGACGCCGAAGGTCATCATCACGCCGAGGAACACCACCACGGCGAGGATCAGGTTCATGAAGGGGCCCGCGAACATGACGATGACGCGCTTCCACGGCTTGCGCGTGTAGAAGAGACGCGTCTCGTCACCGGGCTGGAGCTCCTCGAAGGACTGCGCCCGGGCGTCCTCGATCATCCCGCGCCACGGCGAGGTGGAGCGGGCCTCGATCCGGCCGTCGGGGCCGGGCGGGAACATGCCGATCATGCGGATGTAGCCGCCGAGCGGGACCGCCTTGATGCCGTACTCGGTCTCGCCCTTCTTCCGCGACCAGATGGTCGGGCCGAAGCCGACCATGTACTGCGGCACGCGGATGCCGAAGAGCTTGGCGGTCGACAGGTGCCCCAGCTCGTGCCACGCGATCGAGAACAGCAGGCCGACCACGAAGACGACTATGCCGAGGATCATCATCAGGGTCGTCATGCACGAGCCTCCGCTGTCGCCGTCTGCGCCGTCAGTTCCCTGGCCCGGGCGCGCGCCCAGGTCTCCGCTTCGAGGACGTCCGCGACGGTCAGGGAAGTTCCCCGACGGGGGGTGCCGTGCTCCTCGACCACCCGCGTGACCGTATCCATGATTCCCAGATAGGGCAGTCGGCCGTTCAGGAACGCGTCCACGCACTCCTCGTTGGCCGCATTGAACACCGCCGGGGCCGTGCCCGCGAGCTGCCCGACGTGCCGGGCGAGCCCCACCGACGGGAACGCCTCCGTGTCGAGCGGGAAGAACTCCCAGGTCGAGGCCTTGCTCCAGTCGAAGGCGGGCGCCGCGTCGGGCACCCGTTCGGGCCAGCCGAGTCCGATGGCGATCGGCCCCCGCATGTCGGGGGGCGTCGCCTGCGCCAGGGTCGATCCATCCGTGAATTCCACCATCGAGTGGACATACGACTGGGGGTGCACGACAACCTCAATGCGATCGAAGGGAATGTCGTACAGCAGGTGCGCCTCGATCACTTCCAGGCCCTTGTTGACGAGGGTCGCGGAGTTGACCGTGATGACCGGGCCCATGGCCCAGGTGGGGTGGGCGAGCGCGTCCTTCGGCGTGACGTTCGCCAGCTCGGCCTTCGTACGGCCGCGGAACGGGCCGCCGGAGGCGGTGACGACGAGTTTGCGCACATCGGCCCGGGTGCCGGAGGCGAGGGCCTGGAAGAGGGCGGCGTGCTCGGAGTCCACCGGGATGATCTGGCCGGGCTTGGCCAGGGCCTTCACCAGCGGGCCGCCGACGATGAGCGACTCCTTGTTGGCGAGCGCGAGGGTGCGGCCCGCCTCCAGGGCGGCGAGGGTGGGCGCGAGGCCGATGGACCCGGTGATGCCGTTCAGGACGGTGTGGCAGTCGGAGGCGGCGAGCCGGGTGGCCGCGTCGGGTCCGGCGAGTATCTCGGGGAGGGTCTCCCCCGGCCCGTACTGTGCGCTCAGGGCCTCCCTCAGGGCCGGTACCACGTCTTCGCGGGCGACCGCGACCGTGCGCACGCGCAGGCGGTGGGCCTGCTCGGCGAGCAGTCCGACGCGGCCGCCGTTGGCGGAGAGCCCGGTGACGCGGAACCGGTCGGGGTTGCGCAGCACGAGGTCGATGGCCTGGGTGCCGATCGAGCCGGTGGAGCCGAGGATCACGACGTCCCGCACTCCGTCCACGGGGTCGAAGACGAGATGGGGGTCGGCAAGAGGGGCTGGGCTGTCGCTCATCCCTCCATTGTTGCGGTAGGGCGGAGGCGGGAGGACACGGCGTCCCTCTCCCGAGGGGTGCACCCCGTTCGGCGCGCCCGCACCACGACGACGGCTTCGGGACCGTCGCATCGGTCACCGGGCAGCCTGCCCAGCGGCTGATGCCCCTGGGCAGGCTGCGGCGTCCCTCACCGGATCGGGCGGTGGACGTTCTCCTTCCGGGACGGGCCGGGTGTCGCGTCGGCGATCCACGGACCGTCTCCGGAGGGATCGACGACGCCGTCCTCCAGCCACGCGTACGTGCCGGTCAGCACCCCCTTGACCACCTTGCGGTCCAGGTCGTCCGTGTTGGTCCACAGCCGGTCGAACAGTTCGTCGACGCGGATGCGGGCCTGCCGGCAGAAGGCGTCCGCCAACTGGTACGCCTCGCGGCCGTGCTCCCCGGTCCTGCGCAGGTGCTCCGCGCGCACGCACGCCGCCGCCATCGCGAACAGCTCGGCGCCGATGTCCACGACCCGGCCCAGGAAGCCCTGCTTGGTCTCCATCCGGCCCTGCCAGCGGGACATGCCGTAGAAGGTGGAGCGGGCCAGCTTGCGGGCGCTGCGTTCGACGTAGCGCAGGTGCCCCGAGAGGTCGACCTCCCGGCGGAACTCCCCGAACGCGCCCGGCACCTGGCCCTGCCCCGCGACCAGCTTCGGCAGCCACTTGGCGTAGAAGACACCCGCGTTCGCGCCGGCCCGCGCCTTGTCGGACAGCGACTTCTCCGGGTCGATCAGGTCACCGGCCACGGACAGGTGCGCGTCCACCGCCTCCCGTGCGATCAGCAGGTGCATGATCTCCGTGGAGCCCTCGAAGATGCGGTTGATGCGCAGGTCGCGCAGCATCTGCTCGGCCGGCACACCCCGCTCGCCGCGGGCCCGGAGGGAGTCCGCCGTCTCGAAGCCGCGTCCGCCGCGGATCTGGACCAGTTCGTCGGCCATCAGCCAGGCCATCTCCGAGCCGTACAGCTTGGCGAGGGCGGCCTCGATGCGGATGTCGTTGCGGTCCTCGTCCGCCATCTGCGACGACAGGTCCACGACGGCTTCCAGCGCGAAGGTGGTCGCCGCGATGAAGGAGATCTTCGAGCCGACCGCCTCGTGCAGCGCGACAGGCTTGCCCCACTGCTCCCGGGCCGCCGACCACTCGCGGGCGATCTTCAGGCACCACTTGCCCGCGCCGACGCACATCGCGGGCAGGGAGAGCCGGCCGGTGTTGAGCGTGGTCAGGGCGATCTTGAGGCCCTGGCCCTCCTCGCCGATGCGGTTGGCGGCCGGGACCCGGACCCGGTGGAAGCGGGTGACGCCGTTCTCGAGGCCGCGCAGGCCCATGAAGGCGTTGCGGTTCTCGACGGTGATGCCCTCGGAGGCCGACTCCACGACGAACGCCGTGATGCCGCCCCGGTGGCCCTCGGACTTGGGCACCCGCGCCATGACGACCAGCAGGTCGGCCACCACGCCGTTGGTGGTCCACAGCTTGACCCCGTCCAGGACGTACTCGTCGCCGTCGGGGACGGCCGTGGTGGCCAGCCGGGCCGGGTCGGAGCCCACGTCCGGCTCGGTGAGCAGGAACGCGGAGATGTCGGTGCGGGCGCAGCGCGGCAGGAACGTCTCCTTCTGTTCCCGGGTGCCGAACAACTTCAGCGGCTGCGGTACTCCGATCGACTGATGCGCGGACAGCAGGGCGCCGATCGCGGGGCTCGCGGAGCCGACGAGGGCGAGCGCCTTGTTGTAGTACACCTGGGTGAGGCCGAGTCCGCCGTACTTCGTGTCGATCTTCATGCCGAGGGCGCCGAGCTCCTTGAGCCCGGTGATCGTCTCGTCGGGGATCCGGGCCTCGCGCTCGATGCGGGCGCCGTCGATGTGTGTCTCGCAGAAGTCGCGCAGCTTGGCGAGGAACTCCTCGCCGCGCTGCACGGCCTCGTCGGCGGGCATCGGGTGGGGGTGGATGAGGTCGAGCCGGAATCGGCCGAGGAACAGTTCCTTGGCGAAGCTGGGCTTGCGCCAGTCCTGCTCGCGCGCGGCCTCCGCGACCTGGCGGGCCTCGCGCTCGGTGACCGTCGGCTTGGGAGTGGGGGCTGTTGGTGCGGTCATGAGGCTCACCTCGCCGCGAAGAGGGACGTTTTCGGGCGTACGCCCTTCAAGGTGCCGCAGGGTCACCAAGGGTGCCGTACGGCGATCTTGCGGGCGTACGTTACTGACCGGTGCTACTCGATCGTTGGTACCCCGATCCGGGCAAGGTCACCAGTCCTCGCGCAGCGACCTGGTGGGGAAAACCGCTCGGCCGACGTCCACCGGGTACGCCTCGGCGTCAAGTCGGCCGGCGTCCGGGGCCCGGTACGGGGCCCGGGACGAGCGCGTGCTTCCACGGCGGGCGCGTCGACGATGTTGCGCCGGGTGGGGTTCCGGGGGGACGGTTCGGATACGCCCGTTCAGCGGCCACCCGGAGCCGACGGGTTGTCCAGGGTGTCCGCCTCCACTCGGGAGAATTCGGTGTCGAAGCGCTTCGACAGCCTATGGACAGCCCACCCACGCCAAGCTACTGTCGATCCACCCTCACACGCCACTGTTTCGTAACGCGCGTAGTGTCGAAGCGCTTCACTCACGCTTGGAGATGCCGGATGGTCACCCTCGCCGAGGTCGCCCAGCACGCCGGAGTGTCGGCGAGCACGGTGAGCTATGTCCTCAGCGGCAAGCGGTCCATCTCCGCGTCCACCCGGCAGCGGGTGGAGCAGAGCATCCGGGAGCTCGGCTACCACCCGAACGCCGGGGCCCGCGCCCTGGCGAGCAACAGGTCGAACATCATCGCGCTGATGGTCCCGCTGCGCACGGACATGTACGTACCGGTGATGATGGAGATCGCCATCGCCGTCGCCACCACCGCGCGCGCCCACGGGTACGACGTCCTGCTGCTCACCGGCGAGGAGGGCCCGGACGCGGTGCGCCGGGTCACGGGCAGCGGACTCGCGGACGCGATGATCCTGATGGACGTCGAACTGGACGACGAGCGGCTGCCGTTGCTGCGTGAGACGGACCAGCCGTCGGTGCTCATCGGTCTGCCCGCCAGCACCACCGGGCTGACCTGCGTGGACCTCGACTTCGGGGCGACGGGCGCCCTGTGCGCCGAGCACCTGGCGGTCCTCGGCCACCGCGACATCGCTGTCATCGGCGAGGCGCCCGCCGTCTACGAACGGCACACCGGCTTCGCCGAGCGCACCCTGGACGGCCTCAGGTCCCGCTCCCGCGAGCTGGGCCTCAGGGTGCTGCACCGACCCTGCGAGGGCGGATACGACGCGATGGCGGTGACCCTGGCCCGGATCTTCGACGAGCGGCCGGGCACCACCGGGTTCGTCGTGCAGAACGAGTCCGCGGTCGAGCCGCTGCTCGCGCTGCTGCGCCAGCAGGGCCGGGCCGTCCCCGAGGACGTCTCGGTGATCGCCGTCTGCCCCGACCAGGTCGCCACCCAGGCGTCGGTGCGGCTGACGTCCGTGGCCATCCCCGCGCAGGAGATGGGCCGGCGCGCGGTCGAGCTGCTGGTGGCGAAGCTGGACGGCCACGGCACGGACGAAGTGGTGCTGCTCGCACCCGAGCTGACGGTCCGGGCGAGCACGGGCGCCGCGCCGTCCGCGCCCTGACACCACACCCCGGCACCGCACGCCGAACCCCGCGGGGCACCCACGCACCCACGCCGTACTCCCCCCGGCGCCTTCCGTCGCGGGCGCCCGCTGTTCCAGGCACCTTCCTGTCTGCACTCCTCCAGGAGCACCCACCGTGAACCAGACCGCCGAAACCCAGCCCAAGGTCAGCCTCGCCCAGTCGTCCCCCACCGTGGGCACCTTCCGCGAGCGGGACGGTGCGCTGGAGTGGAGCGGCCGTCAGGAGACCGTACGCATCGAGCCCTGGGGGCCGGACGCCGTGCGCGTGCGGGCCCGGCTCGGCGGACCGGTCCTCGACGGGCTGCCGGGCGCCCTGCTCGACGAGCCGCCGGCCGTCGAGAGCACCGTCAAGATCGAGGAGGGGAGCGGGCGGCTCACGGTCGGCGCGCTCACGGTGGACGTGGACGCCGAGGGCCTGATCCGCTTCCTGCGCACGGAGGACGGCGGTGAGCTGCTGGCCGAGCAGCGCGCCCACTTCTGGTGGCCGGGCCCGCGCCTGTACACGGCCGTCGGCAACGGCCACCACCGCCTGGAGCAGCGTTTCGCCGCGTACGACGACGAGAAGCTGTACGGCCTGGGCCAGCACCAGCACGGTCGGCTGGACCAGAAGGGGCTGGTCGTCGATCTGGTCCAGCGCAACGCCGAGGTCTCCGTCCCGGTGCTCACCTCCAGCCGCGGCTACACGCTGCTGTGGAACAACCCGGCGATCGGCCGGGTCGAGCTGGCCGGCAACGGCACCCGCTGGGTGGCGGACTCCGCCCGGCAGATCGACTACTGGATCACTGCCGGCAATCCGGCCGAGGCGCAGCGCGCCTACAGCGCGGTCACCGGCCGCACCCCGATGCTCCCGGAGTGGGCGGCGGGCTTCTGGCAGTGCAAGCTGCGCTACCGCACCCAGGACGAACTGCTGTCCGTCGCAAGGGAGTACAAGCGGCGCGGCCTGCCGATCGACGCGATCGTCTGCGACTTCTTCCACTGGACGCACCTGGGCGAGTGGAAGTTCGACCCGAAGGAGTGGCCGGACCCGGCGGCGATGGTGCGGGAGCTGGACGAACTCGGCATCAAGCTGGTCGTGAGCGTCTGGCCGTCCGTGTCGCCGCTGAGCGAGAACCACCCGGTGATGGAGCAGCGCGGCTACTTCATCGGCACCCAGTACGGGCCGATGGCGCACGCCGACTGGCCCGACAAGGAGGTCGCCTCCACCGTCCAGGTCGCCTTCTACGACGCCACGAACCCGGATGCCCGGCAGTTCGTGTGGTCGCGGGTGAAGGAGAACTACCTGGACCCGTACGGCATCACGGCGTTCTGGCTGGACGCCTGCGAGCCGGAGCTGAAGCCCGGCTTCCAGGAGAACCTGCGCTACTGGGCCGGCCCGGGCCTGGAGGTCGGCAACATCTACCCGGCCGAGAACGCCCGCACCTTCTACGAGGGCCTGCTCGCCGCCGGCGAGAGCGAGGTCGTCACCCTCAACCGCTCGGCGTGGGCGGGCAGTCAGCGCTACGGCGCCGCCCTGTGGTCCGGCGACATCGGGACCGACTTCGCGACGCTGCGCCGCCAGATCGCGGCCGGCCTGAACACCGCCCTGTCCGGCATCCCGTGGTGGAACACGGACATCGGCGGCTTCCACGGCGGCGACCCGGACGACGAGGCCTACCGCGAGGTGATGGTCCGCTGGTTCCAGTTCGGCGCCCTGTCCCCGCTGATGCGGCTGCACGGCTTCCGCGACCCGGGCATGCCGCTGGGCCCGGAGATGACCGGCGGACCCAACGAGGTCTGGTCGTACGGGGAGGAGGCCGGCGCGATCCTGGAGAAGTACCTCCGGCTGCGCGAGCGCCTGAAGCCCTATGTCCTCCAGGTCATGCGCCAGGCACACGAGGAGGGGCTGCCGGTGATGCGGCCGCTGTTCCTGGAGTTCCCCGGGGACGAGCGCACCTGGGAGGTCGCCGACGCCTACCTGTTCGGGCCGGACCTGCTGGTCGCCCCGGTGCTGGAGCCGGGCGCGACGACCTGGACGACGTATCTCCCGGCGGGGGCGCGCTGGAAGGACGCGTGGACGGGCCGGTGGTACGAGGGCGGCGCGACCGTCACGGTCGACGCGCCGCTGGACCGGATCCCGGTGTTCCTGCGGGACGGGGCGGAGCTGCCGGTCGCCGGGTGACGGCGGCGCGGCCGGCCCCCGCCCGGGGACCGGCCGCACGCCCAGGTGCCGGAACTCAGCTACTGCTGACGCTCAGGCTGTTGGTGGCGAAGTTCAGGCCGCCGGAGGAGGACGTGATCTCGAAGCCGAACTGGAAGTCGGCGATGGTCACGTTGCCGAACCAGCCTTTGGTGTCCTTGATCCACTTCAGGATCGGCAGGACGTCGACCGTGCCGGAGGCCGAGTTGGAGGTGCGCACGAACGAGAAGACGTCGTTCGCGGTGTTGTTGCCCTTGTAGACGGCCCAGGTGGAGCCGCCCAGCGTCACGGTGCCCTGCGAGGTGCCGAGGGGGCCCACGGCACCGGTCTTGTTGACCCACAGCATGATCTCGTAGGCGTGGTTGCTGTCCCAGATGTCGTACGACGTGTTGTACGAACCGGAGGACGGGACCGTGACGTTGTAGCTGCTCGTGAGCGACGAGAGCGAGGTGATCGACTTGTTGATCATCTTCTTGGCGTTGGGGTAGGACTTGATCCCGCCGGTGTTGGGGTGGTCCGCCCAGACGCCCCAGTTGGTGCCGGAGTTGGCCCAGATGCACTGGCTGCCCGCGCCCTTGCCCCAGATGTTGTTGTAGAGCGTGTAGCCGTTCAGGGTCGTGTTGCCGTACTGCTCGCACGAGTTCCACACGGCGGCCTGGGCCGGCGCGGAGGCGAGGCAGACGGTGGCGCCGAGGGCGAGTGCGGGGGCGATCAGCGCCTTGGTGATCCGGTTCAGCGTGCGTGCTGCCATGGTGTCCCTTCCATGGGTGGGGGGAGGTGCTGCTGTTCCTGCGGCCCCAGGGTGAGGACGCAGTCCTCGCCGGCGACGAGATCGAGCGGGCTCGCCCCGGCGGAGGTCCTGAGGTCGACGCGGCAACTGCGGGTGGGCCGTACGAGCGCGGTGGCCCCCTGGGGGGACCAGGTGAGGTCGACCTCGGCGCCGAACCGTGTGCGCACGCCCTTCAGCCGCCCCTGGGGGCAGGCGGCGGGGAGCGCGGGCAGCAGCACGAGCCGGCCGGGGGTCGACTGGATGAGCGCCTCGATGACCACGGCCGGGAGCGTGTGGGCCGCGTCGGCGTTGTACACGTCGAGGTGGGGGTAGTGCGCGCTCATCAGGGAGGCGTGGAAGTAGTCGCCCTCCAGTACCTGGCCGAGGGCGTGCGCGACCCGGTCCGCGTCGCGCAGGCGGGCGGCGACGAGCGCGTGGTGCAGGTGCCCGTGTGCGGAGTCGTTCTCCGCGCCGCGCAGTTCGAGCGCCCGGTGGGCGGCCGCGGCGAGGTCGGGCGTGTCGTAGGGGTTGATCTCGTCGAGCGGCCACACGCCGTACAGGTGGCTGAGATGACGGTGGTCGTAGGCGTCCTCCAGGCCCGGCCAGGCCCACTCGGCGAGGGCGCCGTCGGCGTTGACGCGGTGCGGCGGGAGGCGGTCGGCGAGGGCCCGCCAGGCCTCGGCCCGGTCCGGGTGGTAGGCGGCGGCCGTGAGGAGGGCGTGGCGGGCCGCCGAGAGGTCCATGGCCGCGTTGACCGTGCCCCAGCTCGCGTTCGCGGGCCGGTTCTCGGGCGAGTAGGAGGGGACGACGGCGAGACGGCCGTCGGCGTCGGTGCGGGTGAGGAAGTCCTCGTAGAACGTGGCGACTTCGGCCAGGAGCTCCGCGGTGCGCGGGTCGCGCCGGCCGTAGGTCTCGTCGTGGTCGACGAGCGGTTTGAGCAGCCAGTCGGCGCCCGCGGTCCACAGGTGCAGCGGGTATTCCCGGCTGAAGTGGTAGGCGTGACCGGACTCGCCGTCGGTGTGCGCGGGCGCGACGACGCCGCGGGTGCCGAAGACGGCGCGGGCGTTCTCGCGCCAGTCGTCGAGTCGGAGGTGCACCAGCGCCGCGTGGGCCTCGGTGACTTCGGGGAGCGCGCCGGCCGCGGCCGAGGAGGTCTGGAGGTTGAGGTTGGCGTCGGTGGTGAACGCGCCGGACCACGCCGTGTTCCAGTCGCCGGTCCACAGGCCGGTCAGCCGGGGCGGGAGCATGCCGCTGGAGCTGAGCAGGTGGTAGCGGCCGGCGGCGAAGAGCCGCTCCAGGAGGGCGGGGCTCGTGGGGCGGCGGAGCAGCTCGGAGCCGGGCAGGGCCCGCTCGTCGGCGTCGGCGCGGAGGTCGAGGACGGCACGGAGGTAGGCCGGGCGGTGGAGGGCCAGGTGGCGGTCGAGGAGGGCGGCGTAGGGGTCTTCCCCGGTGGGCAGCAGGGCGCGCAGGGCGCGTGCCTGCGCCAGTGCGTCCAGTTCGCCGGTGTGCCGCCGCACCCGGGTCAGCAGCAGGACCGACTCGGCGTCGGTGATGCGTACGCCCTGCGGGGCGAGGTCGGTCGTGCCGCCGGTGACCACGGCCAGGGTCACGCCGGTGCAGGCGCGGTCGCTGCCCGGGTAGCGGGCGCGCAGGGTGAGCAGGGCGCCCTCGGCGGTGAGGGCGGTGCCGTGGCCGACGGCCAGGTCCCGGGGCGCGCCGGGCAGCCGGTGGTCGAGGGACAGATCGAGTTCGGGGCCCGGGGCGGTCACGTGCTGCACGATCACGTCGTCCGCGCGGGAGACGAAGACCCGGCTGCGCCGGTCCGCGCACTGCGCCGTCGTGACGCCCGTGGTGAAGTCCACCGACCGCCGGTAGTCCCGCTCCTGCCCCGCCGGCCGCCGCAGCCGCGTCTGGAACGCGGGATGGAAGGGCTGCACCCACTGCAGTTCCCGTCCGTCGGTGAAGTCCTCGGCGGCGGTCGTCTCGCCCGCGAGGAGCCGGTCCTGGAGGTCGGCGAGCCGGGCGGCCAGCTCGGGCGGCCGGGCGTGTTCGCCGCCGTTGGGGCGTACCAGGGTGTGGTGGGTGAAGATGACCCGGTCGTCGTACGGGTCGCCGAACACCATGGCGCCATGGCGCCCGTTGCCGCTCAGGAAGGCGTCCTCCCAGCGGGCGGCGGGATGCGGCTCCCACGTCCCATGGGTGACCTCGCTCGTCATGGCCGCAACACCGCCACCTCGAATCGGCCGAGGGCGAGTGTGTCCGTGACCGTCTCGCCGGTGAGCAGGTCATGGTGGGTGCCGGGCACCGTGACCTCGACCGGTTCACGCCCGTGGTTGAGCACGAAGAGCAGGTCGCCGCGCCGTACCGCCTCGACCCGGGCGGGCAGACCGTCGAGCACGGGCCGTACGCCCGCGCCGGAGGCGATGCCCGCGAGCAGGTCGCGCAGCCCGTCCGGCTCGGGAAGGGTGGAGAGGTACCAGGCGCGGCCGTGGTGAAGGACGGCGGGCATCCCGTCGAGTTCGCCGCCCTTGTACCGGGCGGCCACCGCGGCCGGTTCGGCCTGAAGCTCCTCGGACCACAGGGTGCCGCGGAAGCTGTCGCACTCGACGGTCTCGCCGGCGTCCAGCGGCCACCACTCGTGGAGGGTGTGGATGCCGAAGAGGTCGCGCAGCCGGGCGTCCATGCCTCCGGGCCGTATCCGGTCGTCCTCGTCCGCGACACCGGTCAGGAAGCCGCAGACGAGGGTGCCGCCGCCGCGTACGTAGGCGAGGAGGTTCTCGATCGCCGGGTCCGTGAGGAGATAGAGCTGCGGGACGACGACGAGACGGTACGCGGTCAGGTCGTGCCCGGGGTGGGCGAAGTCCACCGTGAGGTGGGCCTCCCACAGGGCGCGGTGCCAGGCGTGGAGGACGGCCGGGTGGTCGACCTCGCTGGAGGGCCGGCCGTCCTGTGCGGCCGCCCACCAGGAGTGCCAGTCGTGGAGGACCGCGACGTCGGCCGTGACGCGGCTGCCGGCCACCTCGGGGCCGAGCCGGGCCAGTTCCGCGCCCAGCCGCTTGACCTCCTGGAAGGTGCGGCCCTGCTCACCGGCGTGGCTGACCATGCCGGAGTGGAACTTCTCCGCGCCCTGCCGGGACTGGCGCCACTGGAAGTAGCAGACGGCGTCGGCACCGCGGGCGACGGCCTGGAGGGACCACAGACGGTTCAGTCCACGGGGCTTGGGATGGTTGACGCCGCGCCAGTTGACCGGGCCCGCCGCCTGCTCCATCAGCATCCACGGGCCGCGGGCCTGGGAGCGGGTCATGTCCTGGACCAGTGCGCCCTGCTGGGCGCCGAGGGGGTCGCGGGGGTCGGGGTAGAGGTCGACGGAGACGACGTCCTCCTCCTCGGCCCAGCGCCAGGCGTCCTGGCCGGACCACAGCGGCATGAAGTTGGTGGTGACCGGGATGTGCGGCGTGTGCCGGCGCACGATGTCACGCTCGGCGACGTAGCACTCCAGGAGCATGTCGCAGGTGAAGCGCCGGAAGTCCAGCACCTGGGTGGGGTTCTTCAGGTAGTGGGCGTGGCGCGGGGGCAGGATGCCGTCCCAGCTGTCGTAGCCCTGGCTCCAGAAGGCGGTGCCCCAGGCGGTGTTGAGCGCGTCGAGCGTGCCGTACTTCGCGCGGAGCCAGCGGCGGAACGCCGCCGCCGCCTCGTCGCCGTAGTCGTAGGTGCAGTACTCGTTGTTGATGTGCCACAGGGTGAGGGCGGGGTGGGTGGCGTAGCGGGCGGCCAGGTCCTCGGTGATCGCGGCGGCGTAACGGCGGTAGGTGGCGCTGGAGTGCGAGAAGTGCTGGCGGCCGCCCCACCACTCGGTGCGGCCGTCGGCGTCGCGGGGCAGGGTGTCGGGGTGCAGCCGGCCCATCCACGGCGGGGGCGAGGCGGTGGGGGTGGCCAGGACCACGCCGATGCCGTTGTCGTGCATCAGGTCCATCAGCGTGTCCAGCCACCCGAACTCCCGTGCACCCGGGAAGGGTTCGAGCTTCGCCCAGGAGAAGACACCGAGCGTCACGGAGTTGACCCCGGCGTCCTTCATCAGCCGGACGTCCTCCTGCCAGGTCGCCTCGGGCCACTGCTCGGGGTTGTAGTCCCCGCCGAAGAGGATGCGGCCGCGGGTGGCGTCGGCGAGGGCGGCGCGTCTGCTCAGAGAGTGCGTGTGCATGACATACCTCGTTCCGTGCGGCTCGGGAGACGGGTCGGGCTTGGGTCCGCCGCGGCCGACCGCTGCACAGGAGCAGGTCGGCCGCGGCGGAGTCGGTGGGCGACGGGCTTCAGCCCTTGACCGCGCCGGTGAGCATGCCCTTCTTGAAGTGCTTCTGGACGAAGGGGGACAGGACGGCGACGGGGAGGAGGGCCATCACCATGACCGCCATCTGAATGGCCAGCCCGGAGAGCTGACCGGTCCTGATGGCCTGGCCCAGGCCGACCGGCTGCTGCTGCCTCTGCACGAGCTGGATCATGACGTTCTGCAACGGCATCATGTCCTGGTCGTTCAGGTAGATCGAGGCGTTGAACCAGGCGCTCCAGTACCCCACGGCGTAGAACAGCGTGATCACCGCGAGGACGGCGCGGGACAGCGGCATGACGATCGTCCAGAGGATCCGGAAGTCCCCGGCCCCGTCGATGCGGGCGCTGTCGACGAGTTCCTGGGAGATCCCCATGAAGAAGCCGCGCAGCACCAGGATGTTGAAGATGCTCACCGCGCTCGGCAGGATCAGCGCGAGGTAGGTGTCCGTCAGGCCGAGGGACTGCACCAGCAGGTAGGTCGGGATGAGGCCGGCGCTGAAGAACATGGTCGCCAGCAGTGTCATCAGGATCCCGCGGTGTGCGAGCGAGCCGCTGCGGGACAGGCCGTAGGCGCACAGGACGGACACCGTCATCGAGAACAGCGTGCCGACCAGGGTGACGAGGATGCTGATGATCGTGGCCCGGGTGACCTGGCCGCCGCTGAGCAACTCCTTGTAGGCGATGAAGGTGATGCCCTTGGGCACGATCACCAGGCCGCCCGCCTCGTCGATGGTCTTCCGCGAGGAGAGGCTGGTGACGACCACGATCCACAGCGGGAAGAGGACCGCCAGGCAGGCCAGCGACAGGACCAGGCCCTTGCCCGCGAGGCCGGCCCTGGAGGGCTCCTCCTCCCACGCCGGGCGCTCAGGTGCGGCCCACCCGTTCGGCGTGCTCGCCGGTTTGTCGACGACGGTGGTCACTTCTTGTACACCCCCTGCTCGCCCATGAGGTGGGCCACCTTGTTCGCGGCGAGGACCAGGCCGATGCTGACCACGCCCTTGACCAGGCCGGCGGCGGCCGCGTAGCCGAAGTCCTGGTTGCGCACGCCGTTCCACCACACGAAGGTGTCGAGGACCTCCCCGGCGTCCGGTCCGACGGCGTCGCGTTGCAGCAGGATCTGTTCGAACCCGACGGTCAGGGCGTCGCCGACGCGCAGCACGAGGAGCAGGGCGATCACCGGACGCAGGGCGGGAAGCGTGACGTGCCACATGCGGCGCCAGCGTCCGGCGCCGTCCATCGCGGCGGCCTCGTAGAGGTCCGGGGGAACCGAGGCCAGCGCGGCGAGGAAGACGATGATCCCCCACCCGGCGTCCTTCCACACGCTCTGCGCGGTGACCAGGAAGGGGAAGGTGTTCGGGTCGGTCATGATGTCGAAGCCGTTGTACCCGTGCTGCCGCAGCAGTTGGGAGAGCATGCCCGCGCCGCCGAACATCTGCTGGAAGACGGCGATGACCAGCACCCACGAGAAGAAGTGCGGCAGATAGAGAACGGCCTGCGCGACGGCCCGCACCCGGGGCCGGACCACGCTGTTGATGAGCAGCGCGAGCAGGATGGGGATCGGGAAGAACAGCACGAGCTGGAAGAGGAACAGCACGAGCGTGTTCTCGACGGCGTTCCAGAAGGCGGAGTCGCCGAACACCTGCTGGAAGTTCTCCAGTCCCACGAAGGGGCTGTGCAGGATGGAGACGATGCCGTTGCCGCTGATGTAGGGGTCGTAGTCCTGGAAGGCGACGACGTTGCCGAGGATCGGCAGATAGTTGAAGACCATCACCAGCACGACGGCCGGCAGCGTCATCAGGATCAGGACACGGTCGCGCCGGAACCTGAGCCGCAGACTCAGCTTCCCCGGACTTCGCTTCGCCCGGGAACCGGTGGCGCCGCCGGACGCCACCGGGGTCTTCACGGGCATGCTGGCCTCGGCACTGCTCCGAGGCACCGTGCTGTGGGACACGGCTGTTCTCCTTGCCTCGGAGCCTGGTCAGCTCGCCGCCGGGCCGTTCTCGTCGAGAAGCTTCTTGTACCAGTCGCGCAGCTTGTCCCCGCCCTTCTTCTTCCAGTCGGAGATGGCCTGCTGCATGTCGCTGATCTCCTTGTGGCCGCGGACGATGTCGTCCTCGAGCTGCTCGAAGTCGTCGGCGAGGTTGGTGTAACGGGAGGGCTCGGTGATCTGCATGCCCCAGAAGGACGACTTCTTGGTGAAGGCGCCCATCCGCTGCTGCCACTCCACCATGCCCTTGGTGTACTCCGGCAGGTCGGGGTGCGCGATGGTCGCGGCGGGGCTCGCGACCATGACGTAGGCGTTGACGACCTCGTTGTTGCCCTTGTCGTTCTTGACGGGCACACCGTTCTTGAGCGTGTAGTGCGTGCCCTCGACGCCGTAGTTGGTCATCATCCACTCCTTGGTGCCGTACGGCGCCGCGGTGACGTTGGCGACCGCCAGCGCGTCGCGGATGACGGACTCGGAGGCGTTCTTGTTGACGAAGGCGAAGATGCCGGCCGGGTTCGCGGCCCACAGCGTCGGGTTGCCGCCGTCGTGGCCCCACAGGTCCATGCCCCAGACCTTGAAGCCGGGGTTCTGGGTGATCTGGGAGGCCTGTCGCCCGTACCAGTTGGAGATGTCGTCGTTCCAGATCAGGAACTCGCCCGCGGCGAACAGGGGGGCGGGGTCGCCGATCTGGCTCTTGCCCAGCTTGAACTGGGGGTGGACGTAGCCGGCGGCCATCAGCTTGCGCGCCCACTCCAGCGCTTCCAGGTACTCCGGGGTCTCGATGCGGTTGATCAGCTTGCCGTCGACCACGGTCCAGCCGAGCGCCTTCTCGCCGCCGCTGATCACACCGAAGGTGTTGAACGCGGTCCACTTCATGTCACCGCAGGCCCACCGCTTGGCCCGGGGGCTGGTGATCTCCTTGCACAGGGCCGTGAACTCGTCGGCGGACTTCGGGACCTCGTAGCCCTCCTTGGCGAAGACGTCCTGGCGGTAGAGGGGCACGATGTTCTGGACGTACGGAGCGGGCATCGGCAGGCCCATCAGCTTGCCGCCGAAGATGGAGCGCTGCCAGGCGTCGCTGGGGATCGCCGCGAGGTTCGGGTACTCCTTGACCTTGTCCCCGGACAGGTAGGGGCCGAGGTCGGCGAACTTGCCGATGATGGCGCTCGGTATCCGGCCGGTCATGTTCCAGCCGGGGATCACCACCACGTCCGGGATGTCGCTGGAGGCGAGGACGGCGCCGAGCTTCTGGTCGTAGGTGTTGCCGTCCTGGTTGCGCCACTCGACGTCGACGCCGATCAGGCCGTTCATCGACGTGTAGTAGGGGTTGTTCTGCTTGGGCGGCGAGCCCCAGAACGGCGACATGACGGTGACCTTGCCGCCCTTGCCGAGCTTCTTCGGCACCGAGGTCTTGAGCGCGGCGACGTCGAGCTTGGCGGTGAAGCCCATCGCCGAGCCGTTCTTGGACGGGATGTCCGGCTGCACCACGCTGCTGGCCACGTAGGCGGGCAGGATCTTCCTGGCGTTCTTGCCCGACGTGGTTCCATCCCGCGAGCCGCTGTCCGAACCGCCGCAGGCGGCGAGCAGGGGCATCCCCCCGGCCACAGCCGCGGTGGCGACCGCCGTGGAGGCGAGGAAGCTTCTCCGGCTGGGCCCGGACGAGGCGGAAGCGGAGTTCGGCGTCATTGCGTCAACCCTTCGTGGCGCACCAGGACACCCGGCGGAAGAGCCGTCGGCTGCGGTGTCTCGAGTGGAACTTGGCTGAGCTGAAGCGGCGGTGACCTCGGAGGGAATGGTGAGCACGCTGAGCGGGCCCTCCGCCGTCGAAGCGCTTCGATGTTGCTGCGAGGTTAAGTGAACGCCTGGGGGTGCACAAGGGTCGCTTCCAAGATTCCTCCTAGGTGGCGGAGGCCTCGGCCGAAGGGGCCGGGAGGCTTGGAATCACGGTGAGGAAACGGAGTTGTTGCGCCTGGGTGTCTTGACACCCGACCGGAAGTCGAATCAGCATCGAAGCGCTTCGAAAGCGCCCCGCCGCTCGATCTCCGAAGGATCACCACGTGACCGCACAGACGCCGCCCGCGCCCCCTTTCCGTGATCCGCAGCTGCCGTTCGCGAAGCGCATCGACGACCTGGTCGCGCGGCTGACACTCGACGAGAAGATCGCGTTCCTGCACCAGTTCGTGCCCGCCGTCGAACGTCTTGGCATCGCCGCGTTCCGCACCGGCCAGGAGGCCCTGCACGGCGTGGCGTGGATGGGTCCGGCGACGGTGTTCCCGCAGGCGGTCGGGCTCGGCGCGACCTGGAACGACGCCCTGGTGCGCCGGATCGGCGAGGCCGTGTCCAAGGAGGTCCGAGCGATGCGCGCCCGCGACGAGCGCGTCGGCCTCAACGTCTGGTCGCCCACGGTCAACCTGCTGCGCCACCCCCTGTGGGGCCGCAACGAGGAGGGCTACTCGGAGGACCCCAGGCTGACCTCCGCGATCGCGACGGCGTACACGCGGGGACTGCGCGGCGACCATCCGACGTACTGGCGCACGGCCCCGGTCCTCAAGCACTGGCTCGCCCACAACAACGAGACCGACCGCGACACCACCTCCTCCTCGGTGCGTCCGCGCGTGCTGCACGAGTACGACCTGCGGGCGTTCCGCGAGGCGGTCGAGGCGGGCTCGGTGGCCGGGGTGATGCCCGCCTACAACCTGGTCAACGGCCGCCCCAACCACGTCTCGCCGTATCTGCGCGAGTACCTGCGCCGCTGGACGGACCAGGAGCTGATGGTCTGCTCGGACGCCAGCGCGCCCTCCAACCTGGTCGACTCCGAGCACTACTTCGACACCCATGAGGAGGCGACGGCCGCCGCGGTCCGGGCCGGCGTCGACAGCTTCACCGACCACGGAACGGACAGCTCCACGATCGTCGCGCGGATCAAGGGCGCGCTGGTGCGGGGGCTGCTGAGCGAGGAGGACGTGGACCAGGCGGTGCGCCGGCAGCTTTCGGTGCGGTTCCGGCTGGGCGAGTTCGACCCGCGTCTGGACCCGCATGCGGGAACCCGCGACTTCGACACCCCGGCCCACCGAGCGCTCGCCCGGGAGGCCGCGGAGCAGGCGGTCGTGCTGCTGAAGAACGACGGTCTGCTGCCCCTGGCCGACGACGTGCGCGTCGCGGCGGTCGGCCTGCTCGCCGACGAGTCCAAGCTCGACTGGTACAGCGGCACGCTGATCCACCGGTCCACACCTCTGGAGGGCCTGTACGAGCGCTTCGGCGCCGATCGCGTGGACTTCGCCGAGGGCGTGGACCGGGTACGCCTGAGGACCTCCACCGGGGCCTGTCTGCGGGTGCCCGAGGCCGACGCCGCCGACGAGGTGCGCGGCGCCGAGGGCGCCCTGGACCCGGCGCTGTTGCAGGGCCGCACGGATCTGCCGCCGCTCGCCGCCGACGCACAGGGCAGCGAGTTCGCGCTGATCGACTGGGGCGAGGGTCTGCTGACCTTCCGCGCCCCCGACGGGCGGTACCTCTCGGTCGCCGACGACGGCTACGTCCGCGCGTCCGCGGACCAGCCCGGCGGCTGGGTCGTCCAGGAGACGTTCCGCCTGGAACCCCATGGCAGCGGCCACCTCCTGAAGCACCTCGGGACGGGCGGGTATGTGTCGGTCGCCGCCGACGGCGTGAAGGTTGCCGAGGAGGATCCCGAGGTCTTCGAACTGGAGGTCACCGAACGCGGCGAGGACGCGGTGGCCCGGGCGGCGGCCGGGGCGGACGTGGTGCTCGTCTTCGCGGGCAACGACCCGCACCTGAACGGCCGCGAGACCGAGGACCGTACGACACTGCGCCTGCCGGATCATCAGGAGCGCCTGCTGCGCGCGGCCCGCACCGCGAACCCGCGCACGGCGCTGGTGCTGGTCTCCGCCTACCCGTACGCCATCGACCCCGCGGACCTGCCGGCGGTGCTGTGGACCGCGCACGGCGGCCAGGCCGCGGGCACCGCGCTGGCCCGGGTGCTGTCCGGCGACGTCTCCCCGGCCGGCCGTCTGCCGCAGACCTGGTACGCCGACGACGCGGACCTGCCCGACCTGCTCGACTACGACGTGATCGGCAGCCGTCAGACGTATCTGTACTTCGAGGGCACGCCGCTGTTCCCGTTCGGGCACGGGCTGTCGTACGCCTCCTTCGCGTACGGCGATCTCGCCGCCCGGGTGGAGGACGGGCGGGTGGCGGTCTCCTTCACGGTGACCAACACCGGCGCGCGGGCCGCCGACGAGGTCGCCCAGGTGTACGCCCGGGCCGTCGATCCGTCGGTCCCGCGGCCACGCCGGGAGCTGGTCGCCCACCGGCGCGTGCACCTGGCGCCCGGTGCCTCGGCGGAGCTGGCCTTCGAGGTGCCGCTCAGCGCCTTGGAGTTCTGGGACGTGGCGCACGGACGGTGGCGGATCGAGCCGGGCCCGCACGAGATCCTGGTGGGCGCGTCGAGCGAGGACATCCGGCTGCGGACGACGATCGAGCCGCCCGGTGAGCCGGCCGGACCGCGCCCGGTGCGCGAACGGGGCCTGGAGGCCGCGGACTTCGACGAGCAGCGGGGCACCGCGCTCGTGGACCGCACGAAGGTGTCCGGGGACGCCGTGACGCCCGTGGACGGCGGGACGGGTGAACTGCTCTTCCGCCGTTGCGACTTCGCGGACGGCGTGACGGGGGTGGCGGTGCGGGTCGCGGGCGAGGGCACCGTCGAGGTGTCCCTGGACGGGGGCGGTCCGACGGCCGTGCTGAGCCTCGACAGGCCCACCGGCCCCTACGACTACACCAGCGTGGACGCCGCGTTCACCGCCTCCGGTGTGCACGACGTCCGCATCGAACTGCGCGGCCCGCTGCGGCTCGCGCACGTCGGCTTCTCCGGTTGAGGGTCCGGACCAGGCCGACGCACCGACGGCCGGAGCCCCCGCACGGCGGGCTCCGGCCGTCGGCCTGTCGGTGGGGTCAGAGGGCGAGACCCGTCAGGACCAGCACCCGCTCGTAGGTGTAGTCCTCCATCGCGAACTTCACGCCCTCGCGCCCGACACCGGAGAGCTTGGCACCGCCGTACGGCATCTGGTCGGCGCGGTAGGACGGCACGTCGCCGACGACCACGCCGCCGACCTCGAGGGCGCGGTGGGCGCGGAAGGCGACCTGGAGGTCGTGGGTGAACACGCCCGCCTGCAGGCCGTACTTGGAGTCGTTGACGGCGGCGAACGCCTCCGCCTCGCCGTCCACCTTCTGCACCGTGAGGACGGGCCCGAAGACCTCCTCGCAGGAGATGGTCACATCGGCGGGGACGTCGGTGAGGACGGTGGGCGCGTAGGAGGCGCCGTCCCGCTTGCCGCCGGTGAGCAGCGTGGCGCCCGCGTTCACCGCCTCGTCGACCCAGGACTCCACGCGCTTCGCGGCGTCCTCGCTGATCAGCGGGCCGACGTCGGTCGTGCCGTCGGAGGGGTCACCGGTGACCTGGGCCTCGACGGCGGCGACGATGCGCGGCAGCAGCCGGTCGTACACCGAGGCGTCGGCGATCACGCGCTGCACGGAGATGCAGGACTGGCCGCCCTGGTAGTTGGAGAAGGTGGCGATGCGGTTCGCGGCCCAGTCCAGGTCCTCGTCGCTCGCGTAGTCGGCGAGCACGACGGCCGCGCCGTTGCCGCCCAGCTCCAGGGTGCAGTGCTTGCGCGGCACCGAGTCCATGATCGCGTAGCCGACCTTCTCGGAGCCGGTGAAGGAGATGACCGGCAGCCGCTCGTCCTGGACGAGGGCGGGCATGCGGTCGTTGGGGACCGGCAGGATCGACCAGGAACCGGCGGGCAGCTCGGTCTCGGCGAGCAGCTCGCCGATGACCAGGCCGGACAGCGGGGTGGCCGGGGCGGGCTTGAGGATGATCGGGGCGCCGGCGGCGATGGCCGGGGCGACCTTGTGGGCGCACAGGTTCAGCGGGAAGTTGAACGGCGCGATGCCGAGGACGACGCCCTTGGGGAAGCGGCGGGTCAGCGCCAGGCGGCCCTGGCCGCCGGCGTCGGTGTCGAGGCGCTGGGCCTCGCCGCCGTTGAAGCGGCGGGCCTCCTCGGCGGCGAACCGGAACACGGAGACGGCACGGCCGACCTCGCCGCGGGCCCACTTGATGGGCTTGCCGTTCTCCGCCGAGATCAGCTCCGCGATCTCCTCGCTGCGCTCCGCGAGCCGCTTCGAGACGTGGTCGAGGGCGGCGGCGCGGACATGGGCGGGGGTGGCGGCGAACTCGTCGCGCACGGCGTACGCGGCGGCCACGGCCTCCTCGACCTGTGCCTCGGTCGGGACGCTGACCTGGCCGACGAGCCTGCCGTCCCACGGGGAGGTGACGTCGAAGGTGGTCTCGCCGGTGGCCTGGCGGCCGGCGAGCCAGAAGGCGTGGGTGGAAGTCATAGCGTTCAGTCCCGGCCCTTCCGAGGTTGGCTGGTGCTTGGGGTTGCGTGGTCCACGGTAGGGCCGGCACGCCCGGGGGTCGTTTGTCCGGGGAGTAGCACTGCCCGGGCAGGCTTCTACTGGATGTACAGCGGGGCGACGGGGGGACGTACGGCGGTGGTGCCGTCCGGCGACGGGGTCACTCGCCCGCCGGTGCCGTGGCCTTGAGCGCGAGCCAGAGTTCCATCCGGACGTCCGGGTCGTCCAGGGAGCGGCCGAGGATCTCCTCGACCCGGCGCATCCGGTAGCGCAGGGTGTGGCGGTGGACGCCGAGGTCGGCCGCCGCCGCGTCCCACTGGCCGTGGCGGGACAGCCAGGCCCGCAGTGAGGCCACCAGGTCTCCGCGGCCGGTCGCGTCGTGCTCGCGCAGGGCGCGCAGCAGTCCGTCCGCGAAGGCGCGTACGGCGTCGTCCTGGAGCAGCGGGAGCACCGATCCGGTGGCCAGTTCGTCGTGCTCCACCAGCGCCCGGCCGCGCCGCCGGGCCACCGAGAGCGCCTGTTCGGCCTGTTTGTAGGCGGCCGCGGCGGCGATCGGCCCGGCGGGCGCCGACATTCCGACCACCAGTTCGTCCTCCTCGGCGGACGACTGCTCGCGGGCGGCGGCCCGGGCCGCCTGGACCGCCGGCGCGTACTCCCGGCAGGCGGCGACGGCCGCGCCCCCGTCGACGGCGAGGATCACGAGCCGCGCCTCCCCCTCGGGCACGACGAGCACCGCCTCGCCGGAGCGGGCGGCGGCGGACTCCACGGTCTCCGCGAGCCCCTCCAGGGGGTCGCCGTCCGTGTCGGCCGCCGCGAGCGCGGCGGCGGTCGGCGGCGCGCTCACCACGCGCGCGTGTCCGTCGGCGTGCGCCCGGGCGGCCGACGCGGACGCCGACTCGGCGACGATCAGGCGGAACGGCGCGTCCAGCAGGTCGCCGTACAGGTCCCCGGCCACGGCGCGGGCGTGGTCCGGCTGCCCGGCGAGCAGCATGCGCAGCACGGCCCCGCCGATGCGCTGCTCGGCGGCCTGCAGGGACCGGGAGCGTTCGGTGGTGAGGGTGAGCAGCGCGATGGCGGAGTGCACGGCGTACCGCTCGGCGGTGCCGGGCGGGGCGGCCGTGCCCACGGCGAGCGCGGCGCGCGGGCGGCGCCCGGTGCCGAGGGAGTGCAGTTCGATGCGGTCCTCGCCGTTGGGCCCGCCGACCACGGAGCTGGCCGGTGCGGGCCGCTCCCGCAGCCGTTCCACGTCGGCGGTGAGGCGTGCGGCGCGGCGCCCCGCCCACTCAGGTGCGGCGGCGACGACGGCGCCGGACGCGTCGTACAGCGCGGCCCAGCCGTCGACCTGGGCGGCGAGCGCGGCGAGCAGCCCCTCCGGGCCGTCGCTGAGGGCCTGCCGGGTGAGCTCGCGCTGTGCGGCGAACCCTGCGGTCACGGCCCGGTACTGGTCGGCGGCGATCGCGGCGGAGACGGCCTTGCTGATGGCGAGGAAGGGGGTGCGGCGCGGCACCTCGAGCAGCGGGAGCCCCTCTTCGCGGGCCGCGTCCACGAGTGCCCGGGGGACCTCGTCGTAGTTGACGCCGACGGCGAAGCCCAGGCCGACCACGCCCGCGCCCACCAGCCGCTTCACATAGCGGCGCATGGCTTCGGGGTCCTCCGCGTCCAGCTTCAGCGCGGTGATCAGCAGCAGTTCGCCGCCCTCCATGTAGGGCACGGGATCGGCGAGTTCGCTGACGTGCGCCCAGCGGACGGGGACGTCCAGGCGGTCCTCGCCCGCCCGCACGGTCAGCTTGAGCGCGGAGTGGTGGACGAGCGAGGCGAGGGTGAGGGGCATGGGGCCTTCGGGTCGTGAGTGATCTCGGTGATCTGTGCGATCTGTGCGATCTTCGTGATCCTTTGGCCGCCGCGTATGAACGACCTATGCCGATTCTGCCTCACCGTATGGTCGGCGCGTGCCCTGATCCCCCTCAGTTCCGCAGATCCACCAGCAGCGGCGGTGCGTGCTCGCCGTTCACATCGGTCAGGGAGAGCACCGCGTGCCCCGGCGGCACCGCGTGCGCCAGCTCGGACGCGGACCACCGCTCGCGCTCGACCTGGCGGACGGTGACGGCCTCGGTGGTCACGGCCTTCCCGGTCACCAGCTTGCGCAGCGCGTGGATGGCCCGGGTCATCGGCTGGTCCGCGAAGACCGTGTGCTTGGCCACGTCGCGTGTCTCCACCCACTCCGTGCCCCACGCCTGGGCGAACCGGCTGCCGTCCCACGTCGTGACCCCGGAGAACGCCATGCGGCAGCCGACCGCCCCGTACAGCGGCCCGTGCAGGGCCTCGGGGACGTCGCCCGTCGTCCGCAGTGCGAGCACCACCCCCGCGTTCTGGGAGCGCATGCGCTGGATCCGGCTCACCGACTCGGCGGTGATCACCCCTGTGGCGTCGTCGAGGACGAGGCACGCGAAGTGGGAGCGCGCTCCGCCGCGCACGACCGCGCCGAACTGGGCCAGGACGAGCCGTGCGATCAGCCGCGACGCCTCCTCGTGACCGTGCTCCGGGAGGTCGATGCGGACCCGGATGGGGTGGTCGGCCACCGCGCGCAGCGAGAACGGCCGTACGGCGCCGCCGCCCGAGCCGAAGAACTCGGCGAAGGCCGGGCGGTCCAGCAGGGCGAGCCGGTCGGCGATCGCCGGACCCACGTCGGCCGCGCTGCCGATCTGCCTCAGGCGGGCGTCGAGGTCGCGGCGCATCGTGGCGTGCTCCTGTCCCGACAGGGCCTCGCGCAGGGCGGACACCGCCGACGGCTCGCCCTCCAGCAGTTCCCGCAGGACGGGCAGGCGGGGGAACACCCCGTGCACCGCCCGGTAGGGGCCGAGGAGCTGCGCGAGGGCGGTCGCGGCTCGCCGGCTGCCGACGGTGTCGAGATCACCCGTCAGGGCCTCGGCGAGGAAGGCGGCCGCCTCCTCCGGGTCGTCGCAGTCCGCGTAGGGGTCCAGATCGTGCTCGGACGCGGGGTCCCCGATCCGCACGACGACGTCGAAGGCCGCGTCCGGGGCGAGCCGCGTCCCGGTGGCGCAGACCGCGACGAGGGCGCACCGTCCGGCCAGGGCCTGGAGGGCGAGCGACTCGACCACGGGCGCGATCAGGTGGCGCGTCTTGCCCGAACCCGACGGCCCCACCGCCAGGAGCGAGGTGCCGAGCGTGTCCAGGCCGAGGGCCGCGCCCGCGCCGCCGTACGCGGGGGGCGTGCGGTCCCTGGCCACCCACCGTCCGATGCGCACCTGTCCTGCCAGCAGGTCGTGCTGTGCGCCGCGGCCCGGGAGGTCCCTGGACCCGGACGGGTGGGTCCAGGCCGCGGCGCCGCTGCGCAGCACGGTGTCGGTGAAGGAGGCGAGCCGCGCCTCGGCCCTGGCCCTGGCCCATGCGTGCTCGACCCGGGCGCAGTCGACGTCGTTCATGCGCTCGGCCGCCACCTCGGCGGTGAGCACGTCCGCCGCCTCGTGCTGTCCTGCCTCCCGCAGTTCGGGCCACTGCGCACGCGGCCGGAGGAGGTCCGGCTGCGCGGTCGAGCCGTCCTGGGTCCTGCCGCGAGCGGCACGTGTCCGCTGGACGAGGGCCCACCAACCGCCGAGCCTCGCGAACGGCCACAGGACCAGCAGCGTGATGACGGTGTAGAGCCCGTCGGTGAACACCTGCGAGCGGAAGAGGTCGTATCCCCCGGACAGCAGGGCGATGAGCGAGAACAGCGGGTCGACGACCGGCAGGGCGCTCCAGCCGATGCCGGGGAAGACCGCCGGGAGCACGACCAGAGCGAGGGCGGCGAGGCCGCCGACGGCGGCGAGGAGGGCGCGCGCGGGCTGCTCGCGGCGGCCGACGACGTGCCGGACGACATCGGCCCAGCTTCCGAGCCGGGCCATGACGTAGACGAGGACGCCGAAGAAGACGCCGTCGTACACCTCGATGGCCTCTTGGCCCTGCATCCCCTTGGGGGCGGTGGTGCCTCCCCACCACCAGTCCTGCGGGGTGAACAGCTTGAGGACGGCCCACTGGTACGGGACGCTGCCATGGCGCCACAAGGACCAGACGAGCAGCCCCACCACCAGGGGGACCGTCAGTCCGACGACGGTGACGGGCGCGAGCCGCTCGCGCGTCTGCGCGGACTTGGGCAGGCGGTACCCGAATCGCCAGATCCCGGGGCCGGCGGCCGGGCGGGGCTCGTTGAGCCAGTCGGCGACGGTCGGCCGGGGCGGCGGGGCCGGTGCGGGCACGTCGGCCTTGCCGGGGGACCACGCCGGGCGCGGCGGCGGCCCGGGCGCGTGGGCCGGGCGGGGTGGCGCCGGGGGCGGCCCCGCCGGACGCGGCACGGGATCGGCCCGTGTGCTCCGTGCGTCCTGCGTTCCGTCGCTGTCCATCGCCGTTGCCCCCTGACCAGCCGCTCCGTCCACCGTCCGCGAGTCAATCTAACGTCCCGGCAAGGGGAGTTCACCGCATACGCGACCGGGCGTCGGCGGACGCGTCCCCTCCGCCCCGGCCGCCGCTATGTCCACCGCGGACAAGCCGGGGCCTCCAAGGCGCCCACATGGAGCATGCCCACCCTGCACCGCCCGCCTTAGCCTGCGAGAAAAGAAGGCAAGCGTCCGAAAAGCACCCCCGCCCGGATCCCCGGTCCGCCGTCCGCCACAGCGCCGGTGCGCCGGAAGCCCCGGTTCGGTTCGCACGATCATCAGGGAGCCCCCATGACCGCACTTCCGCAGGAGCGCCGCGTCGTCACCGCCATCCCCGGCCCGAAGTCGCTCGAGCTGCAGGCCCGTCGCACCGCCGCGGTCGCGCAGGGCGTGGGTTCGGTGCTGCCGGTGTTCACCACGCGTGCGGGCGGCGGGATCATCGAGGACGTCGACGGCAACCGGCTGATCGACTTCGGTTCCGGTATCGCCGTGACGTCCGTGGGCGCCTCCGCCGAGGCCGTCGTACGCCGGGCGTCGGCGCAGCTCCAGGACTTCACGCACACCTGTTTCATGGTCACGCCGTACGAGGGCTATGTGGCCGTCGCCGAGGCCCTGGCCGAGCTCACGCCGGGTGACCACGCCAAGAAGTCGGCGCTGTTCAACTCGGGCGCCGAAGCCGTCGAGAACGCGGTCAAGATCGCCCGCGCGTACACCAAGCGCCAGGCGGTCGTCGTCTTCGACCACGGCTACCACGGCCGCACGAACCTCACGATGGCGCTGACGGCGAAGAACATGCCGTACAAGCACGGCTTCGGCCCGTTCGCGCCCGAGGTCTACCGCATGCCGATGGCGTACGCCTACCGCTGGCCGACCGGTCCGGACAACTGCGGCCCCGAGGCCGCCGCGCAGGCCGTCGACCAGATCACCAAGCAGGTCGGCGCGGACAACGTGGCCGCGATCATCATCGAGCCGGTGCTCGGCGAGGGCGGCTTCATCGAGCCGGCGAAGGGCTTCCTGCCCGCGCTGCGGAAGTTCGCCACGGACAACGGCATCGTCTTCGTCGCCGACGAGATCCAGTCCGGCTTCTGCCGCACCGGCCAGTGGTTCGCGTGCGAGGACGAGGGCATCGTCCCCGACCTGATCACCACCGCCAAGGGCATCGCGGGCGGCCTCCCGCTCGCCGCGGTCACCGGCCGCGCCGAGATCATGGACGCCGCGCACGCGGGCGGCCTGGGCGGCACCTACGGCGGCAACCCGGTCGCCTGCGCGGGCGCGCTCGGCGCGATCGAGACGATGAAGGAGCTCGACCTCAACGCCCGGGCGAAGGAGATCGAGGAGACCATGAAGGCCCGCCTGACGGCGATGGCCGAGAAGTTCGACGTGATCGGCGACGTCCGCGGCCGTGGCGCGATGATCGCGATCGAGCTGGTGAAGGACCGTACGACGAAGGAGCCGAACCCGGAGGCGACCTCGGCGCTCGCCAAGGCCTGCCACCAGGAGGGCCTGCTGGTCCTGACCTGTGGCACCTACGGCAACGTGCTGCGCTTCCTGCCGCCGCTGGTGATCGGCCAGGACCTGCTGAACGAGGGTCTGGACATCATCGAGCAGGCGTTCGCCCGGATCTGACCACCTACGTCAGAGCGTGTGAAGAAGGTGTGCGAGGTGGATGGCGGGACGCGTTTCCGGCTGTCGGAGCGGTTTTTCCTGCCGTAGGTTCTACGCAGATGAGAGATACACCCGCCCGCAGGGGACTGCGGGCGGCACTGGGCCGGGGCCTCCCCAGCTTCGACCTGGTCGTGCCCTCGCGCACACAAAGGAGCCTTCGGCTCCGGATCTCCTCATGATCGGACGGCCGCACGCCCCAAACCCCCCGGGGCGGGCGGCACCCCGATCACCACGGCCGCCTCGGAACCACCCCCCCTGTTCCGGGGCGGCCGTCCCGCGTCCCGCCTCACCCGTTCAGGGGCCAGGTCTCCCAGATCAGGTCCAGGCGGTGGTACGCGTCGTCGAACCACTCGTCCTTCAAGGGAACCGTCACGGTCACCGTGGTCCGGGACGTCGAGTCGTCCTCGACGGTGACGCGGCACCGTTCGCCGTCCTCGTCGCGTTCGACGAACAGCCGGGGGCCCCGTGCGCCCTCACGCCAGGCGATGTCCCCACCGGCGTCCAGGGCGTCCAGGGCCTGCTGCCACCGCCGCAGGTCCTCCGGCAGGAGCCGGGCCGCGACACCGCCCCGCACGAACGGCGTCTCCACCAGGAACTCCCCGGCCAGTACAGGGGTGGCGTCCGCATCCTTCCGCGGCTCCATCCCCGTGATCCGGAGCACGACGCTGTTGCCCTCGCCTTCCAGGCGCATCAGGTCGATCGGCGCATCGGCCATTCCAGCCCTCCCCCATTCAAATGCTGCCCCACACTAACCGCCGCCACCGACAGCGGGCGGCACCCGACCACGGCGGCCCGGCCGGCCGGTGCGAAGCTGTCCGGCGTGTCGTCGTCCCGAGAACCCGTCCCTCGGCGGAGGTGGCCTGCCTGTGTCCTGGTCACCGCCGTCCTGCTCTTCCTCCTGCTCACCTGGCAGGTCCTCGCCCGTGGTCCGCTCACGCGGGCGGACCGGCGGCTGAGCGGGGACCTGGTCCGTCCCGACCGGCTCTCCGGGATCCTCGCCGACCTGGGGAACATCTCCGTCGCCGTCCCCGTCCTCACCGTCGTCCTCGTGTACGTCGCCTGGCGTGCCCGGCGCGCCGGTGCGCGGCGGTGGTGGCTGCCGTCCCTCGCCGCCGCCCTCCCGATGGCCGTCGTCCCGGTGTTCGTCGTCCCGCTCAAGGACCTCGTCGCCCGGCCGGGCCCACCCGTGATGGGCCCGGCCACCGGCTTCTTCCCCTCCGGCCACACGGCCACCGCCGCCGTCGCCTACGGTTCGGCGGCCCTCGTCCTGTGGCCGTGGCTGCGCACGGCGTACGCCCGCCGCGGAGTGGTCCTCGCCTGCCTCGCCCTCAACCTCGGCGTGGCCTTCGGTCTGGTCCGCCACGGCTACCACTGGCCCCTGGACGTCGTGGCCAGTTGGTGTCTGTGCACCGTGCCGCTGACCGGGCTCGCGGTGTTCCTCGGACGGTACGAGAGGTTGTAGTGGCCGGGCAGGCCGTCAGCTGTCGAAGCCCAGGCCCAGTCGGTCCATGGTCCGCAACCACAGATTGCGCCGCCCCGCGTGAGCGTCCGCCCGCGCCAGCGACCACTTCGTCAGGGCGATGCCCGTCCAGGCGAACGGCTCCGGCGGGAACGGCAGCGGCTTCCTGCGGACCATCTCCAGCTCCGTCCGCTCCGTGCGCTCCCCCGCCAGCAGGTCGAGCATGACCTCCGCGCCGAAGCGGGTCGCGCCGACGCCGAGGCCCGTGTACCCGGCCGCGTACGCCACCCTGCCCTGGTGGGCCGTGCCGAAGAACGCCGAGAAACGCGAGCAGGTGTCGATCGCACCGCCCCACGCGTGGGTGAAGCGCACGCCCTCCAACTGCGGGAAGCAGGTGAAGAAGTGCCCGGCGAGCTTGGCGTACGTCTCCGGGCGGTCGTCGTACTCGGCGCGCACCCGGCCGCCGTACGGGTAGATCGCGTCGTAGCCGCCCCACAGGACGCGGTTGTCGGCCGAGAGCCGGAAGTAGTGGAACCGGTTCGCCGAGTCCCCGAGGCCCTGGCGGTTCTTCCAGCGGACGGAGGCGAGCTGCTCGGCGGTGAGCGGCTCGGTCATCAGCGCGTAGTCGTAGACCGGGACGGTGTACGAGCGGACGCGCCGCACCAGGTTCGGGAAGACGTTCGTGCCGAGTGCCACGCGCCGCGCGCGCACCTCGCCGTACGGCGTGCGGACGGCCATGCCGGCGCCGTACGGCTTCAGGGTGAGGGCGGGCGTGTGCTCGTGGATGCGCACCCCGAGGCGCAGGCAGGCGCGTTTGAGGCCCCAGGCGAGCTTCGCCGGATGGACCATGGCCACGCCCCGGCGGTCGTACAGACCCGCGAGGAAGGTCGGCGAGTCGACCTGTTCCCGTACCGCGTCCGCGTCCAGGTACTCGACGCCGTCGGCGAGGCCCCGGCGTTCCATCTCCTCGTACCAGTCCTTCAGTTCCCACGCCTGGTACGTCTCGGTCGCGACGTCGATTTCGCCGGTGCGTTCGAAGTCGCAGTCCAGCGAGTGGCGGGCGACCGCCTTCTCGATCTCGTCGAGGTTGCGGGCGCCGAGCTCCTGCAGCTTGTGGATCTCGCCCGGCCAGCGGGCGAGGCCGTTGGCCAGGCCGTGGGTGAGGGAGGCGGCGCAGAAGCCGCCGTTGCGGCCGGAGGCGGCCCAGCCCACCTCACGGCCCTCCAGCAGCACCACGTCCCGCCCGGGGTCGCGCTCCTTGGCGATCAGCGCGGTCCACAGTCCGCTGTAGCCGCCGCCCACGACCAGCAGGTCGCAGGTCTCGGCGCCGGTGAGCGCGGGCTCGGGGCGGGGCCTTGCGGGGTCGTCCAGCCAGTACGGGACCGGCCGGGCTTCGGAGAGAGAACTGGTCCAACGGGTCATGGCGCTCGGGGCCATGATGTCAACTCCCTACGGAATTCTGCGGAGTGGTGATTTACGCCTTCTGGCGCCTTCTGCGGTTGCCGACGGCCATGGCCGCCAGCACGAAGAGGACGGCGACGATGAACATCGTCGTGCCGATGACATTGATCTGGACGGGCGTTCCGCGCTGCGCCGAGCCCCACACGAACATGGGGAAGGTGACGGTCGAGCCCGCGTTGAAATTGGTGATGATGAAATCGTCGAAGGACAGCGCGAAGGCGAGCAGCGCGCCCGCCGCGATGCCCGGTGCGGCGATGGGGAGCGTGACCCGCAGGAACGTCTGGACCGGGCCCGCGTACAGGTCCTGCGCCGCCTGTTCCAGCCGCGGGTCCATCGACATCACGCGCGCCTTGACCGCGGTGACGACGAAGCTCAGGCAGAACATGACGTGCGCGATCAGGATGGTCCAGAAGCCGAGCTGGGCGCCCATGTTGAGGAACAGGGTGAGCAGCGAGGCCGCCATGACGACCTCGGGCATCGCCATCGGCAGGAAGATCAGCGAGTTCACGGCTCCGCGCGCGCGGAAGCGGTAGCGGACCAGCGCGAAGGCGATCATCGTGCCGAGGATCGTGGCGCCGAGCGTCGCCCACACGGCGATCTGGAGGCTGACCGCCAGCGAGCCGCACATTCCGGCCACGCCGCACGGGTCCTTCCAGGCGTCCGCGGAGAACTGCTGCCACTCGTAATTGAAGCGGCCCGTCGGCTTGTTGAAGGAGAACACCGTGACGACGACGTTCGGCAGCAGGAGATAGGCGAGCGTCAGCAGTCCGGCGATGACGACGAGATGGCGCTTGAGCCAGTTGACGACGGTCATTTAAACCAGATCCTCCGTGCCGGACCTGCGGATGTAGACCGTGACCATGATGAGGATCGCGGCCATCAGGATGAACGAGAGGGCCGCGGCCTTCGGGTAGTCGAGGACGGTGAGGAACTGCGTCTGGATGACGTTGCCGATCATGCGGGTGTCGGTGGAGCCGAGCAGGTCCGCGTTGACGTAGTCGCCGGCCGCCGGGATGAAGGTCAGCAGGGTGCCGGAGACCACGCCCGGCATCGACAGCGGGAAGGTGACCTTCCGGAAGGTGGTGAAGGGCTTCGCGTACAGGTCGCCCGCCGCCTCGTGCAGGCGCGGGTCGATGCGCTCCAGCGAGGTGTACAGCGGCAGGATCATGAACGGCAGGAAGTTGTACGTCAGTCCGCACACCACCGCGAGCGGGGTGGCGAGCACGCGGTCGCCGGAGGTCCAGCCGAGCCAGTTGGTGACGTCCAGGACGTGCAGGCTGTTGAGGGCGCCGACGACCGGGCCGCCGTCCGCGAGGATCGTCTTCCAGGCGAGCGTTCGGATCAGGAAGCTGGTGAAGAACGGCGCGATCACCAGGATCATGATCAGGTTCCGCCAGCGGCCCGCGCGGAAGGCGATGAGGTACGCCAGCGGGTAACCGAGGAGCAGGCACAGCAGCGTCGCGGCGGCCGCGTAGAGGACCGACCGTACGAACTGCGGCCAGTAGGCGGACAGTGCGTCCCAGTAGGTGGCGAAGTGCCAGGTGACCTTGTAGCCCTGTTCCAGGGAGCCGGTCTGCACGGATGTGGACGCCTGGTAGATCATCGGCAGCGCGAAGAAGACCAGCAGCCACAGGATGCCCGGCAGCAGCAGCCAGTACGGCGTGAGGCGGCCCCGTCTGCGCGGGGGCTTCTGCTTCTGGGGAGCGGTCGGCGCGAGGGGCGGGGGCGCCTCGGTGACGGCGGCCATCAGGCGGCCACCTCCTCTTCCGGCTCCACGGTCTCGACGCCGGCGTCGATGTCCTGAGCCGCGTCGAGGCCGAAGGTGTGGGCCGGGTTCCAGTGCAGGACGACCTCCGCGCCGGGTACGAGACGGGGGTCGCGGTCGATGTTCTGGGCGTAGACCGCGAACTCGGGGCAGACCGGGCTGTCGACGACGTACTGGGTGGAGACGCCGATGAAACTCGCGTCGGCGATCCTGCCGGTGATGCGGTTGCGGCCCTCGGGGACCTCGCCCGCGTCGTCGGCGTGGGTCAGTGAGATCTTCTCCGGGCGGACGCCGACGAGCACCTTCCCGCCGTTTCCCGTGGGCGCGGAACAGCGCGCCTCGGGGAGGGTGAGCCTGCCGCCGCCCGCCTTCAGAACGATCTCCCCGCCGTTCTTGGCGTCGACCTCGGCCACGATCAGGTTGGAGGTGCCGAGGAAGTTGGCGACGAATGTCGTCCGCGGGTTCTCGTACAGGTCGGTGGGCGAGCCGAGTTGCTCGACCCGGCCCGCGTTCATCACGGCGACCGTGTCGGCCATCGTCATGGCCTCCTCCTGGTCGTGCGTGACGTGGATGAAGGTGATGCCGACCTCGGTCTGGATCCGCTTGAGCTCCAGTTGCATCTGGCGGCGCAGCTTGAGGTCGAGGGCGCCGAGCGGCTCGTCCAGCAGGAGCACCTTGGGGTGGTTGATCAGCGCGCGGGCCACGGCGACGCGCTGTTGCTGCCCGCCGGAGAGCTGGTGCGGCTTCTTGCGCGCCTGCTCGCCGAGCTGCACCAGGTCGAGCATGTCCTCGACCTGCTTCTTCACCGACTTGATGCCGCGCCGGCGCAGGCCGAAGGCGACGTTCTCGAAGATGTCCAGGTGCGGGAAGAGGGCGTAGGACTGGAAGACCGTGTTCACCGGGCGCTTGTACGGCGGCAGGTGCGTGACGTCCTCGTCGCCGAGGCGGACGGTGCCGCTCGTGGGTTCCTCCAGGCCGGCGATCATGCGCAGGGTGGTGGTCTTGCCGCAGCCGGAGGCGCCGAGCAGGGCGAAGAAGGACCCCTGGGGCACGGTCAGGTCGAGCGGGTGTACGGCGGTGAAGGCGCCGTAGGTCTTGCTGATGCCCGCGAGGCGGACGTCGCCGCCGGTGTCTGTCGTGGTGGTCATCGTCGTCACGCCCCTGTGAGCTTCGCGAACTTCTCTTCGTAGGCCGTCTCTTCCTTCTGCGTCAGCGAGCGGAAGGCGTGGGACTTGGCGGCCATGGCCTTGTCGGGAATGATCAGCGGGTTGTTCGCCGCCGACTTGTCGAGCTTCGCGAGGTGGTCCTTCACGCCGTCGACGGGAGACACGTAGTTGATGTAGGCGGCCAGTGCGGCGGCCTGTTCGGGCTCGTAGTAGAAGTCGATGAGCCGTTCGGCGTTCGTCTTGTGGCGCGCCTTGTTGGGGATCAGCAGGTTGTCGGTCGACGTCATGTAGCCGCTGTCCGGGATGACGTAGTCGACGTCCGGGCTGTCCGCCTTGAGCTGGACGACGTCGCCGCCCCAGGCGACGCAGGCGGCCAGGTCGCCCTTGGTGAGGTCGGACGTGTAGTCGTTGCCGGTGAAGCGGCGGATCTGGCCCTTGTCGACGGCCTTCTGCAGGCGGGCCAGCACCGCGTCGAAGTCGTCGTCGGTGAACTTCGCGGGGTCCTTGCCCATGTCGAGCATCGTCATGCCGACGCTGTCGCGCATCTCCGACAGGAAGCCGACTCGGCCCTTGAGCTTGGGGTTGTCGAGCAGGTCGGACACCGACCTGACCTCGATGCCGTCGAGGGCCTTCTTGTTGAAGGCGATGACCGTGTCGATGCCCTGCCAGGGGTAGGAGTAGGCGCGGCCGGGGTCCCAGTCGGGGCTGCGGAACTGGGCCGACAGGTTGGCGAAGGCGTGCGGCAGGTTGGACGGGTCCAGCTTCTGCACCCAGCCCAGGCGGATCAGCCGGGCGGCCAGCCAGTCGGTGAGGACGATCAGGTCGCGGCCGGTGTCCTGGCCCGCGGCGAGCTGCGGCTTGATCTTGCCGAAGAACTCGTTGTTGTCGTTGATGTCCTCGGTGTACTTGACCTTGATCCCGGTCCGCCGGGCGAACGTGTCGAGCGTCGGGTGGTGCTTGCCGCTGTCGTCCACGTCGATGTACTCGGGCCAGTTGGAGAAGTTGACGACCTTCTCCTTCGCCGAGAAGTCCTGCGTGGACGTGCCGCCCTGTGTCTTGCCGGCCGGTGGGATGCCGCAGGCGCTCAGCGCCCCGAGGCCGCCCACGGCGAGCACACCGCCCGCGGAGGCGCGCAGCAGCGAACGGCGGGTCAGGGCGGCCCTGCCGCTGCGGAAACTGCGCCGCATGGCGGCCACTTGGGCCGGGGTCAGGCGGTCGGGCTCGTACTGCTCCATGCGCGTGGTGCCCTTTCGGAGGTGGTGCCCTTTCGGGAGGGTGTGCGGCCGCGGGTCGGGCGGCCCGTCTGCTAGCGGTCCCCGAAGATCGTGCGGTGCCAGTCCTTGCGGGCCACCGCCGTGTTGTCGAACATGACGTGCTTGATCTGGGTGTATTCCTCGAACGAATACGCGGACATGTCCTTGCCGAAGCCCGAGGCGCGGTAGCCGCCGTGGGGCATCTCGCTGATGATCGGGATGTGGTCGTTGACCCAGACGCAGCCCGACCTGATCTCGCGGGTCGCGCGGTTAGCCCGGTAGACGTCCCGCGTCCAGGCGGAGGCGGCGAGGCCGTAAGGGGTGTCGTTGGCGAGCCGGATGCCGTCGTCGTCGCTGTCGAAGGGCAGGACGACCAGCACGGGCCCGAAGATCTCGGACTGGACGATCTCGCTGTCCTGGGGTGCGTCGGCGATCAGGGTGGGCCGATAGTAGGCGCCGTCCTCGAGGTCGCCCCCGGGAGCCTCACCGCCGGTCACCACGCGCGCGTAGGCACGCGCCCGGTCGACGAAGCCGGCCACACGGTCCCGCTGGACGTGCGAGATCAGCGGACCGAGGTCGGTGCCGGGGGCGAACGGGTCGCCGAGCCGGACGGTCTCCATGAGGGCGGCGGTCCGCGCGACGAACTCGTCGTAGAGGGGCCGTTGCACATACGCGCGCGTGGCGGCCGTGCAGTCCTGGCCGGTGTTGATGAGGGCGCCCGCGACCGCGCCGTGCACGGCGGCCTCCAGGTCCGCGTCGTCGAAGACGACGAAGGGGGCCTTGCCGCCGAGTTCCAGGTGGAGGCGCTTGACGGTCGCGGTGGCGATCTCGGCGACGCGCCTGCCGACCGTGGTCGAACCGGTGAAGGAGGTCATGGCCACGTCGGGGTGACCGACGAGATGTTCGCCGGCCTCCTTGCCACTGCCGGTCACGATGTTGATGACACCGTCCGGGATGCCCGCGTACGTGGCGGCGCGGGCGAAGAGCAGGGAGGTCAGCGGGGTCGGCTCGGCCGGCTTCAGGACGATCGTGTTGCCCGCGGCGATCGCCGGGAGGATCTTCCAGGCGGCCATCTGGAGGGGGTAGTTCCAGGGCGCGATGGAGCCGATGACGCCGATGGGTTCGCGGCGGACGTAGGAGGTGTGGTCGCCGGAGTACTCGCCCGCGGACTGCCCCTGGAGGTGGCGGGCGGCACCGGCGAAGAAGGCGGTGTTGTCGATCGTGCCGGGGACGTCGAACTCCCGCGTCAGCTTCAGCGGCTTGCCGCACTGGAGCGACTCCACGCGGGCGAAGTCCTCGGCGCGGTCGGCGAGGACGGTGGCGAAGCGGTGCAGCGCGTCGGAGCGTTCGCCCGGAGTCGCCGCCGACCACTCGGGGAACGCGGCGCGGGCGGCGGCGACGGCGCGGTCGACGTCGCCCGTGCCTGCCAGTTCGTAGGTGTACACCTCGGTGCCGGTCGAGGGGTCGATCACCGCGTGCGTACGGCCCGAGGTGCCCCTCGCCGGTCGGCCCGCGATGTACTGCGCACCGTCCGCGAAACGTTCCTGTACGTCGTCCCGCGCCGTCGGGCGGGTGTGGGTGTCGCCGGCGCTGCCGGGGTTCTGCATGTCGCTCTCCTCCGCCGCCGGCCCCGCGTGCGCTGCGGAGGCCGACGTGGCTTCGGCTCGATGTGAGTGCCGATCCTGACAGAGCAAGGGGAGGCCAACAAGTGATTCCGTTGTTGCCTTTTGGTTACGCGACGGAATCTGTAGACCACCTGTCGAGTGAGGCTCAGAAAGCAAGGACGGAATGTCAGTGGTGCGTGCCAGACTCGGCGGCATGGAGAAGATCGATTCTTGGGACGTCCTGATCGGGGAGGTCCGCGCGGGGGCGAGGATCAAGTACCTCCACTTCTGGGGGCACCGTCCGCGCCGGGACGGCCGGATCGGGGCGAGCTGCCTGAGCCAGTGGTGGCCGTCGCCGTTCACGGTCGACGGCGTGGAGTACGCGACGGCCGAGCACTGGATGATGGCGTCGAAGGCGCGGCTCTTCGACGACGCGGCGGCGGAGCGGAAGGTGCTTCAGTCGCCGGAGCCCGCCCTCGCGAAGAAGGCGGGGCGCCTGGTACGCGGCTTCGACGAGGCGATATGGGAGCGCGAGCGGTTCGGCATCGTGGTCGAGGGCAGCGTGCACAAGTTCGCCGCGCACCGGGATCTGCGGGACTTCCTGCTGCGCACCGGGGAGTGGGTGCTCGTCGAGGCGAGCCCACTGGACCGGGTGTGGGGCATCGGGCTCGCCGCGGACGACGAACGGGCGGCGGATCCGGAGCGGTGGCGGGGGCCGAACCTGCTGGGGTTCGCGCTGATGGAGGCGCGGCAGCGGCTGGCCGCGGGTCAGGGGGGCCCGGTAGCTCAGCCGGTGGCGCCCGTCACCAGCGAGGTCGAGTAGCCGTCGTCGGTGCCCGTCCACGGGTCGTCGCCGCTGTCCGGGGCGGCGAGGAAGACGATGAGCAGGACGACGCCCAGGACGAAGCCGACCGCACCGCAGATGAGACCGGCCAGGGCCATGCCTCCGTTCGTCGCCTCGCCTCGGCGCGCCTTGCGACGGCCGACGATGCCGAAGATCACGGCGAGCACGCCGATGATCATGCTCACGGGCCAGAGGCAGAACACGACGACGGAGATGATGCCGAGCACGAGCGAGGCGATCCCCATGCCGTTGCTCGGCGGGAGCGGCATACCGGGCCAGCCGTAAGCGGCGCCCTGCGGGCCGTAGGGCATGCCGTACCCGGGATACGCGGGATACGCGGGAGGCCCGGGATAGCCGTACGGCACCTGACCCGGTCCCTCGGGCCCGACGGGGGGCGGCGGCACGGGCGCGCCCGGGGCGGGGGACACGGGTGCGAAGGGGTTGCCGGGGGCTGCGGGGCCCGCTTGGGCGTACGGGCCGGACCAGGGTCCCTGGGGCGGGGTGCCCGGTGGGGTGGGAGCGGGCGGCGGGACGGCCGTGGACCGGTGGGGCGCGGAGGGGGTGCCGCCGCCGGAGACCACGCCGCCCTGGGGCTCGACGGGGGGCGCCCATGGGTCGGGGGCGGGCTTGCCGAGCGGCACTCCGGACGGCCGGCCGGCGGGGGCACCCGGTATCCAGCCGCCCGCGCCGTCCGAGACCTCCGGGGCCTGTCCGCCCGCCGCACCGTCCGTCCCGCGGTCCGGTGAGGCCCACCCGTCCGGGGCCGCGTCCTGAGGTGTTCCCGGGCGCCGGGCGTCGTCGGACATGCGTGGGTCCCCCTCTGTCGGATGTTCCGTCATGCTACGGGCCCGTCTCGGTGGCGCGGCCCGCGCCCTACGATGATCCCGCACGTCACCGATCAGCCGATCACCGCGTCCCGCCCGGGCCGACCGCCCCGCGCCGGGACGCCGTTCCCGGGGAGGAACCTTGACCGACCACCGCGACGCTCCCGCCGTGCGCGACCTGCACGCCTTCATCGCCGGGCTGCCCAAGGCCGAACTGCACGTGCACCACGTCGGCTCCGCCTCCCCCCGCATCGTCTCGGAACTGGCCGCCCGCCACCCCGACTCCAAGGTGCCCACCGACCCCGAGGCGCTGGCCGACTACTTCACGTTCACCGACTTCGCCCACTTCATCGAGGTGTACCTGTCCGTCGTCGACCTGATCCGGACCCCCGAGGACGTGCGCCTGCTGACGTACGAGGTCGCCCGCGACATGGCCCGCCAGCAGGTCCGCTACGCCGAGCTGACCATCACCCCGTACTCGTCCACCCGCCGCGGTATCGACGAGCGCGCGTTCATGGACGCGATCGAGGACGCCCGCAAGGCCGCGGAGGCCGAGTTCGGGACCGTGCTGCGCTGGTGCTTCGACATCCCCGGCGAGGCCGGGCTCACCTCGGCCGAGGAGACGGTGCGGCTCGCCACCGACGACCGGCTGCGGCCCGAGGGGCTCGTCTCGTTCGGGCTCGGCGGCCCCGAGATCGGCGTGCCGCGGCCCCAGTTCAAGCCCTACTTCGACCGGGCCATAGCGGCGGGCCTGCACTCCGTGCCGCACGCGGGCGAGACGACCGGGCCGGAGACGGTGTGGGACGCGCTGAACGAGCTGCGCGCCGAGCGCATCGGGCACGGCACCAGCTCCGCCCGTGACCCGAAGCTGCTGGCCCACCTCGCCGAGCACCGCATCCCGCTGGAGGTCTGCCCGACCTCCAACATCGCCACGCGCGCGGTCCGCTCGCTCGACGAGCACCCCATCAAGGAGTTCCTGCGCGCCGGGGTCCTCGTCACCGTCAACTCCGACGACCCGCCGATGTTCGGCACCGACCTCAACAACGAGTACGCGGTCGCCGCCCGGCTCCTCGGCCTGGACGAGCGGGGCCTGGCCGGCCTCGCCAAGAACGCGGTCGAGGCGTCGTTCCTGGACGACGCGGGCAAGGCGCGGCTGTCGGCCGAGATCGACGCGTACACCGCGGCGTGGCTCGCGCCCTGACGGCCCGCACGCCGTCCGGCCACCACCCCGAGGGGCCGCCACGCGGCCCGGCACCGTCACAATGAGCCCATGCGTACCGTGACCGCCGTGGCCCATCGCGGCGACCCCTATCGTCACCGCGAGAACACGCTCGACTCGCTGCGTTCCGCGCTCCAACGCGGCGCGGACGCGGTGGAGATCGACGTACGGCTCTCCCGGGACGGCGTGCCCGTGCTGCTGCACGACGGGACGCTGAAGCGTCTGTGGGAGCACGACCGCCCGCTCGCGGCCCTCTCCTCGGAGGAGGTGCGGGGACTGACGGCGGGCGGCGTGCCGACGCTGGCGGACGCGCTCGCGGCGACCGACGGCAGCCGGGTGATGATCGACCTGCCGGGGGGTCCCTCGTCGGCCGCCGTTCGCCGGATCGTCGGCATCGTCCGGGACTGCAGAGCCGCCGAGCGCGTGTACTACTGCGCGGGCGCCGGGACCATGCTGGCGGTGCGTGCCGCCGATCCCGCGGCGGAGATCGCCCTGACCTGGACGACCCTCGCCCCGCCACGGCCCGCGCTGCTCGACGCGGTGCGCCCGCGCTGGCTCAACTACCGCTTCGGCCTGGTCGACCGGGACCTGGCGGCCCGGGTGCACCGGGGCGGCCATCTGCTGTCGGTGTGGACGCCCGACACCCGCCGGTCGATGCGGCGGCTGCTGGAGGCGGGCGTGGACTCGATCACGACGAACCGCATCGACGCGCTGTGTACGCTGCGCGGACCGCTGAACGGCTACACCTCGGAGCGCTGAGGGACGGTCGCCGGGTCGGCCGGGGTGGCGCGGGTGACGTACTGGGGCACCGGCGCGGTGTCCTTGCCGTTGTCGCGGACCAGGCCGTAGCGGATGGCGCCCTGCGCGGGGCCGGTGCGGATGTCCTTGTTCACGGCGTCCCAGTTCGTCGGGAAGACGGTGATGCCGTAGTCGCAGCCTCGCTCGTTCATGGTGAGGGTGACGGAGCCGTCCAGGTAGAAGTACTCGTTCTGCCACATCTGCTGGGTGCCGGCCGGCAGCACGGCGTATCCGATGGACGGTCCGCCCATGCCGGTGGCGTAGCCGCCCGGGCTGCCGGTGAGTGCGTCGTCCATCCGGCGGCCGCCGCCGGACGCCACGTGGAACAGCTTCCCCTTCAGGCCGGTCCAGGTCGGCATGACCAGGTTGCCCGGGCGGTACTTCGGCGCTATCTGCCAGCGCACGAGGACGTAGCCCCGGCCCTTGAGCGTGACGTTCTCGCCGCGGTGCTGCAGGACGGCCTTCGGGCCGCCGCTGCTGGTGATCCCGGACTCGGGGCGGTGCGGCAGCGGTCCCGGCGGGGTGTCCGGGGCGGGCGGCCTGTCGACGGCGTCGACGACCGTGCCGTACAGGTCCACCGCCTTCGCCGACGGTGTGGGGCTCACCGTGGACGGCGAGGGCAGGGCGCTCGGCGGGGTGTGCGTGGGCGGGCGGGCGGTGCTCGCCGCCGTGGGTGTGATCCGAGGGGCGGGCGGCGCCTGCGGCGTCCGCGTCACGACGTACGCGCCGCCCGCGACGATCGTCGCGCCCGCCGTGACGACCACGGCGGGCTTGGTGAGCGCGCCGAGCACCTTGGCCGACCAGCCGACGGAGGCGGCCGCCGCGGACGTCTTGCCGCCGAGCGCCAGCGAGAGGGCGAAGCCGGCCGGGACGGGGACGAGCGCGATCCCGGCGAGCAGTCGTTCGGCGGGCACGACGGCCTTCTCGGCCCCGGTGCACACGGGGCAGTCGCGAATGTGCCGGGCCAGCCGCTTGCGCCACACGGAGCCGGGGCGGCCGTCCCAGCGGGCGGTGACGGCGGCCAGAGAGGGGCAGGAGCCCTCCAGTGCCCGTACGATGCCGCGCGCCACCTCCAGCCGCGCCCTCATCCGCTGCACCCGCACGGCGGCGTGCTGACGGTTGATACCGACGGCGGCGGCCAGCTCGCGGCGGGTGAGTTCGCCCGCGACCTCCAGCCACCACAGCGACAGCAGTTGCCGGTCCTCGTCGTCGAGCCAGCGCACCGCTTCCGCGACCTCACGTCGCTGGCCCTCCAACTGCAGCCGCAGCACCGTGAGTTCGGCGAAGTCGGCGGCCCGGTCCCCCGCGTCCCCGGCCAGCGGCTCGGCCGTCCGGCGGCGCGCCCGGTCCCGTATCTGCCGCATGGCGATGGCGACCAGCCAGGAGCGGAAACTGTCCGGATCGCGCAGGGTGCCGATGTTGTCGACGGCGCGCAGCATCGTCTCCTGCACGACGTCGTCGACATCGGCATGGCCGTTCAGTGCACGGCCGACGATGTTGTAGACGAGCGGCAGCCAGCCCGCGACCAGCTCGTCCAGCGCCCGCCGGTCACCGGCCTGCGCCGCCGCGATGGTGGAACGCCACTGCCGGGTGTCCACGTGCGTCCTCTCCCTGGTCGTCGTACCGCCCTGCGGACGTACAGTCTCAGCCACGATCGGCATCCACGGGGCGGGCGGTCCACGATGGCTCGCGCCGGAACGCCGGATATCCGTCGATACCGGGACGGACCTTCTGCCGTGACCGGTGGTGGCGGCGGTGGGGGCGCTCACGGTCGCCGTGCCCGTGCCTCACGCGGTTCGCTCCTCTGCGTCGGGATCAGGGGGCGCTGGGGAGACGGAGCAGCGGGGGCCGGGATAACAGTTTTTCGGCGCGACGCGGACCACACGCCACCCCGCGGCACCGGCCCGTCCCCTAGGGGAACCCTCGGTCCCCGTGCCCGGGACCGTGCCCTCCTCCGAGAGGATCCCCCTCCACCGGGCGGCACGCAGGATGATCACCGACATCGTCTCGTCCAGGGAGCGTCCCATGCAGTTACGTCCGGCCGCCGTCGCCCTCACCACCGCCCTCGCCCTGGGCCTGGGCGCCCTCCCCCTGGCGGGAGTCGCCTCCGCCCGTTCCGGACCTCCGTCGTGCGCGGCACGGGCGACCGCGCCGCCCACGACGGGCGGCCCCGACACCCAAGCCCTGTGCGCGGCGATCGCCGGGCTGCCCGACCACGACGCCACCGCCGCGCTCATCCGCGTGGGCGGCCGGGGAACGTGGCGCGGCGTCGCCGGGGTGCGCGATGTGCGGACAGGGGCACCCGCGTTGGAGAACGCCCGCTTCAGGGCCGGTTCGGTGACCAAGGTGGTGACCGCGGCGATCGTGCTGCAACTCGCCGCCGAGGGACGGATCAGCCTGGACGGCACCGTGCAGCAGTATCTTCCGGGGCTGCTGACCGAGGACTTCGAGCCCGTCACCGTACGTCAGTTGCTCAACTACACGAGCGGACTGCAGCCGGGAGCGTCCCTCGGAGAGACGGTCGAGGAGGGATACCCGCACCGCTTCGAGACATTGACGCCGCGTCAGGTCGTGGCGGCCTCGGTCGCCAAGGGCCCGGAGTTCGCGCCCGGCACCCGGCAGGACTACGCCAACATCCACTACACCGTGCTCGGCCTGCTGATCGAGAAGGTCACCGGCGACTCCTACGCGCACCAGGCGGCCGTCCGGATCTTCCGGCCGCTCGGCATGCGGGACACCTCGTTCCCGCAGGGCTCCGACCCGCGCGTCCACGGCCCGCACAACCGGGGGTACGACTGGATCGACGGCAAGCTGGTCGACGTGACCGACTGGAACATGTCCGACCGGTGGGCCGCCGGCGACATGATCTCGACGACCGCCGACCTGGAACGTCTGCTGGTCGCGCTGTTCCGCGGACGGGTCGTGCCGGAGCCGCAGTTGCAGGAGATGTTCACCGTCCCGGACGTGCCCGGGGCGACCTACGGGGCGGCGCTGGAGCGGTTCGAGCTCGACGGCAGGGTCATCTGGGGCAAGACGGGCTCCCGCCCGGGCTATGCCACGGTGATCGCGGCCACCCGCGACCTGTCCCGGACACTCGTCTACTCGGTCGACGCGACCGACGCGAAGGGTGACGGCGCGGCCGTCGCACAGCGGTTCGGCTTCCCCGCGTTCAACCGCTGACGTTCACCCGGGACCGGGAGCCGGCGCTGCCGGCCGCGCCCTGGCGGACGCCTCCCGGACACACCGCGGCCCCGGGCGGAGACTCCCGCCCGGGGCCGCGCGCTGCTCGCCCTCGGAGGACTACGCGTCCAGCGACGTCATCACGTGCTTGATACGCGTGTAGTCGTCGAAGCCGTACGCCGACAGGTCCTTGCCGTAGCCGGACTTCTTGAAGCCGCCGTGCGGCATCTCCGCGACCAGCGGGATGTGCGTGTTGATCCACACGCAGCCGAAGTCGAGGGCCTTGGACATGCGCATCGCGCGGGCGTGGTCCTTGGTCCACACCGAGGAGGCGAGGGCGTAGTCGACGCCGTTCGCGTACTCGACGGCCTGCTCCTCGTCGGTGAAGGACTGCACGGTGATGACCGGGCCGAAGACCTCGTTCTGGATGATCTCGTCGTCCTGCTTGAGGCCCGAGACGACGGTCGGGGCGTAGAAGTAGCCCTTGTCGCCGACCGTGTGACCGCCGGCCTCCACCTTGGCGTGCGCGGGCAGGCGCTCGATGAAGCCGGAGACCTGCTTGAGCTGGTTGGGGTTGTTCAGCGGGCCGTAGAGCACGTCCTCGTCGTCGGGCAGGCCGGTCTTCGTCTCGGCGGCGGCCTTGGCGAGCGCGGCCACGAACTCGTCGTGGATGGACTCGTGGACCAGGACGCGGGTGGCGGCGGTGCAGTCCTGGCCGGCGTTGAAGAAGCCCGCCACCGAGATGTCCTCGACGGCCTTGGCGATGTCGGTGTCCTCGAAGACGACGACCGGCGCCTTGCCGCCCAGCTCCAGGTGGACGCGCTTGAGGTCCTTGGACGCGGACTCGGCGACCGACATGCCCGCGCGGACGGAGCCGGTGATGGACGCCATCGCCGGGGTCGGGTGCTCGACCATCATGCGGCCCGTGTCGCGGTCGCCGCAGATGACGTTGAAGACACCCTTGGGCAGGATGGAGCCGATGATGTCGGCGATCAGGACGGTGGACGCCGGGGTGGTGTCCGACGGCTTCAGGACGACCGTGTTGCCCGCGGCGATCGCCGGGGCGAACTTCCACACGGCCATCATCATCGGGTAGTTCCACGGCGCGACCTGCGCGCAGACGCCGACCGGCTCGCGGCGGATGATGGAGGTCATCCCCTCCATGTACTCACCGGCCGAGCGGCCCTCGAGCATCCGGGCCGCGCCCGCGAAGAAGCGGATCTGGTCGATCATCGGAGGGATCTCCTCCGAGCGGGTCAGCCCGATCGGCTTGCCCGTGTTCTCGACCTCGGCCGCGATCAGTTCCTCGGCGCGCTCCTCGAAGGCGTCAGCGATCTTCAGCAGGGCCTTCTGCCGCTCGGCGGGCGTGGTGTCGCGCCAGCCCGGGAAGGCCGCGGCGGCGGCCGCCATCGCGGCGTCGACGTCCGCCTGCCCGGACAGCGGGGCGGTCGCGTACGCCTCACCGGTCGCGGGGTTGACCACCTGAGTGGTCCGTCCGTCGGCGGCGTCACGGAATTCGCCGTCGATGTAGTTGCGCAGACGACGCAGCTCGGTGCTCACTGCGGGCCCTCCAAGTTCAGGTGTCCAATCGCTGAGACACCCACCCTAGTCCGTGGGCCCACGTTTTCAACACCCTCCCTCGCGCCAGTTCTGCGAAATCCGCAGAGTAGATCCACTGAAACAACGAATTTCATCGATTCGGCCTTGCGGAACTGTTGATACGTCGTGCACAGTGAGGTCGTGGCCAGTCGAAGCGCAGACCAGAGGGACTCCCGCGAGTCCAGGAACGGCACCTCCCACCTGGACGCCGTCTCCCTCGCCATCATCGAACAGCTCCAGGAGGACGGCCGCCGGCCGTACGCCGCGATCGGCAAGGCCGTCGGCCTGTCGGAGGCGGCGGTGCGCCAGCGCGTCCAGAAGCTGCTCGACCAGGGCGTGATGCAGATCGTCGCCGTCACGGACCCGCTCACCGTGGGCTTCCGCCGGCAGGCGATGGTCGGGGTCAACGTCGAGGGAGACGTGGAGGCCGCGGCCGACGCGCTGGCCGCCATGGGCGAATGCGAGTACGTCGTGATGACCGCGGGCTCGTTCGACCTGATGGTGGAGATCGTCTGCGAGGACGACGACCACCTGCTGGAAGTCATCAACAAACGCATCCGGGCCGTTCCCGGCGTGCGCTCCACCGAGAGCTTCGTCTACCTCAAGCTGAAGAAGCAGACCTACATGTGGGGAACCCGATAGCCGTGAGCACCAAGGACCTCAGCAAGACCGCGTACGACCACCTGTGGATGCACTTCACCCGCATGTCCTCGTACGAGAACGCACCCGTCCCCACCATCGTCCGGGGCGAGGGCACCTACATCTACGACGACAAGGGCAAGCGCTACCTCGACGGGCTCGCCGGTCTGTTCGTGGTCCAGGCGGGCCACGGCCGCACCGAACTGGCGGAGACGGCCTTCAAGCAGGCCCAGGAGCTGGCGTTCTTCCCGGTGTGGTCCTACGCCCACCCCAAGGCCGTCGAGCTCGCGGAGCGGCTCGCCGACTACGCCCCGGGCGATCTGAACAAGGTCTTCTTCACCACGGGCGGCGGTGAGGCGGTGGAGACCGCCTGGAAGCTCGCCAAGCAGTACTTCAAGCTGGTCGGCAAGCCCACCAAGCACAAGGTGATATCCCGCGCGGTCGCCTACCACGGCACCCCGCAGGGCGCCCTGTCCATCACGGGCCTGCCGGGTCTGAAGGCCCCGTTCGAGCCGCTGGTCCCGGGCGCGCACAAGGTCCCCAACACCAACATCTACCGCGCGCCGATCTTCGGCGACGACCCGGAGGCCTTCGGCCGCTGGGCCGCCGACCAGATCGAGCAGCAGATCCTCTTCGAGGGCCCGGACACGGTCGCCGCGGTCTTCCTGGAGCCGGTGCAGAACGCCGGCGGCTGCTTCCCGCCCCCGCCCGGCTACTTCCAGCGGGTGCGCGAGATCTGCGACCAGTACGACGTGCTGCTGGTCTCCGACGAGGTGATCTGCGCCTTCGGCCGCCTGGGCACCATGTTCGCCTGCGACAAGTTCGGCTACGTCCCGGACATGATCACCTGCGCCAAGGGCATGACCTCGGGCTACTCCCCGATCGGCGCGTGCATCGTCTCCGACCGCCTGGCCGAGCCGTTCTACAAGGGCGACAACACCTTCCTGCACGGCTACACCTTCGGCGGCCACCCGGTCTCCGCCGCCGTGGGCCTGGCCAACCTCGACCTGTTCGAGCGCGAGGGCCTGAACCAGCACGTGCTGGACAACGAGGCCGCGTTCTTCTCCACGCTGCAGAAGCTGCACGACCTGCCGATCGTCGGCGACGTCCGCGGCAACGGCTTCTTCTACGGCATCGAGCTGGTCAAGGACAAGGCGACCAAGGAGTCCTTCGACGAGGAGGAGACCGAGCGCGTCCTGTACGGCTTCCTGTCCAAGGCGCTGTTCGACAACGGCCTGTACTGCCGTGCCGACGACCGCGGCGATCCGGTCGTCCAGCTCGCCCCGCCGCTGATCTCGAACCAGGAGACCTTCGACGAGATCGAGCAGATCCTGCGCGCCACGCTCACGGAGGCGTGGACCAGGCTGTAGCCCTCCCCCGGTGTTCGGATCGTCCTTCCGGATGATCAACAAACGGCTCCGGTCCGCCCGTTCGAGTGAGAAACGGGGGTCCGGGGCCGTTTGCTGTCCGGGCTCCCGACGCGGTCTGCCTAGCGTGCGAAGTGACCGATCGCCCTTGCCGTCGTTCGCCCGAACGGGTCCCCCCGGACGGGGATCGGCATGGGAAAACGGATCTGAACCGAGGTGTACGCCATGGTCGCCCCGCCGGACAACGACGTGCTCTGGGCACGCTCCCTGCACTTCCAGCACAACGGCTCACCCGCGCTGCGCGGGGTCTCCCTCGGGGTGCGCGAGGGGGAGATCCTGGCCGTCACCGGCCCGCGCGGCAGCGGCAAGACGACCCTGCTGCAGTGTCTGGCGGGACTGCTGCCCGCCCAGCGGGGCGAGGTCTGGTTCAACAGCACACCCGTGCACACCATGGGCCCGCTCACCCGCGAGAGGCTGCGCCGCGACCGGTTCGGCTGGATCGACCCGGTTCCGATGCTCGTCCCCGAGCTGAACGCCTGGGAGAACGCGGCGCTGCCGCTGATGCTGCGCGGCACGAGCCGCCGCCGCGCCAAGACGGCCGCCCTGGAGTGGCTGGAACGCCTCGACATCGGCGACAGCGCCCGCAAGCGCCCCCACGAACTGGCCCATCCGGAGCGGCAGCGGATCGCCGTCGCCCGGGCGCTCGCCACCTGCCCGACCGTGCTCTTCGCGGACGAGCCCACCGCGTCCCTGCACCGCGCCGACGGCGCCCAGGTACTGCGCACACTCACCACGGCGGCCCGCTCGCACGGCATCACCGTCGTCCTGGCCACGCAGCCGGCACAGGCCGCCGGCCTCGTCGACCGGACGGTGTCGCTGCTGGACGGGCGGCGCGTGAACACGGTCCATCTGCCACCGGTGTCCGAGACGGAAGGCCGACCGACGTGCTCGCTCTCCGCCTAGCCCGCGGGGCGCGCCCCCTGGTCCAGCTCCGCCGGCTCCTGGTCGTCGCGGCCTCGACCGGCACGGGCTTCCTGCTGCTGTGCACGCTGGGGCACGCCCTGGGGCACCCGGAGGCGGCGGACGGCTCGGCACTGCGGCTGGCGTGGTGCCTGGCGCCGATCGCGGCCACCGGGTACCTCGCGGTCGCCGTCGCCCGCACGGACCCGGGCACCCGCCCACGGTCCGGTCTGGCGGCGATCGGCCTGGGCCCGGCCCGGCTGATGGCCCTTTCGGCGACGACCACGGCCTTCACGACCGGGCTCGGTTCGCTGCTGGCCCTGCTGGCCTTCCTGCATCTGCGCGGCGACCCGACGGGGATGCCGTTCGACGGCGCGGCGGCGGACCTCCTCGCCGCCGACCAGCCCCTGCCCGTGCCCGCGGTGCTCACGCTGCTGACGCTGGTGCCGCTCACGGCGTCCCTGGCGACCGCGGTGGCGCTGCGCCCGCGAGACGGCCGGCCACAGCATGTGGACGACTACGGCCCCGACGACTCCGCCGACGTACCGGCCGAGGATCCGGCGCCGGAGCCACCGGAGCCCGGGCCCCCGCCCGGGGGCCTGCCCTGGGGTGTGGCCGCGCTGGCCGCGGGGTTCGCCGTGGAGGCGCACGCGAGCCGGCCGGGTCCGGCCCCGGGTGCTCCGCTGCCCGGCGGGCTCACGGGCGGGCCGGTGGCGGTACTCGCGGGATGGGCGCTGACCGCGCTGGGGCTCGCACTCGCCGGGCCCGCGCTCACCCATCTGTGCGGGTGGCTGGTGCAGTCGGTGCGCCCGGGAGCCGTGCGGCTGCTGGCCGGGCGCGGTCTTCAGGAGGAGGCGCAGCGGATCGGCCGGCCTCTCGGGGTGGTGTGCGCGGTGGCGTCGGGCTTCTACGCCATGGCGGCGCTGTACGCCGACACGCGCCCGGCCCCCGGGCCGCTGACGACGCTGGGCGCTGTGGTGGTGGGCGGCTGCGCGGTGGCTGCGCTGGCGACGGCCGCGGTGGAGGCCAGGCAGGCCCGTGCCGACACGGTCGCCGCGCTGGTGCGGCTGGGCGCCCCGGCCACCGTGCTGCGCACCGCGGCACTGCTGCGCGCGGGCGCGCTGGCGCTGGTGTTCACCCCCGTGACCTGGACCGTCGCGGAGCTCGCGGCGCTGCCGCTGACGGGCTGAGAAGATCCCGGAAAATTTCTTCCCGCCCCGCGATGAGTTCGGCGTCGGCGCGCGGTCCATCCCTGCGTACGGTCCATCCGCCACAGTGAAAGAGAGGCCGCTGATGTACCAGCAGATGATCTTCGTGAACCTGCCCGTCGCCGACGTCGAGACGTCGAAGAAGTTCTTCACGGAGCTGGGCTACACGATCAACCCGCAGTTCTCGTCGGACGACTGTGCCTGCGTCGTGATCAGCGACACCATCATCGCGATGATGCTGAGCCACCAGCACTACGCCAACTTCACCGAGAAGGAGATCGCGGACGCCACCAGGACCAGCGAGGTGCTGCTGTGCCTGAGCGCGGAGAGCCGCGAGAAGGTGGACGAACTGGTCGACCGGGCGGTGGCCGCGGGCGGCACGGTGTCCGGTCGGACACAGGACTACGGCCACATGTACGGCCGTGCGTTCGACGACCCGGACGGCCACACCTGGGAGGTCATGTGGATGGACCCGGCGGTGGTGCAGGGCTGAGCCCGCTCGTGAACGAGGGTGCGCACGCGGGGGGTTGAGAACGGGGAGTTGTGAACAGTCCTGCGTATTTCAAACGCACGGACGGTTAATGAGCAGGTAAAGACGCCCGTCATGCCGGACATCGGCGTTGACAGCGCTTAGCTGACGCTTATAAACCTGTGAGCCTCTCGGGGATGCTGTGGTTGCAGTGCAACATCCCCTGAACCCCCCGCAGTTGCGCATCCCGTGAAGGGCAACCGTGTCCATATCCTCCCGCACCGCTCGAACGGTGCGCATCCTCGGCGTGGCCTCGGCCTCCGCCGCGCTCGCGCTCGGCGTCGCCGACACCGCGCTCGCCTGCAACATCCGTGACTTCTCGGCGGTCGCGTCCTGCGACGGCAACGGGAAGGGCAGCATCACCGTCACCGACAAGGACTTCTCGGGCCAGAAGGCGACCATCGGCGTCTACCTGGAAGAGAACGGCTCGGACGCGAGGAAGGTCGGTGAGCAGCAGGTCACCGGCAAGAAGGACGGCGCGATCGTCACGTTCTCCGAGAACTGGGCGGCGAACGCCAAGTACCGCGTCCACATCGACGTCCCCGGCTTCGTCAACAACGACCTCGACATCACCACGCCGTCGAAGGCCTGCGCCACCTCGGAGACCACTCCGTCGGCCCCCGCGTCCACCCCGCCGGCTTCGGACACCCCGACCCCGTCGGCCACCCCGTCCTCGTCCGCCACTCCGTCGCAGGCGCAGAGCACGGCCCCCGCCACGACCGGGGACAACTCCCCCTCGCCCGCGGCGGGCAGCTCCAACCTCGCCGAGACCGGCGCCAGCTCCAACACGCCCATGATCGCCGGTATCGCCGGCGGCCTGGTCGTCATCGGTGGCGGCGCGGTGTTCTTCGGCATGCGCCGCCGCGGCAGCGCGTCGAAGAGCAACTGACGCCTCCGCACCCGCACGAACCGACGGCCCGCCCCCTTCGCCGGGGCGGGCCGTTGCGCGTCCTGCGCCTCAGTCCGGCCGGCGAACCATGAACACGTCCACCGGATCCTCGGTCTCCACCGTGAACCCGTGCCGCTCGTAGAACCGGCGGGCGCGACTGCCCTGCAGCACGTTCAGCCGGACGAGGACACCGCGGCGGTCGCACCGCTCCAGCAGGTCGCGCAGTACGCCCGAACCGATACCGCTGCCCTGAAGCTGCGGATCCAGGTAGAAGTGCTCCAGCCAGTGGGCGTCCTCGGCCGGTCGCAGCGCCACACAGCCGGCGAACGCACCACCCACCTCGATCACCCATGTGTGGGCCGGGTCGAATCGGTCCCGCAGCCGCTGCCGCACCCGCTGCTCGTCGTACCGCCCGAGCCGTTCCAGATCCGCCCGCATCACCACGGCACGCAACTCGACCACCGCCTCGACGTCCGACACCGCCGCCGGGCGCATCTCCCAGTCCGCCATGATCATCACCCTAGGTGCCGGGCGCGCCGCCGAGGACCACGATGTCCGCCGCGTCGAAGACGACCCCGACCTCGTCCCCGGGCTCCGGGGCCGACCGCAGTGGGCAGGCCGCCTCCAGTGCGGGGGCCTTCTCCGGTTGCAGGCGTACGGCGACGTGGGTGCCGCGGAAGGTGCGGGCGGTCACGGTGCAGGGCAGGCCCGCGGTGGGGTCGGTCAGCCGTACGCCCCCGGGACGCACGAGGAGCGTGCCGGGTCCCTGCGGGGAGCCTTCCGGGACCGGGAGCTTGCCCCACGGGGTGTCCGCGGCCTCGCCGGCGACGTTCGCCTCCACCAGGTTGTCGAAGCCGAGGAAGCGCGCCACGAACTCGTTCGCGGGCCGCTGCCACACCTCAAGGGGCGTACCGGACTGGGCGATCCGCCCGTCGCGCATCACCACGACCCGGTCGGCGAGCGCGAAGGCCTCACCCTGGTCATGGGTGACGGCGAGGACGGTCGTGCCCAACCGGCCGAACAGTTCGCGCAGTTCGACGACCAGGCGTTCGCGCAGCGACCGGTCGAGCTGGCCGAGCGGCTCGTCCAGCATCAGCAGCCGCGGCCGGGGCGCGAGCGCGCGGGCGAGCGCGACACGCTGCTGCTCACCGCCGGAGAGCTCGGACACGGCCCTGCGCGCGGCCCCCGGCAGTCCGACCAGGTCGAGCAACTCCCCGACGCGGGCCTCCCGTTCGGTGCGCGGCGTCCCGTGCATCCGCAGCCCGAAGGCGACGTTCCCGCCCACGTCCCGCTGGGGGAAGAGCTGGTGGTCCTGGAACATCAGGCCCACCCCGCGCCGGTGGGCCGGCACCCCGTCGAGGTCCCGGCCGTCGAGGAAGACCCGTCCCGCGTCGAGGGGCTGGAGCCCGGCCACGGCCCGCAGCAGCGTCGACTTGCCGCTTCCGCTCGGCCCGAGCACGCACACGGTCTCGTGCTCGGCGACCTCCAGGTCCACTCGGTCCAGCGCGGTCCGCCCGCCGAAGCGTACGGTCGCCTCTTGCAGCCTGAGCATCGTCAGAACTCCCCCGTCCGATCCGTCCGCAGCCTCTCCAGGACACCCAGCGCCACCGCGCACACCACCATCAGGAGTGTCGACAGGGCCATCGCCTGCCCGTAGTTGAGGTCGCCGGGCCGCGCGAGCAGCCGGGCCACGGCGACCGGCAGCGTCGGGTTGTCGGGCCGTGCGATGAACACGGTCGCCCCGAACTCGCCCAGCGACACGGCGAACGCGAACCCGGCCGCGATCAGCAGCGCCCGCCGAACGATCGGCAGATCGACCTCGCGCCACACCCGCCACGGCGACGCCCCGAGCACGGCGGCCGCCTCCCGCAGCCGTTCGTCCACGGCCCGCAGCACGGGCAGCATGGTGCGGACGACGAAGGGGGCGCCGACCAGCGCCTGCGCGAGCGGCACCAGGATCCAGGAACCGCGCAGGTCGAGCGGTGGCTTGTCGAGCGCGATGAGGAACCCGAACCCGACGGTGACCGCGGACACGCCGAGCGGCAGCATCAGCAGCGCGTCGAAGCCCCGTACGAGCCGGCCCGCGTCCCTGCGGGCGAGGGCCGCGGCGGCGAGCGAGCCGATCAGCACCGCGATGAGGGTGGCGGCGACGGCGTACTGCAGGGAGTTCGCGACGGCGGCGACGGGCGGGACGAGGAAGGTGCTGTCGTCGGTGCGGGTCAGTGCCCGGTAGTAGGCGAACCCGGGCGCGTCGAGCGAGCGTTGGACGAGAACGGCGAGCGGCAGGACGAGCAGGAGGGCGACGGTGGTGAGGACCGTGCCGAGCAGCGCCCACTGACCGGCTCCACGTGGCCTGCGCGCCGTGCGCGACGCGTCGACCAGCTTGAGCGCGCTCTCGCGTCGGCGCACGGTCCAGGCGTGCACCGAGAGGATCGCGGCGACCGCGACGAACTGGACGATCGTCAGCACCGCGGCGGTGGACAGGTCGAAGATCTCCGAGGTCTGCCGGTAGATCTCCACCTCGAGGGTGGAGAAGGCGGGGCCGCCGAGGATCTGCACCACGCCGAACGAGGTGAAGGTGAACAGGAACACCATCAGCGCGGCGGCGGCGACGGCCGGGCCCAGCGCGGGCAGTGTCACCGTCCGCCAGGCCGCGAGCCGGGAGGCCCCGAGCACGCGCGCGGCCTCCTCCTGGCGGGGGTCGAGCTGTGCCCACAGTCCACCGACCGTGCGGACGACGACGGCGTAGTTGAAGAAGACGTGGGCGAGCAGGATGGCCCACACGGTGGTGTCGAGCCTGACACCCCACAGGTCGTCGAGGAGTCCGCCGCGGCCCACCAGGGCCAGGAACGCCGTGCCGACGACGACTGTGGGCAGCACGAACGGGACGGTGACGACCGCGCGCAGCACCTGCCTGCCCGGGAACTCGTAGCGGGCGAAGACGTAGGCGCCGGGCAGCGCGATCAGCAGGGTCAGGGCGGTGGAGGCGAGGGCCTGCCAGGTGGTGAACCACAGCACGTGCCGCATGTCCGGCTGTGCGAGCACGTCCACGATCCGCCCGAGCCGCCAGGCCCCGTCCACCTTCAGACCGCGTGCGACGATCGCGGCGACGGGGTAGGCGAAGAAGACCGCGAAGAACGCGACGGGCAGGGCCATCAGCCCGAGCCGCGCCGCGCTCCCCCGCCTGCGTGGGGTCACTTCAGTACGAGCGACGTCCACGACTTGACCCACTGGTCACGGCTGGCGGCGATCTTCGCGGGCGCCATGGTCTCGGGGTCCGCGGCGGCGGGCCCGTACTCGGTGAACTCCGCGGGCACCTTCGCGCCCTTGACCACCGGGTAGACGAACATGTTGAGCGGCATGTCCTCCTGGAACCTCCTGCTGATCAGGAAGTCGAGGAACGCCTTGCCGCCCTTGGTGTTGCGGGCGCCCGTCAGCAGACCGGCGAACTCGATCTGGCGGAAGCAGGTGCCGGTGGCGACACCGGTCGGCGCGGTCTTCGGACGCGGCTGGGCGTAGACGACCTCGGCGGGCGGCGAGGAGGCGTAGGAGACGACGAGCGGCCGGTCACCCTTGGCCTTCTTGCCCCCGGCGGACCCGGAGAACTCCTGGTCGTACGCCTGCTCCCAGCCGTCGACCACCTTCACGCCGTTGGCCTTGAGCTTCTTCCAGTAGTCCGGCCAGCCGGTGTCCCCGTACTTGGCGGCGGTGCCGAGCAGGAAGCCGAGGCCGGGCGAGGAGGTGGCGGCGTTCTCGGTGACGAGGAGGTTCTTGTACTGGGGCTTGACGAGGTCGTCGAAGGAGGCCGGCGGGGCCAGCTTGTGGTCGGCGAAGTACTTCTTGTCGTAGTTGACGCAGATGTCGCCGTAGTCGACGGGCGTGACCCGGTGCTTGTCCCCGTCCAGCCGGTACGGGGCGCCGACCTGGTCCAGTCCCTTGGCCTGGTACGGCTGGAACAGGCCGTTGTCGAGAGCCCTCGACAGCAGCGTGTTGTCGACGCCGAAGAAGACGTCGCCCTGCGGGTTGTCCTTGGTGAGGATCGCCTTGTTGACGGCCTGGCCCGCGTCACCGTCCTTGAGGACCTTGACGGTGTAGCCGGACTGCTTCTCGAACGCGGCGATGACGCTCTTCGAGGCGGCCCACGAGTCGTGGCTGACCAGGGTCACGGTCTTGGAGTCGCCTCCGCTCCCGCTTGCGGAACCGGACGATCCGCACGCGGACAGCGCGACCATGCCCAGCCCGACGGCCACGGCCGCGAACTGCTTACCGGTGATGCTCAACTGGATTCCTCCTGGGGGTGACCAGGAAGAGACGCGGCCCTGCCCGGGACCTTGCGGCGGTTCCCGGGCAGGGCGCAACAGCTCGAGTGAAGACCGAACTCCCTACCCAGAATGACCTGGGCGAGGTTCAGAGGGTCTGCGGTCGCTACCGCACTCTCAGCGCTGTGGCGCTCCCCTGTCGGAATATGAAGATGTACGTACTGACTGACGGCCCTCAGACTACCGCTCGGTCGCGGCGAGCTGACCGCACGCCCCGTCGATCTCCTGTCCCCGGGTGTCCCGGATCGTCACCGGTACACCATGGGCGGCGATCGCGTCGACGAACGCCTTCTCGTCCTCGGGCCGGGAGGCGGTCCACTTGGAGCCGGGCGTCGGGTTCAGCGGGATCAGATTGACGTGCACGGGCTTGCCCTTGAGCAGCCGGCCCAGCAGGTCGCCGCGCCACGCCTGGTCGTTGATGTCGCGGATCAGGGCGTACTCGATGGACAGCCGGCGCCCGGACTTCTCGACGTAGTCGAACCCGGCGTCGAGGACCTCGCGCACCTTCCACCGCGTGTTGACGGGGACGAGCGTGTCACGCAGCTCGTCGTCCGGGGCGTGCAGCGAGATGGCGAGACGGCACTTGAAGCCCTCGTCGGCGAACCGGTGGATGGCCGGGACCAGTCCGACGGTGGAGACGGTGATGCCGCGCTGCGAGAGGCCCAACCCGTCCGGCGCGGGGTCGGTGAGGGCGCGGACGGCGCCGACGACACGCTTGTAGTTCGCCAGGGGCTCGCCCATGCCCATGAAGACGATGTTGGACAGCCGCGCCGGCCCGCCGGGGATCTCGCCGTCGCGCAGCGCGCGCATGCCGTCCACGATCTGGTGCACGATCTCGGCGGTCGACAGGTTCCGGTCCAGGCCCGCCTGGCCGGTGGCGCAGAACGGGCAGTTCATGCCGCAGCCCGCCTGGGAGCTGATGCACATGGTGACCCGGTCGGGGTAGCGCATCAGCACGGACTCGACGAGCGTGCCGTCGAACAGCCGCCACAGCGTCTTGCGGGTGGTGCCCTGATCCGTGGAGAGGTGCCGCACGACCGTCATCAGCTCCGGGAGCAGCGCCTCCTGGAGCTTGGCGCGCGACGGCGCGGGGATGTCGGTCCACTGCTCCGGCGCGTGCGCGAACCGCGCGAAGTAGTGCTGCGAGAGCTGCTTGGCGCGGAACGGCTTCTCACCGATCGCGGCGACCGCCTCCTTGCGCTCGGCGGGCGAGAGATCGGCGAGATGCCGCGGCGGCGTCTTGGCTCCGCGCGGGGCGACGAAAGTGAGTTCTCCGGGCTTAGGCATGGCTCAACCAGTGTCGCAGATCCAATCGGGTGACCTGCGGCTGTCGCTCGCTACGACTGTCGTCAGTAGTCGTCACCGGTCGCCGCTGAGCGGCCTCGGGCGGCCCAGGGACGGCCCAGCGGAGATCACTCGTCGACCGTCAGCCACTCATCGAGCCGGACCTTGACCTGGTGGTTGTGGGCGGCGTGCCAGATGACCTCCCCACTGACGAAGGCCCCGAGGGCCGGGAGGTCCATCCCGGGCGGCATGGCCGTGATCTCCGCCAGCGCCATGGCGTTCGGCACACCGTCTATACGTACCTTCTGGGGCGAGTCCGCCCTCATGGGCTGTGACCGGGAGCGTGTGAGGACAACGGCATTCGGTGATTGAGCTGTTCGGCTGATTACGTTCCGTTGCGTCGAGCCGTGTCACGTCCCTGCCCCTGTGTCATGCGCTACTGGGGTCGCTGATGCATCCCCTCACCCCTCAGGAGTCTTGGCGGATGAACGCAAGAACCCTTCTCAAGACCGTTGCACGGGCCGCGGCCCACCGCGGGCGGCTGTGTGTCCCCGCCGCGATGGCGCTCACGCTGGCGGTGGCCCCGGGTTCCGCCGCGGCAGCCGGGCACCGTACCGTGCAGTCCGCGTGCCCTATCACCCAATCCTCCGCCCCGAGCACCACAGTCCAGGTCCCGGCCACGGCCGGCCCGGCTGGGATCCCCGGCGCCACGGGCGTGATCGACACAGGTGTGTGCGTGCGCAGTGCCGTGAAGATCACGGCGACTGGAACAATCGCGATCCAGCGCAACACCACCACGACCGAAAGTCCGTGGGGCATCAGCACGACGCTCGCGGGCTCGGACTTCCCGTTGCCGGGTGTCCCGGCCTGGTCGCTCATCGCCCGGATCGGCAACGGGCCCTGGCACTACATCGGGGCGGGCCCGACGACCCTGGTGGGGAGCGGAGAGCTCTACCTCGCCGTGAACGACAACGTCGACTCTGACAACAGCGGGTCGTTCACGGCGACCATCACACCGTGCGTGTGCGACAGCCGCTTCGGGCACGTCACCCTCGGCCAGCGGCCAGGAGTTGGCACGCCCTGCTCGGACTGAGGCGTGGTACGGCACACCGCAAGGGCATGAGGGCGCCGACGTGCGCCCTCATGTCATGTCGATGAAGTCGCGCGGCACCGCACCGCCGCCAGGCCCTCCGCGATTCGTGTGTGCGGGAGTTCTGGGAGTTCCGCCGGATGGCCTCATCGGTGCGGTGGGGCCACTCTCACGTGGGCGCGCGTCGGCGCAGCGTGCGCGGAGCGTACGCGGAGCGGGCCGAAGGCAGGAGCGCAGCGCGCAGCGGAGCCGGGAAGCGCGCCCGGCGGAGCGGCAGCGCAGCCGGGTGCTTGATCTCGGAGGCCGATGGGGACGGCAAGTACGAGTCCGCTCGTGAGCACGGCATGCACGCGCTGAGGCACTTCTACGCCTCGGTCCTGCTCGACGCGGGCGAGAGCATCAAGGCCGTGAGCGAGTACCTCGGGCACTCCGACCCTGGGCTGACGCTGCGGGTGTACGCGCGCACCCGATGCCGTCGAGCCCGCGGGGCCGTGCGGGCCGCCTCGGGCGCCTGTCGGGCGGGCCGTGGGCCCCTTCAGCCCGTGGCGCGGATGGCGGCGATGTCGAACTGGAGGCGGACCTTCTCGCTCACCATGGCGCCGCCCTCGGCGAGCCTGGCGTTGTAGGTCAGGCCCCAGTCGGAACGGTTGATGGTGGTGGTGCCGTCGAAGCCGACGCGCTCGTAGCCGAACGGGTCGGTCACGTGGCCGATGTAGGTGAGTTCGAGGTCGACGGGGCGGGTGGTGTCCTTGATCGTGAGGTCACCGGTCATGCGGTAGACGTCCTTGCCCGCGAGGTGCACCGCCGTGCTCGTGAAGATCATCCGCGGGTATGTCGCGGCGTCCAGGAAGTCACGGCCGACCAGGTGGGCGTCGCGCTGCTCCACACCGGTGTCGACGCTCGCGGTGAACAGCGCGATGTCGGCACGGGAGCGGGCGGGGTTGCGGCCGTCGAAGTAGAGGCGGCTGTCGTACTCCGTGAAGGCGCCGCGCACCGTCGTCACCATGGCGTGCCGCACGGAGAACCCGATCCTGCTGTGCGCCGGGTCGATCATCCACTCTCCGCTGAGAGCCTCCAGGCCGGGGTCGGGCAGAGCTCCGGCACCGGGATGCGCCGGGGCGGTGGGGCTCAGCGGGGCACCGGGGGCCACGGGTGCGGCGGGAGCCGCCGCGCGTCGGAGTGGGGAGCGGCCGAAAAGGTTCATGCCGCATGTAGTTATGTCACGGCAACGGGGGCCCGCAAGGCCTGGTCAGGAAACCCGACCCTTCATCAGCAGACCTTCACAGGTGGGTACGTCTGACGGGCACGACGGGACAGAGGGGCCCGCCGTCCTGTGGACGACGCGCCCCTCTGTCCGGTCGGCGCAGGTCAGGACGACCCTACGAACAGGACCATCAGCAGCCACACCACCGGCGCCGTGGGAAGCAGCGAGTCCAGCCGGTCCATGATGCCGCCGTGGCCCGGCAGCAGGGTGCCCATGTCCTTGATGCCCAGGTCTCGTTTGATCATGGACTCGCCCAGGTCGCCGAGGGTGGCGCTGGCCGCGACCGCGAGGCCCAGCACCAGGCCCTGCCACCAGGAGCCGCCGTCGATCAGGAACTGCATGCACAGCGCGCCCGCGCCCATCGCGAACGTGACCGCCCCGATGAGCCCTTCGCGGGTCTTGCCGGGACTGATGCGCGGCGCGAGCTTGTGCCGGCCGAAGCGCCAGCCGATCGCGTACGCGCCCGTGTCACTGACGACCGTCAGGAGGAGGAAGGTCAGGACGCGCCGCGGGCCGTCGCCGGCCGTGAGCATCATGGCGACGAAGGTGGCCAGGAACGGCACGTAGAACGCGGCGAACACACCCGCCGTGACATCCCTGAGGTAGCCGTCCGGCGGTTCCGTCATGCGCCACACCAGGGTGGCCAGCGCGGTGAGCGCCATCGCCACCCAGGCTCCTTCGGCGCCCCGCACATACCCGGCGACGACCATCGCCGCGCCGCCGACGGCGAGCGGCACCAGGGGCGCCTTGATGCCCTTGCGTTCCTCCAGCCGTTTCGTCAGCTCCCACAGGCCCACCACGACGGCGACCGCTATGACGCCGACGAACACGCCCTTGACGATGAACAGCGAGGCGACGATCACGACGCCGAGCCCGACGCCGACCCCTATGGCCGCGCCCAGGTCACGGCCCGCACTCTTCTTCTGCGGTGCGGGTGCCGGCTGCGGGGCGTCGGGCATCGGTTCCGTATTCTGCGGCGCCGTCCACGGGGACGGCACCTGCGGCGTCTCGTCGCGGAACAGGGGGCCGCGTCGACGGGCGGCGGCCCCCCGGTCGTCATCCTGGTCTCCGCCGGGTGCGGGTACCTCGGGCACGATGGGCATGGGGCGAGTCTGCTGGGCGTCATGCGCATCGTACGCGGGACCCGCCGGGCCGAGGCCCTGGCCAGGCCCCTGATCGGTGGGCCCCCAGTACCCGGCCTGTGGCGGCGCCCCCCAGGAAGAGTCGTTCATCAGACCTCGAGCAGCTCCGCTTCCTTGTGCTTGAGCAGCTCGTCCACCTGGGCGACGTACTTCGCGGTGGTGTCGTCGAGCTCCTTCTCCGCACGGCGGCCCTCGTCCTCGCCGACCTCGCCGTCCTTGACGAGCTTGTCGATGGCGTCCTTGGCCTTGCGGCGCACGGAGCGGATCGAGACCTTGGCGTCCTCGCCCTTGCCCTTGGCGACCTTGATGTACTCGCGGCGCCGCTCCTCGGTGAGCTCGGGGAACACCACACGGATGATGTTGCCGTCATTGCTCGGGTTGACGCCCAGGTCGGAGTCGCGGATCGCCTGCTCGATGTTGCGCAGCGCGCTCTTGTCGAACGGCGTCACCACGGCCATACGCGGTTCCGGCACCGAGAACGAGGCCAGCTGGTTGATCGGCGTCGGTGCGCCGTAGTAGTCGGCCACGATCTTGTTGAACATCGCCGGGTGCGCACGACCGGTGCGGATCGCGGCGAAGTCCTCCTTGGCGACCACGACGGCCTTCTCCATCTTCTCCTCGGCCTCGAGGAGGGTCTCTTCGATCACCACTTGCTCCTGCGTGTCTTGAGTAGGCCCGGCAACGGTCCTCATCGGTCTGCGGCCGGCTGCGTCGCGTCTTCTTCCTGCACGGTTCCCGACCGGCAGGACATTGTCCATCCCCCGGTCAGGGTCCCTCGCCCGGACGGGGTTCACCCCCGACGGGTCTGCCTCCGGTCACTCCCGGCCGCCTTGGTCACCCACGAGTGTGCCGATCTTCTCACCCTTGACCGCCCGGGCGATATTGCCCTCAGCCAGCAGCTCGAAGACGAGGATGGGCAGCTTGTTGTCCCGGCACAGCGTGATCGCGGTCATGTCGGCGACCTTCAGATCGCGGGTGATGACCTCGCCGTAGCTGAGCGAGTCGAACTTGACGGCCTCGGGGTTGGTCTTCGGGTCGGAGTCGTAGACGCCGTCCACACCGTTCTTACCCATCAGCAGCGCCTCGGCGTCGATCTCGAGGGCGCGCTGGGCGGCGGTGGTGTCGGTGGAGAAGTACGGCATGCCCATACCGGCGCCGAAGATGACCACGCGGCCCTTCTCCAGATGGCGCACGGCGCGCAGCGGGATGTACGGCTCGGCGACCTGGCCCATGGTGATGGCGGTCTGCACGCGCGAGTCGATGCCCTCCTTCTCCAGGAAGTCCTGGAGGGCGAGGCAGTTCATGACCGTGCCCAGCATGCCCATGTAGTCGGAGCGGGCCCGGTCCATGCCGCGCTGCTGGAGTTCCGCGCCGCGGAAGAAGTTGCCGCCGCCGATGACGACGGCGATCTGGGATCCGTCGCGCACCACGGCCGCGATCTCCCGGGCGATGGCGTGCACCACGTCCGGGTCGACGCCGAGTCCGGTGCCGCCGGAGAACGCCTCTCCGGACAGCTTCAGCAGAAACCGGCCGCGAACTTTGCCGTCGTCGCTCTTCTCGGCCTTGGTGGTCATGGAGATCTCCTCGTGGTGCACATACGAAGAAGGCCATTGCCGGTGGGGCGTGTTTCGCATCCCATGCGCGGCAATGGCCTCCTCGTCAGATCTGCTGTCGTCCGCCACGCGCGTGTGCGGGTCGGCCTACGCAAGCGCGCAGACGACTGCTTTCGACCCTACCGGGGTCGCGCGTCGATCGCGGTCCGGACTCAGATGCCGACCTTGATGCGCGTGAAGCGCTTCAGGGTGACACCGGCCTCTTCCAGGACCTTCTGGACGGACTTCTTGTTGTCCAGCGCGTAGGGCTGGCCGAGCAGCGTGGCGTCCTTGAAGAAGCCGTTGAGGCGACCCTCGACGATCTTCGGCAGGGCGGCCTCGGGCTTGCCCTCGGCGCGGGTGGTCTCCTCGGCGATGCGGCGCTCGGACTCGACGACCTCGGCCGGGACGTCCTCCTTGGAGAGGTACTTCGGCGCGAAGGCGGCGATGTGCTGGGCGACGCCCTTGGCGACCTCGGCGTTCGGCTTGTCGAGCTCGACGAGCACACCGATCTGGAACGGCAGGTCGGGCATCGTGCGGTGCATGTACGCCGACACGTAGCCGTCGGCGAACTGCGCGAAGCGGTCGAGGACGATCTTCTCGCCGAGGTTGGCGTTGGCCTCGTCGACGTACGCCTGCACGGTCTTGCCGGGCTCGATCTCGGAGGCGAGCAGAGCCTCGAGGTCGGCCGGGGAGGTCTTGGCGACGTGCTCGGCGATCGCCTGGGCGACGGCCTGGAACTTCTCGCCCTTGGCGACGAAGTCGGTCTCGCACTTCAGCTCGACGAGGACACCGGAGGAGTTGTCGTCGGCGATGATGGAGACCACGGCGCCGTTCTCGGCGGAGCGGCCCTCGCGCTTGGCGACGCCCTTCTGGCCCTTGATGCGGAGCGCCTCGACGGCCTTGTCGACGTTGCCCTCGGCCTCGTCCAGCGCCTTCTTGCAGTCCATCATGCCGGCGCCCGTGAGCTCACGGAGCTTCTTGACGTCGGCGGCGGTGTAGTTCGCCATGATTTTCGTGAATCTCTTCTCGGAGTTCGAAGTCTCGAAGCGGCGGCCGCCGACCCGGGGCGGGCGGCCACCGAAGATCTACGGGCTACGCAGATCTGCCGCCGGTTGCGGATCCGCCGATGCGGATCCGTCGGCCTGAAGCAGATCTAAGGGCTGCGGATGAACGGCGGGTGGCGCGCACGGCGCCGCCCGCCCTCACATCAGCCGAACGGCCCTGAAGGTCAGGCCTGCTCGCCCTCGGCGGCCGGAGCCTCGGCGGCCGGAGCCTCGGCGGCCGGAGCCTCGGCCGGCTTCTCGGCCTCGGCGGCGGGGGCCTCCTCGGCCTTCTTCTCGCCCTCGAGCAGGTCACGCTCCCACTCGGCGAGCGGCTCGCCGGCGGCCTTCTCGCCCTTGCCCTCGGCGGCCACGCCGGAACGGGCGATGAGGCCCTCGGCGACGGCGTCGGCGATCACACGGGTGAGCAGGGTGACGGAGCGGATCGCGTCGTCGTTGCCCGGGATCTTGTAGTCGACCTCGTCGGGGTCGCAGTTGGTGTCGAGGATGGCGACGACCGGGATGTTGAGCTTCCGGGCCTCGCCGACCGCGATGTGCTCCTTCTTGGTGTCCACGATCCAGACGGCGCTCGGCACCTTCTGCATCTCGCGGATACCGCCGAGGGTCTTCTCCAGCTTGGCCTTCTCACGGGAGAGGACCAGGAGCTCCTTCTTGGTCAGACCGGAGGAGGCGACGTCCTCGAAGTCGATCTGCTCGAGCTCCTTCAGGCGCTGCAGACGCTTGTAGACGGTCGAGAAGTTGGTGAGCATGCCGCCCAGCCAGCGCTGGTTGACGTAGGGCATGCCGACGCGGGTGGCCTGCTCGGCGATGGCCTCCTGCGCCTGCTTCTTCGTGCCGACGAACATGACCGTGCCGCCGTGGGCGACGGTCTCCTTGACGAACTCGTAGGCGCGGTCGATGTACGACAGCGACTGGAGCAGGTCGATGATGTAGATGCCGTTGCGCTCGGTGAAGATGAAGCGCTTCATCTTCGGGTTCCAGCGACGGGTCTGGTGACCGAAGTGGACGCCGCTCTCCAGCAGCTCCCGCATCGTGACGACGGCCATGGCCGTTCTCCTTGTGTTTTCTCGGTTGTCCCTGACGCCCGCGTGCGCCGTGCCGCGAAGGACCGAGGAGGCGCTGACAGCGGCCCGCGAGGGCCCGTTGTCGGGGCGTGCGAAGTCGACCCGGTGACCCGGATCGCCACAAGAAGTGTACGGGACCGGCGGGGCGGCGGGTGACGCCGCTGTCCACAACCGGGCAGTTGTCCACAGATTCCGGCAGGGTCCGCCCGTCGTCCGGCACGGTACTCCCATGCGAACGAAACGATGTGTGCGCTCATGGCCGACGGCACTGCTGCTGGTCACGGCGGCCGTCCCGGCCTCGGCTGCGTCGGCGGGCGGCTGGCCTGCGCCGGGGACGCCCGCGCCGACACGGGGACCGTCGACAGCGGTGCCTGCGGCGGCCCGGGGGCCTTCGGTACGGGGACCTTCCGCGGAGGCGCCCACGCCTGGTCCGGACGGGTCGGTGCCCGCCGTGGGCCGGCTGTGGCCGGTGGGTGTGCGGCCCACGGTCGTACGGGGCTGGGAGCCCCCGGCGGCCCCGTACGGGCCGGGCCACCGGGGCGTGGACCTCGCGGCAGCGCCCGGAGACCCGGTACGGGCGGTCGCCGCAGGCCGGGTGGCCTTCGCGGGCCTCGTGGCGGGCCGAGGCGTCGTCTCGGTCGACCTGGCGGGAACCGGCGACCCCCCGCTACGCACGACGTACGAGCCGGTGCGCGCATCGGTACGGGAAGGGGACGAGGTGGACCCGGGCGACGTACTGGGCGTACTGGAACCGCCGACGACCCACTGCCCGGGCCCCTGCCTGCACTGGGGTCTGCGCCGCGGCGACGCATACCTGGACCCCCTGTCGCTCCTGCCACCGTGGCTGCTGCGGGCGGGGCCGTCCCGGCTGCTGCCGGTGGAGGGGGTGCCGTTGCCGGTGCCGGGGGCGGCTGCGTCGGTGCGTGTGCCTGTGCCGGGGGTGGTGCCTGTACCAGGGGCGTAGTTGGGGGCCGGTGGTCGGGGAGGGGAGGGGGAGGGGGAGGGAGGAGGGGGGAGGGGGATCAGCCCCGGACGCCGTGCAGGGCCATCGTCACCGCCACTTCCGTGATCGCCGCCGGATCCTCCGCCGCGCCCAGTTCGATGCGCCGCACCGCCGCGTCCACCACGCCCTGGAGCAGCATGGCGGCCAGTCGGGGTTCACGGTGGCCCATGTCGCGCAGGGCTTCGACGATCATCGCGACGAGTCCCCCGTGCGCCGCCCTGATCTTCTCGCGGGCCCCGGCGTCGAGTTCGCTCGCCGAGATGGCCACCACGGCCCGGTGCCGCCGGTCCCCCACGAGTGCGAGCTGCCGCCGCACATACGCCTCGATCTTGGCCTCGGGGCTGTCCGCCGCGGCCATCGCCGCCTCGACCTCTGCCGCCCACAGCGGGAAGTCGACGGCGCACAGCTCTTCGACGACGGCCGCGCGGGAGCGGAAGTACTCGTAGACGGAGGAGCGGGCGAGGCCCGTGCGCTCGGCGAGGGCCGGGAAGGTCAGCGCCTCCGTGCCCCCCTCGGACAGCAGGGACCGTGCCGCGTCCAGCAGGGCGGCTCGCTGCATCGACCGGTGCTCGGCCACGGAGGCCGCTCGAATCCTTGGCACTCCCCCACTGTACGGACGCACCGCTGTGGACGGCAGTCACTCCGGCCACACGCGCCGGTGACGGGATTGCGCCTCAGCGGCCGAAGGCGGCCAGCTTGGCCCGTAGCTGCAGGACCGACTTCGTGTGAATCTGGCTCACCCGGCTCTCGGTCACCCCGAGCACGTTGCCGATCTCGGCGAGGGTCAGCCCCTCGTAGTAGTACAGCGTGACGACGGTCTTCTCCCGTTCGGGCAGTGTGTTGATCGCCCGCGCCAGGAACCGTCGCAGCTCGCGGTCCTCGGCCACCTCCACGGGGTTGTCCGCGGCGGTGTCCTCGAGGGTGTCCATCAGGCTCAGCCGGTCGCCGCCCTCGCCCCCCACATGCAGCAGTTCCTCCAGGGCCACGACGTTCGCGAGTGACAACTGGCTGAAGACGGCATGGAGCTCTTCCACGCCGATCCCCATCTCCGCGGCGACCTCCGCCTCGGTCGGCGTCCGCCTCAGGCGCGCCTCCAGGGTCGCGTACGCCCGCTCCACGCTGCGTGCCTTCTGCCGTACCGATCGTGGGATCCAGTCCAGCGCCCGCAGCTCGTCGATCATGGCGCCCCGGATGCGGGTGATGGCGTACGTCTCGAACTTGATCTCCCGGTCGATGTCGAACTTCTCGATCGCGTCGATCAGCCCGAACACCCCGGAGGACACGAAGTCGGCCTGGTCCACGTTGGCCGGCAGCCCCACGCTGACCCGGCCCGCCACGTACTTCACCAACGGTGAGTAGTGCAGGATGAGCTGCTCCCGCAACCGCTCGTCCCCCGTCTCCTTGTACGACCGCCACAACTCGTCGAGCGTCGAGGGAGCGGGCGGGCGCACGCTGCCGCCGTCACGGGCGGCTGGGGGAAGCGCCGCCCGGTCGGACCCGGAGGTGTGCTGGGGCATTCGTCGCCTTGTGCCGTTCTGCCGTGAACTGGTGATGCCTGGGTGGGCTGTCGGTCTGATGCCGGGATGGCCTGTCTGAGTCGGAACCTCGTGAGCGTAGCGTGACTGTGGTGTCGCAGTGTGCGAAGGGCAACGGATCACCCGTGCGCGAACGGGCTGTGTGGGGCCGTTGCCGCGACCTCGTCGGTAGCCCTGCGTGATCGCCGGAAAGGGTCAACTGCGGGAAACGCCAAGGCTGTCGGGGGTCGCCCGGACGGCCGACACACGCTCGGTCAGCACCGGGGGTGATCTTGTCGACCGGCCGTGATGGCCTGGCGTGTCAACTTCCAGCCGTCGTCGTGTCGTTCGACGAATCCAAGTGATCGGAGTTCGTACAGTCTCCCGACTGCGTCGTCCTGGGTGGTCTGGGCGTCGCGGGCGATGTCGTTCGCGGTGGCGGTGCCCCGTGCGGGCAGCGCGGCCAGGATTCGTCGGGCTGCGGGTTCCAGCAGGTCGCGGGGGAGGATGGGGCCGCGTCGGTCCGGGGCGAGTTCGCCGATGTCGCCGACCAGTTCCACGACGTCCGCGGCGTCGGTGACGAGCACGGCTTCGCCGCGCAGCAGTTCGTGCACGCCTGCCGAGAGTCCGCTGGTGACGGGTCCGGGGACGCCCATGACGAAGCGGCCGAGCCGCGCGGCGGCACGCGCGGTGACCAGGGAGCCGCTGCGGTGGGCGGCCTCGACGACGACGGTGCCGCGGGTGAGTGCGGCGATGACCCTGTTCCGCACGATGAACCGGCTCGGTGTCGGGTGCTCCCCGGGCGGCAGCTCCCCCACGACCAGCCCTTGGTCCGCGATCCTGCCGATCAGCCCGCTGTGTCCGCGCGGGTAGGGCCGGTCGACGCCGCAGGCGAGGACGGCGACGGTGGCGCCGCCTGCGCCGAGGGCGCCCCGGTGGGCGGCGCCGTCGACACCGTAGGCGCCCCCCGAGACGACGACCCAGCCGCGCTCGGCGAGTTCGGCGCCGAGCGTGCCCGCGATGTGCGCGCCGTACTCGGTGCAGGCCCGTGCGCCGACGACCGCGACGGATTTCAGGGCCCATATCCGCAGGCTGGGCCGCCCCCGCACCCACAGGCCGACGGGGCGTGCGTCTTGGAGGTCGTCGAGTTGGGCCGGCCACTCGGGCGTCCCGGGGCAGACGAACCTCGTCCCGGTCTCCCGGGCGGCGGCCCAGTCCCGTTCCGGCTCGGCTCGTGCGGCCCGGGCGCGCATCCCCGCCCACCGTTTGTCCGTCACGCCCGGCGGTCGGTGGCCGCCGGTGCGCAGTCGCCGGGCCAGTTCCTCGGCGCCGCGCTCCCGCAGCCAGCGGCCGGCGACCTCGTCCCCGGGTTCGATGATCCGGGTGAGGAAGATCCGGGCGAGGGATTCGGCGTCCGGGGTGTCGTCCTTGCCCGTTGCGGCGTTCGGGGTGTTCGTGGTCATGCCGGCGCTCCGATCTTCATCGGTACGCCTCGCGGGACGCCGGTGCGCAGTTGCAGTGCCAGGGCGACGTCGTCTGCGTTCGGCCGGTCGTGGCCCATGAGGTCGGCGACGGTCCAGGCCACGCGCAGTACGCGGTCGAGCCCGCGGGCGGTGAGCACGCCCCGTTCCAGGCTGCGCTCGGCCTCGTCCATGGCGCCGGGGGCGGCGTGCCAGCGGCTGCGGAGTTCGCGTCCGGGGATTTCGCTGTTGGTTCGCCAGGGGGTGTCCGCCAGCCGTGTCGCTGCTCGCTGTCTGGCCGCGCGGACGCGGTCGGCGACGGTCGCGGTGGTCTCGCCGCGGGCGCCGCGGTCGGTGAGCTCGGCGCGGGTGACCGGGTCGACTTCGACGCGCAGGTCGACCCGGTCCAGGAGGGGGCCGGAGAGCCGGGCCTGGTAGCGGCGGATCGCCGAGGGCGGGCATTCGCAGCGGGTGTCGCGCTGGGAGAAGCGTCCGCAGGGGCAGGGGTTGGCGGCGAGCACCATGAGGAACTTGGCGGGGAACCGCACGACGCCGGCGCTGCGGGCGATCACGACGTGTCCGGACTCCAGTGGTTGCCGCAGGGCGTCCAGGGCATGGCTGCTGAACTCGGGTGTCTCGTCGAGGAAGAGCACTCCCCGGTGGGCGAGTGAGACGGCGCCGGGCCGGGCGACGCCGGGGCCGCCTCCGACGAGGGATTGCATGGTGGCCGAGTGGTGGGGGGCGCAGTAGGGGGCGACGTCGACGAGGGGTTTGCCGGGCGGGAGCAGGCCGGCCACCGAGTGGATCGCCGTCACCTCCAGGGACTCCTGTCTGTCGAGCGTGGGCAGGATGGCGGGCAGCCGTTCCGCGAGCATGGTCTTGCCGGCGCCTGGCGGGCCTTGGAGGAAGAGGTGGTGGCCGCCTGCCGCGGCCACCTCGACGGCGGTGCGCGCCGAGTTCTGGCCGACGACGTCGGCGAGGTCGTGGGCGGTGTCGTGGTGTGCGGCGCCGGTGGTGTGCATGCCGGTGGCGGCTCCGGTGCCCGGTAGGCGCAGGCCGGCGAGGAGGGGGTCGGGGCGGCCCTGCTCGTCGGGCTCCTCGTCGGGTACGGGCTCGTCGGCGAGGACGGCGATCAGTTGCCGCAGGCTGCGGACGCCTAGGACGGACACGCCGGGTACGAGGGAGGCCTCGGCGGCGGCGCATTCGGGTACGACGACCTGTTCGTAGCCCGCGTCGGCGGCGGCCAGGACGGCCGGCAGGATGCCGCGGACCGGCCGGACCCGTCCGTCCAGGCCGAGTTCGCCGATCATGACGATGTCGGCGAGGATTCGGGGGTCGATCCGTTCGGCGGCGCCGAGGACGGCGCAGGCGACGGCGAGGTCGAAGCCGCTGCCGGCCTTGGGGACGGAGGCGGGGCTGAGTCCGACGGTGAGTTTCTTCTGCGGCCATTCGCCGCCCGAGTTCACCACCGCGGCCCGGACCCGGTCCCGGCTTTCGGTGAGGCTCTTGTCGGGCAGGCCGACGAGGGTGAATGCCGCCACGCCTGGTTCGAGGTCGGCCTGGACCTCGACGACCACGCCTTCGACGCCGACGAGTGCGACGGAGCAGGTGCGCGCGAAGCCCATGTCAGGCCACCCCCCGTGCGTGCTCGACGGTGGGTGCGCCGCGCTCGGGGAGCAGGACGCCGATCAGGTCGATGCGGACGCCTCCGGGTGGGGCGCCTCCGTGGGCCTGGATCCAGCGCTCGGCGAGGTCGCGCAGTCGCTCCGCCTTCCGGGGGGTCACGGCGGCCATCGGGTGCTCGAAGGAGCCTGCCCTGCGGGTCTTCACCTCGCAGACGACCAGGACGTCGCCGTCTGTGGCCACGATGTCGATCTCGCCGCTTCTGCCGTCGCGCCAGTTGCGCTCCAGGATCGCCATCCCGGCCGCCGTGAGGCGTCGGGCGGCGAGGTTTTCTCCGTACCTGCCGAGTGCGCTGCGTGCCTGGTGTGTGGTCATGTCGGCACCACCTCCGGCGCCAACCGTCACGCATCGGGGTCCACCGGGTGGATCTTGGTGGACTACTCGGCGGTTGTGGAAAACTTCGTCACCCACACGGGTGGCGTCACGGGTGTGGTCAGCCGCCCGGCAGTTCGAGGTCGCTCTTGTTCAGCTCCTCGATGTTCACATCCTTGAACGTGAGGACCCGCACCTGTTTCACGAAGCGGGCGGGCCGGTACATGTCCCACACCCAGGCGTCCGCCATGGACACCTCGAAGAACACCTCGCCCTGGACCGAGTGCACCTGCATCTCGTAGTCGTTGGTGAGGTAGAAGCGCCGTTCGGTCTCGATCACGTATTTGAACAGACCGACGACATCGCGGTACTCCCGGTAGAGCTTGAGCTCCATCTCGGTCTCGTACTTCTCGAGGTCCTCGGCGCTCATGGCATGTTCCCCTTCAGCCGTGCGATCCCCCCATTGTGCGCCAGTCCTGCGGGGCCCTAGACGATTTCCGTGTCCAGGGTCACAGGTCCGGCAGGGGGACCTTCGTCGAGCAGTGCGCGCAGCAGCTCGGCGAGTCTCTTCGGATACACCGTCTCATGTGCCTCGGCCAGTTCTCCGCACGTCCACCACCGTGCTCCCGCGACACTGCGCTTTTCCAGTTCCGTGAGGTTCAGCGCGGCCGTGGCCGTCTGGGTCGTACGGGCCAGGTAGTACCACTCGTCCTGGTCCCAGCGTCGGCCCGCGAACGGGAACGAGCATCTGCGCCGCCACAGTACGGGGCCGAGTTCGACGTCCGTGACACCGGTTTCCTCGGCGAGTTCCCGCAGCGCGGCCTGCTCGCGCGTCTCGTCGCCCTCCACACCGCCGCCGGGGGTGAACCACCAGTCGTCCGCCGGGTCCTCCGGTTCGTGGCCGTGCAGCAGCAGGATGCGGTCGTCGGGGTCCAGCAGCACCACGCGGGCCACCTTGCGCGGTCCGACGGCGCCCGGCTCGTGCGGCGAAGCGGGTGCGGGCGAGGGGACCTCAGCGGACACCGGCCGGCTCCGTCCGCACCGCGGTGCCCCGCTTGCGTCCCGTGAGTCCGGCGATCGGCCCGTAGGCCGCTCCGCCCAGCACCAGCACCGCTCCCGCCACGATCACGCCGAGGATCCGCCACAGCGGCCCGGGCGACGAGACGGGGCCGAGGGCCTGGAAGCCCGTCGGGCGGGGCAGCATGCCGTTCATCGGCCACACCACGGCGTCCACGCGGGCGTCCACCGCGCTGCGGGGCACCGTGCCGCTGAAGGCCTCCGTGAGGTGGGCGGAGGAGTCCAGGGAGCCGCTGCGCTCGTCGCCGAGCAGGAACAGCCGGTCCTCGGGGACCGTGATCGTGGGGATCTTCTTGGACTCGGCGGGCTGGCCCTTGGCGAGGTAGGACTCCTCGATCTGCTTGCCGTCGACGGTCAGCTTGCCGTCGGTGCAGCAGGCCACGGTGTCGCCGCCGACCGCCACGACCCGCTTGACCAGCGGCATGTTGCCCCAGCTCTGCTGGCGGAAGACGACGACGTCGCCGCGCCGGATGTCGGCGCCGTCGACGCGCTGGGCGAGGACCCGGTCACCGGCGACGATGGTGGGCGACATGGAGTCGGTCGGCACGGTGTAGGGCCGGTAGACGATCGCGCCCCAGGCGAACCCGCCGAGGAAGAGCACGCAGCCGAGGGCCACGACCAGGCCCGACAGCCTGTTGCCGAGCCGTCCGCGGCCCTTGCCCGCACGACCAGTCCCGCTCATCCCACAGCTCCCCAGGTCGGAGAATCGATCCCGCGGCCGCAGCCGGACCGCGGAAGATCGGCGATCTGGGACGGCACCCTACCCGGCGGTACCGCTGCCGGAAACCCGCGGCTTTCCGTCGGTGAGACGTGCGGTGAGGCGGCGCCTGCGCCACATCACCAGCGGCGCCGCGCCGATCAGCCCGAGGGCCGGAGGGGCCACCGAGTTCAGGCCCTGGTCGAAGGTGTCCGGGATCGGCAGCGTGTTCCAGCGGGTGGGCGGCCAGGCGATCACGATGGCGCGGCCCACCACGTTGCCCACCGGCACGAAGCCCCGGTACCTGTCCTGCTGGTGGTAGCGGGAGTCGAGCGAGTTCTGCCGGTGGTCGCCCATGACCCAGATTTTGCCCGGGGGAACCGTGACCTTGAACTGGCCGCCCTGGTCGTCGACGCTGCACGGGGTGTTGCCCGGGTAGACGTACGGCTCGTTGAGCGGCTTGCCGTTGACCAGCAGCGGGCCGGTGTTCTTGCACTCGATGGTGTCGCCGGCGACGCCGACGACCCGCTTGATGAGGTCCTTCTCCTCGGCGGACGGCATCAGGCCGATCCAGCTCAGCGCCGTCTGGAGGGGGTTCGGTGTGCTGGTGGGCTCGCCCGCCAGCCAGTTGTCCGGGTCGTGGAAGACCACGACCTCGCCGCGCGAGGGCTTGGACCCGAACCACGGGGTCAGCTTGTCGACGAGGACGCGGTCACCCTGCTGGAGGGTGTTCTGCATCGAGTCCGAGGGGATCGAGAACGCCTGCACCAGGAACGTCTTGATCAGCAGTGCGAGCACCAGCGCGATGCCGATGAGGAGCGGAAGTTCCTTCCAGAAGGAGCGCTGCTTCTTGGGGCCGCCGCCTTGTCCGCCGCTCTCCTGCGCGTCCTGGCCCGGGGAGTCACTCCCGGAGCCGGCGTGCTCTTCCGCGGCCGGGGCAGCCGTCTCGTCGGGTCGCTCCGGCCGCTCTTCGGGACCCTCGTGTCCGGATCGTGCGCCGACCGCCAAATCCCCCACATCCACTCCTCACTCCGTATCGCCGCCGGCGCCCCAGTCGACGCAGGCCCACCACTCCCATAACGAGCGGGAGTTCCGCAGGGCTCGGGAGGGGGATCAATCCGTATCGATCCGCGGAGGCCACCCTATGCGACGGGCCGAGCGCACTGGCCGACCCGCTCGGCACCGAGGCGTAGGTGTCCGGCTCTTTCAGTCGGGTCCAGTGCCCAATGGGCCAGGCGATAACCATCGCGCGGCCTACGACGGACTTCTCCGAGACAGTACCCCCGTACGGCTCGTTGCGGTGGTAGCGGGAGTCGGCGGAGTTGGCCCGGTGGTCGCCCATCACCCACAGACGGCCCGGCGGCACGGTCTCCGAGAACGAGAAGTCCGAAGGTTTGTTCCCCGGGTGAATGTACGGCTCGTTCAGCGGCATGCCGTTGACCGTGACACGCCCCTGGGTGTCGCAGCACTTGACGGTGTCCCCGCCGACCGCGACCACCCGTTTGATGAGGTCCTTGTCGTTGTCGGACGGCAGCAGGCCGATCCAGGTGAGCCCTTCCTTGACCTGCTTGACGACGATGGGGTCGTTCTTCTTGGGGGTCTTCTCGCCCGCGAGCCAGTCGCCCGGGTCCTGGAAGACGACGACGTCGCCGCGCTTCGGCTCGGACCCGAACCAGGGGGTCAGCTTGTCGACGAGGACGCGGTCGCCGATCTGGATCGTGTTCTCCATGGAGCCCGACGGGATGACGAACGCCTGCACGAGGAAGGTCTTGAGGACCAGCGCTATGAGGACGGCGACACCGACGAGGAGCGGTATCTCCTTGACGGCGGAACGCCTCCTCTTGCGCTTCACCTTGCGCTGGAGCTTGCGCCGCTCGGCGCGGCTGCGTCCGGTGGGGGCCCCGCCGGCGGCGCGTCGTGCGCCGGTGGGCAGCAGGTTCTGGGCGGCGGTGTCGGAGGGCACACCGCGCGGCTTGCCGCGGCTACCCATGCGCACCGCCCGCCGTCCCCTGCGGGTTCGTCGCAGGGGCGCTCGCTGCGGGCGCCGGCACGCGCGCGTAGGCGTGGGGGCGGGTGATGTGCCTGAAGTGCGCGGAGGGCCAGACCACCCAGTCGGCCCTGCCGATCACGGCGCCGACGGGGACCATGCCGCCGCCGGGCGAGCCGAGGTGGTTCCGGGAGTCGCTGGAGTCCCCGCGGTGGTCGCCGAGGACGAAGAGCGTGCCGTCGGGCACGACGACGTCGAAGGGGACGTCGGACGGGCTGTTGCCGGGGTAGAGAAACGACGACTCGTCGACCGACCGGCCGTTCACCTCGAGCCTCCCCTCCTTGTCGCAGCAGACCACGTGGTCTCCCCCTACACCCACTACCCGTTTGACGTAGTCGGCGTTCCCGAAATACCCGGTGCCGTCGAAAACGACGACGTCTCCCCGCTGCGGGGTCGACCCGAAACGGTACGCCAACTTATTTACGAGAACGCGGTCCCCAATCCTCAATCCGCGCTCCATGGAACCGCTCGGGATACCGAACGGCTGCACGACGAACGTGCCGAGGGCGAGGAGGAACAGCAGGCAGGCCAGGCCGGCCAGGGTGATCCGGCCGCCGGGAAGCCATCGGGCGGCCCGGGACAGCAACGCGAAGCGCGACCGCTCCTCCGGTCCCCCTGTGTCCGAGGTCTCCTCGGACCGCGAGGGGTGGGAGGAGCGGTCGCGCTCCAGGTGCTGTGCTTCGGTGTCCATCGGGGCCAGATGCTATCCGGCCCTCTTGTGAACTCCCGCAGGCGCTCAGTTCTCGCGCTTCTCCTTGATCTTCGCGGCCTTGCCGCGCAGGTCGCGCAGGTAGTACAGCTTGGCGCGACGCACGTCACCACGGGTGACGAGCTCGATCTTCTCGACGATCGGGGTGTGCACCGGGAAGGTGCGCTCGACGCCGACGGAGAAGGAGACCTTGCGGACCGTGAAGGTCTCGCGCACGCCGGAGCCCTGGCGGCGGATCACGACGCCCTTGAACTGCTGCACACGGGAGCGGTTGCCCTCGATGACGCGGACGTGGACGTTGACGGTGTCACCCGGGCGGAAGGCCGGGATGTCGCTGCGCAGCGACGCGGCGTCGACGGAGTCGAGCAGGTGAGACATTTCGTCTGCTTTCTTCGCCGATGCCACAGGTCATCGGCGGTACGTAGTTTTTCGGTAAGAGAGTCGTGGCCGACGTCGGGGCGGGCGTCGTCTCCCCCTGTGGCAGGGGCGCGCGCCGGACGGCGGACAACAGCGCACTATTCTTCCACGTCGTCCGGCCTGCGCCAAAATCGGCCGTAGGGCTTGCCGTCCGGGTCCGGTGCCCAGCCCAGGATGGAGAGCATCTCGCGGTCCTTCTTGTCGAAGGCGGCGGGGTCGCAGCGCTCGATCAGGTCGGGCCGGTTGGCCGTGGTGCGCTTGAGCGCCTCGTCGCGGCGCCAGCGGGCGATCCTGCCGTGGTGGCCGCTGAGCAGCACGTCGGGGATGCCCCGGCCGCGCCAGGCGGGCGGCTTGGTGTAGACGGGGCCTTCCAGGAGGCTTGCCATCGCGCCGGGCGCGAAGGAGTCGTCCCGGTGGGACTCGGCGTTGCCGAGGACGCCGGGCAGCAGCCGGGCCACCGCCTCGGTGATGACGAGGACGGCCGCCTCGCCGCCGGCGAGGACGTAGTCGCCGATGGACACCTCGTACACCGGTATCCGGGTGGCGTACTCGTCGACGACCCGGCGGTCGATTCCCTCGTAGCGGGCCGGGGTGAAGATCAGCCACGGGCGTTCGGAGAGTTCGACGGCGAGCTTCTGGGTGAAGGGGCGGCCGCTGGGGGTCGGCACGATGAGCGCGGGCTCGCGGGAGCCGGTCTCGTAGCCGTCGGCGAGCACCTCGTCCAGGGCGTCGCCCCAGGGCTCGGTCTTCATCACCATGCCGGGGCCGCCGCCGTACGGGGTGTCGTCGACGGTGTTGTGGCGGTCGTACGTCCAGGACCGCAGGTCGTGCACATGGATGTCGAGCTGTCCACGCGCGCGTGCCTTGCCGACGAGGGAGACGTTGAGCGGTTCCAGGTACTCGGGGAAGATCGTGACGACGTCGAGCCTCATGCGCCCTCGTCCCTCGACGAGACGATCTCGGCCCGGTCGTCGATCAGCCCGGGCGGCGGGTCGATGACGGCCCGCTGCCGCTCGAGGTCGATCTCGGTGACGATCTCCTGCACGAACGGGATCATCACCTCGGTCCCGTCGGCGCGCTCGACCACGAACAGGTCCTGTGTGGGCAGGTGCGAGATCTCGGTGATGCGGCCGACCTCGACGCCGTCCTCGGTCACCACGTCGAGGTCGATGAGCTGGTGGTCGTAGTACTCGTCCTCGCCCTCGGGCAGTTCGTCGGGGTCGACCTCGGCGATCAACAGGGTGTTGCGCAGGGCCTCGGCGGCGTTGCGGTCCCGCACGCCTGCGAAGCGCAGGAGCAGGCGGCCGCTGTGCACCCGGCCGGTCTCGATGGTCAGCGGTCCGGCCGAGGCCGGATCGGTGGCCAGGACGGCACCGGGTGCGAGCCTGAGTTCCGGCTCGTCGGTACGCACCTCCACGGTGACCTCGCCCTTGACCCCGTGGGCGCGGCCGATCCGTGCGACTACGAGCTGCACTGTGTTCGATCTCCTGTCATACGACTACGGGCCGGGGACGGCCCAGTGGCCCTCCCCGGCCCGAGCCGGTGCTGCGTTGGTTCAGCGGACGTGGTCCACGTCGACGAGGTCGACCCGGACGCCGCGGCCGCCGATGGCGCCCACGACGGTGCGCAGAGCACGTGCGGTGCGGCCGTTGCGGCCGATCACCTTGCCGAGGTCGTCGGGGTGGACCCGAACCTCGAGCACACGCCCGCGACGCAGGTTGCGCGAGGCCACCTGCACATCGTCAGGGTTGTCGACGATGCCCTTCACGAGGTGCTCGAGAGCCTCCTCGAGCATGCTCAGGCCTCGGTCGACTCAGACGCAGAGGACTCGGCCGGGGCCTCGTCCTTCTTCTCGGCCTTCTTCTTCTGGGTGATCGCCTCACCCTTGCCCTCGTCCTCGCCGCCGATGGCTTCGAACGACGGACGCGCGGCCTTGGTCTCCGGCTGCAGCAGCGGCGCGGGGGCGGGCTCGCCCTTGAACTTCTGCCAGTCGCCGGTCTTCTTGAGGATGGCGAGGACCGGCTCCGTCGGCTGGGCGCCGACACCGAGCCAGTACGCCACGCGCTCGGCGTCGACCTCGATCACCGACGGGTTGTACGTCGGGTGGTACTTGCCGATCTCCTCGATCGCCCGGCCGTCACGGCGGGTGCGGGAGTCGGCGACGACGATGCGGTAGTGAGGCGAACGGATCTTGCCCAGACGCTTCAGCTTGATCTTGACTGCCACGGGAGTGGGTTCTCCTGGATTTGACGTGGTTGGGCACGGCGAAGTGGCCGCGTGGGGTGGCGGTACCCGAGTGCCCGATGGACGCGTCAGCCGGAGGAGAGAGGGGTCCTGTGCGGCTGTCGAGTACAGCTAGCCATTGTGCCACACCCTGCGGGGCGCTTTCCGCCGAGGGTGTGGTGTGCAGGCGTGCGGGCATGACGAAACGGCATCCGGCGCCGGGGTCCCCCGGGCGTGGGTCACGCCACCCGGCGCTCACGGATGCCTGCGGGCAAGCGAGGTACGGCCGCCACGAGCAGCCGTCGACTCAGCCTGCCGCCGCCCCCACCGGCTCCGGGATGCGGAACGGCTTTCCGCAGCCGCCGCACACGATCGGGGCCTGGGCCAGAACCGAGGGGACCACCCGGACGTTGCGGCCGCAGTCGCACACCGCCTTGACGCGGACGCCGCCTCCGGAGGAACCGTGGCGGGCGGCCGGGCCCCGGAACGTGCGGGCCGTGTCGGCGGCCGTCGCCTGCGAGTGGGCCTTGAGTGCGCGCTGCAGCCGCTCGATGGTCGGCCGGTAGCGCCGCTTCGCCTCGGGGTTGAGCGTGACCAGGGAGAAGCCGCTGCTCGGGTGCGGCTCCTCGGGGTGGTCCAGGCCCAGCTCCTCGGCGATCGCGAGGAATCTGCGGTTGTGGTAGCGGCCGGCACGGGAGGTGTCGCGTACTCCGCGCGCGGCGGCGATGCCGTGGACTGCCTCATGAAGCAGTCGCTCGAAGGAGAGTTCGTGCCCGCAGGCGGACGACGACTCTCCGATCAGTGACTCGGGCGCGGCAAGATCGGGCAGCTCGGGGTGGTACCGCTGAATGTCGGCCCACGCCTGCGCCAGCTCTGCGGCGAGAACAGGTGGTGTCGTGCTCACGTAATGACAACGAGCCTGGGGCCCTCGGTGTTCCTATTCCGGGGCATCCCAAATAATTTGCACGTACCCGTCAGTTGCCGCTGATGCGTCCTGACGAGGGCGGGTGCGCCGAACTGCGGAGAAGGTTCACAGCTCATCCCAAGCCGGTGCGTAGCCACCCCTACGGTCCGGCGCGTAGCCGTGTTGCGCACGCCGGGGCCGCTGTGTTCCCCGCATACGCAAGAGACGTTTCGGCCGCTTCGGTCCGCGACCCGGTACCTCAGTAAGCGCGCGCGACGACGGCGACGTTACCGGGTGCGTCGTCGGCGTCGGGAACCGACCCGTCCTCGGCGACCAGACACCGTACGGTCACCGCCTGCTCGGCCAGCCTGGCCTCGCCGTCCTCGCCGAGCACGGCCCACGGGATGCGCGCCCAGCCGCCCGCGCCGACCGCCTCGACGGCCTCCTCGATCGTCGACACGTCCGCGGTGCGGGACTCGCGGCGCTCGCGCGACTGCTCCAGCAGCAGCGCCTGGTCCTCCTCGAGGATCCCGGGCAGCCTCGCGGGGAGCGCGTCGACCGGGACCGGCTCCTTTCCCCCCGGGATGCGGCGGACCAGCATCGCGGTGCCGTCGGCCAGGTCACGGGGGCCGATCTCGATGCGTACGGGTACGCCCTTGAGCTCCCAGTCGACGGCGCGGCGGCCGAAGGGGGTGTCGGTGCGGTCGTCCACGTGGACGCGCAGGCCCGCCGCCCTCAGCCGGTCGCCGATCTCGCGGACGGTGGCCAGAACCGGCTCGTCGCCCTTGATCGCGAGCACGACGACCTGGATCGGGGCGAGGCGCGGCGGGACGCGCAGACCGTCGTCGTCGCCGTGCGTCATCACCAGGGCGCCGATCATGCGGGTGGTGGAGCCCCAGGAGGTCTGCCAGACGAGCTCCTGCCTGCCGTCCTTCGACAGGTACCGCGTCTGGAAGGCCCTGGCGAAGTTCTGGCCCAGCTCGTGGCTGGTGACCATCTGCAGGGCCTTGCCGTCCCCCATCATGCTTTCCAGCGTGAGGGTGTTGATCGCGCCGGCGAAGCGTTCCCTGACGGTCTTGCGGCCGGACACGAAGTCCATGGCGAGGACGTCGCGCAGGAAGTCCCCGTAGACGTCGCGGTGGATGCGGGCGGCGAAGTCCCGGGCCTCCTCGTAGGTGGCGTGCGCCGTGTGGCCCTCCTGCCACAGGAACTCGGAGGTGCGCAGGAAGAGCCGCGGCCTGAGTTCCCAACGCACCACGTTGGCCCACTGGTTGATGAGGAGCGGAAGGTCGCGGTAGCTCTGGATCCACTTCGAGAAGTATTCGTTGACGATGGTCTCGGAGGTGGGCCGGACGACCGCCGGCTCCTCCAGCTCCTTGCCGCCGCCGTGCGTGACCACGGCGAGTTCGGGCGCGAAGCCCTCGACGTGTTCGGCCTCCCTGGTCAGATACGACTGAGGGATCAGCAGCGGGAAGTAGGCGTTCTGCGTGCCGGTCTCCTTGATGCGGGCGTCCATCTCCCGCTGCATCCGCTCCCAGAGCCCGTACCCGTACGGTCGGATCACCATGGTGCCGCGCACCGGCCCGTTGTCCGCGAGTTCGGCCTTGTTCACGATGTCCTGGTACCAACGGGGGAAGTCGTCCGCCCGGGGGGTGAGAACGGGTGCCTTTGCCATGGCGCGATGGTAGGGGGACGCGTCCGCGCCCGGTGAATCATTTCTCACCCGGGGGCGGACCAGGGGCGCGCGGACGGCGCACACCGAGTACCCCACAACCCCTGGACGCCACGACGGGCGCGGAGTTTCCTGGCATACGGAGGCCATACGGGGACCACGGGGGCCGAGTGCGAGGGCACGTCACGGGGGACGGCATCGTCAGACAGCGGCAACTCTCGGCGGATTGGGGCGCTTTCGATGACACCTACGCCCGTGCGGCAGCACCTCTCCCACGCGGGCGCGGTTCCTCGCGTGGAACGGCGTGCACGCGCGCGTGACTGGGCGGAGATTCAGGAGCGGATGCTGGTGCCGCTCTACGAGGCCGTCTACGAGCGGCTGGAGGTGGGTTCCGGGACGCGGCTGCTGGGGCTGGGGTGCGGCACGGGGCTGGCCCTGCTGATGGCCGCCTCCCGGGGCGCCTCGGTCACCGGTGTGGACTGCGGGGCGTGCGAACGGCTGGCGCTCGCGCGTGAGCGGCTGGGGCCCGCGCCGTGGGGCACGCGCGCGTGTGCCGGTGCCCGGATCGTCGAGGGCTCGCCACGGGACGCGGCGCCCGCACCCGATGAGCCGGCGTACAACCTGGTGACCGCGTTCGAGCCGATCGGCTGTGCGGCGGGTGACGCCGAGACGCTCGAGGAACAGGTGGCGGCGGCGGTGCCGTTCACGGAGCGGGGGGCGCCTGTGGTGCTCGCCGGCTGGGGTCCGCCGGAACGGTGCCGCACCGCCTCCGTGCTGCGCGTCGCCGCGAAACTGGCCGATCCCGAGCGCGGCGGGGGCGCTTGGCGGCCGGCCCGGCGCGACGACCTGGAGGAGGCCGCGCAGCGCTGCGGGCTCCGGCCGGACGGGTCGGGCCGGGTCGCCTGCCCCTTCGGGTACGCCGACCTGGACAGCGCGCTGCGGGGGATGCTGTCGACGGGCCTGTTCGACGCGGCGATCGACGCGACGGACCAGGAGCAGGTCGGCAAGGAGCTGACGGAGGCGCTGCATCCGCACCGGCGTGCGGACGGCACGGTGTGGATGCCGAACGTCTTCCGCTACCTGATCGCACGCGTCCCCTAGGGCGGGTCGCGAAGGTCCCCGGACGACGCGCCGGGGGCGCCCTTCCTCACAAGGGCGCCCCCGGCGTCGTACGCGTGGGATCCGCGTCAGCCCATGAACTTCTTGAACTCGTCCGGCAGCTCGAACTCCTGACCGCTCTGCTGCGGCAGCCCGAACGCGTTGCCCTGCTGGGCCGCGGCGGCGCGGCGTGCGGCCTCCTCCTGCTCCTGCTGCTTGCGCTTCATCGGGTTGCCGGAGCGCTGCTTGCCCTTGGCCTTCTTCTGCTGCTTCCTGGCACGGCCGGGGCCGCCGCCCATGCCCGGGATCCCCGGCATGCCGGGCATGCCGCCGCCCTGGGCCATGCGGGACATCATCTTGCGCGCCTCGAAGAACCGCTCGACGAGGTTCTTCACCGCGCTGACCTCGACACCGGAACCCTTGGCGATACGGGCGCGGCGCGAGCCGTTGATGATCGTCGGGTCCTGGCGCTCGCCCGGGGTCATCGACTTGATGATCGCGGCGGTGCGGTCGACGTCGCGCTCGTCGATGTTGTTGATCTGGTCCTTGATCTGGCCCATGCCCGGCAGCATCCCGAGCAGCTTGGAGATGGAGCCCATCTTCCTGACCTGCTCCATCTGGGCCAGGAAGTCGTCCAGGGTGAAGTCCTGGCCCTTCTTGGACGCCAGCTTGGAGGCCATCTTCTCGGCCTCTTCCTGGCTGAACGTCTTCTCCGCCTGCTCGATCAGGGTGAGCAGGTCACCCATGTCGAGGATGCGGGAGGCCATCCGGTCCGGGTGGAAGGCGTCGAAGTCGTCGAGCTTCTCGCCGTTCGACGCGAACATGATCGGCTTGCCGGTGATCTGCCGGATCGACAGGGCGGCACCACCGCGGGCGTCACCGTCGAGCTTGGACAGGACGACACCGTCGAAGCCGACACCGTCGCGGAAGGCCTCCGCGGTGTTGACGGCGTCCTGACCGATCATGGCGTCGACGACGAACAGGATCTCGTCCGGCGAGACCGCGTCCCGGATGTCCGCGGCCTGCTGCATCATCTCCTGGTCGATGCCGAGGCGGCCGGCGGTGTCCACGATCACGATGTCGTGGACCTTCTGCCGGGCGAAGTCGATGGAGTCCTTGGCGACCTTGACCGGGTCGCCGACGCCGTTGCCGGGTTCCGGCGCGTAGACGGCGACGCCGGCGCGTTCGGCGACGACGCTGAGCTGGTTGACCGCGTTCGGGCGCTGGAGGTCGGCGGCGACCAGGAGCGGGGAGTGGCCCTGCTCCTTGAGCCACTTGCCGAGCTTGCCCGCGAGGGTGGTCTTACCGGCACCCTGCAGACCCGCGAGCATGATCACGGTCGGGGGCTGCTTGGCGAAGCGCAGACGGCGGGTCTCGCCACCGAGGATGGTGACCAGCTCGTCGTTGACGATCTTGAGGACCTGCTGGGCCGGGTTCAGGGCCCGGGAGACCTCGGCGCCGAGGGCGCGCTCCTTGACGTTCTTGATGAAGGAGCGGACCACGGGCAGGGCCACGTCGGCTTCGAGGAGCGCGATGCGGATTTCGCGCGCCGTGGCGTCGATGTCCGCCTCGGAGAGCCTGCCTTTTCCGCGGAGGCTTTTGAAAGTCGCGCTAAGGCGGTCGGAGAGGGTGTCGAACACGGCGGCGTCGGTCCTCGGGGTCGGGGTCGTCTTGGGCTGCCCTCCAGGGTATCGGGCCCGGCGGGGAAAACATCCCCGCCGGGGTCAGCCCCGCAGCGTCTCCTCCAGTGCCCGTGCCACCGACACCGCCTCCTCCCCCGGCAGCGGCTCGCCCGTGCCCGTCGTCACGTAGAACGCGTCGACGGCGTTCGCGCCCAGCGTGGAGACGTGTGCGCTGCGCACCCGAACCCCCGCCTTCTCCAGGGCCCGCCCGATCCGGAACAGCAGCCCCGGCGCGTCCTGGGCCCGCACCTCGATCACCGTCGCGTGCCGGGATGCGGTGGAGGCGACCGTCACACGCGGCGGGGGCGGCACCACGCCCCGGCGGCGCGGGTAGGCCGCGTCGCGTTCGGCGAGGCGGGCGGCGATGTCCAGGGAGCCGTCCAGGGCCCGGACGAGGTCGGCGCGCAGCCGGGCCGCCTGGGGCAGGGAGCCGTACTCCGCCGCGACCCGCCAGTCGAGCAGCAGGATCGAGCTGTCGTGCATGCCGTCCGGCAGGTCCAGGGCGCGCAGCTCGGCGGTGCGGACGGTGAGGCGGTGCACGGCGAGCACGCCGGACACGGCGGGCAGTACCCCGGGCTGGTCCGGTACGGCGATGAGGAGCTCCACACCGAGGGGTTCCGGTTCGCCGGACGGTTCCTCGGCGGGCGGCTCGGTCTGTGCGCGCAGGGACAGGACCGGGCCGCCGGTGCGGTACGCCTCGACGGCGAGCCGTTCCTGCTCGGCGGTGGGCGTGGCGGCCACGGGGTCGGCGGGGTCGTCGCCCGCCAGCACCGCGGAGACCCGTTTCACCAGGTCGGTCACAAGGGCGCTGCGCCAGGTCGACCAGGCCGCGGGTCCGGTGGCGAGTGCGTCGGCCTCGGTGAGGGCGTGCAGCAGCTCCAGGGTGCTCTGCGAGCCGACGGCCTCGGCGACCGAGCGGACGGTGGCCGGGTCCTCCAGGTCGCGCCGGGTCGCGGTCTCGACGAGGAGCAGGTGATGGCGGACGAGGGTGGCGAGGACGGCGACGTCGTCGCGGTCGAAGCCGATGCGTGCCGCCACGTCGCGCGCGATGATCTCGCCGGCGAGGGAGTGGTCGCCGGGCCAGCCCTTGCCGATGTCGTGCAGGAGCGCCGCGACCAGCAGGAGGTCGGGGCGGCCCACGCGGCGGGTCAGTTCGGAGGCGCGCACGGCCGTCTCGATCAGGTGCCGGTCGACGGTCCACAGGTGCACGGCGTTGCGCTGCGGGCGGCAGCGCACCCGCTCCCAGTCGGGCAGCAGCCGGGTGATCAGTCCCTCGGCCTCCAGAGCCTCCCAGACCTCGACGGTGGGGCGGCCGGAGCCCAGCAGGGTGACGAGCTGCTCGCGGGCCTCGGCGGGCCACGGCGCGGGCAGGGGGCGTACGGAGCCGGCCATGCGCCGTACGGCGTGCAGGGAGAGCGGCAGGCCCGCCTGCGCGGCGGCCGCGGCGGCGCGCAAGGGGAGCACCGGGTCGCGTTCGGGGCGCGCGGCGCGCGCGAGGACGACTTCGCCGTCCTGTTCCACCACGCCCTCGGCCAGGGGGGACCGCTCGGCGAGCGGTTTCCCGCCACCCAGCATGGCGCGCAGCCTCGGCCGCACGGCGCGCGACCGCAGCACGCGGCCCACTTCACGCCAGGTGACGTCGCTGGCGTACGAGATCACGCGCGCCGCCTCGTAGACCTGCCGCAGCAGCGTGTCGGCGTCCAGCAGGCCGAGTTCGGTGGCGACCTGGTCCTGCTCCTGGAGGGCCAGCCGGTCGGTGGCGCGCCCGGTGGTCAGGTGCAGCGCGTCGCGTACGTCCAGGAGCCTGCGCCGGGCGTCGGCGAGTCCTTCGCGCGGGGCGTCCGCGAGCCAGGAGGCGGCGACCGCCCGCAGGGCCGTGGCGTCGCGCAGCCCGCCCCGGGCCTCCTTGAGGTCGGGTTCCAGCAGGTACTGCAGCTCGCCCTGCCGCTCGGCGCGCTCGGCGCACAGTTCCTGCAGTTCGGGGAGACGTTTCGGCGCCTGGTTGCGCCAGTCGGCCAGCACGGCCGTCCTCAGGCCCTGGGTGAGTCCGAGGTCGCCCGCCAGGTGCCGGGCGTCCAGCAGGCCGAGCTGCACCTTGAGGTCCTCGCCCGCGGTCTTGCGGGCCTCCGCCGGGGTGCGCACGGAGTGGTCGAGGGCGAGACCGAGGTCCCACACGGGGTACCAGATGCGGTCGGCGAGGGCGGCGACCGCCTTGCTGTCGCCGCCGTCGTGCAGCAGGAGCAGGTCGAGGTCGCTGCGCGGGGACAGTTCGCCCCTGCCGTACCCGCCGACGGCGACCAGGGACACGCCGCGCAGTCCTTCGGCGCCCGCGGCGAACAGCTCCGCGAGCCAGCCGTCCGTCAGGTCGGACAGGGCGGCACGGCGCGGCGGCCCGGACTGCTCCCCCTCCGTGAGGAGGTGCAGCCGGGCCGCCGCGTAGCCGCTGGGTCCCGATCCCTCTGCTTGCGTACGTGCGTCCGTACTCGTCACCCAGCGACTCCTGTTCCGTGCGTGTCTACAGCGCGTCGGGTCCGCGTTCACCGGTCCGGACCCGGACGGCCGTCTCGACCGGGATGGACCAGACCTTGCCGTCACCGATCTTGCCCGTGCGGGCCGCCTTGACGATGACCTCGATGAGCTGTTCGGCGTCGTCGTCCTCGGCCAGCACCTCGATACGGATCTTGGGTACCAGGTCGACCGTGTACTCGGCGCCGCGGTAGACCTCGGTGTGTCCCCGCTGCCGACCGTAGCCGCTCGCTTCCGTGACCGTCAGTCCGTGGACCCCGAAGGCCTGGAGGGCCTCCTTGATCTCGTCGAGCCGGTGCGGCTTGACGACGGCGGTGATGAGCCTCATGCGTCCACCTTCCTGGTCTCCGTGGCGGCCAGGGCCGAGGCGACGGTCCCGATGACACCGCCGCCCGCGCCGCTGAAGTCGTATGCGGTCTCCGCGTGCTCGGCCTGGTCGATGCCCGAGACCTCCTCGTCCTCGGTGACCCGCATGCCGATGGTCTTGTCGAGGATGAAGGCGAGGATCGCGGCGCAGATGAGGGAGTAGAACAGGACTCCGAAGACACCGGCGCACTGGATCCAGAACTGGTGCAGGCCGCCGCCGTAGAAGAGGCCCTTGACGTCGGACTGGCCCTTGCCGCTGGCGAAGAGGCCGATCAGCAGGGAGCCGAGGATTCCGCCGACCATGTGGACGCCTACGACGTCGAGCGAGTCGTCGTAGCCGAACTTGAACTTCAGGCCCACGGCCGCGGCGCATCCGACACCGGCGATGACGCCGACCGCGATGGCGCCCATCGGGGAGACCGCGCCACCCGACGGGGTGATGGCGACCAGACCGGCGACGGCACCGGAGGCGGCGCCCAGCGTGGTGAACGCGCCGTGGCGGATCTTCTCGTAGGCGAGCCAGCCCAGCATGGCGGCGGCCGTGGCGATCTGCGTGTTGACGAACATCAGCGGGCCGACGCCGTCGTCGTTGCCGAGCCAGGAGCCGGCGTTGAAGCCGAACCAGCCGAACCACAGCAGGCCGGCACCGAGCATGACCAGCGGGAGGCTGTGCGGGCGCATCGGGTCCTTCTTGAAGCCGACGCGCTTGCCGATGACGAGGATCACGCCGAGCGCCGCGGCACCGGCGTTGATGTGCACCGCGGTACCACCGGCGAAGTCGATGACACCGAGCTTGAAGGCCCAGCCGCCGGTGCCCCAGACCCAGTGCGCCACCGGGAAGTACACGACCGTGACCCACAGCGTGAGGAACAGGGCCCAGGCGGAGAACTTGACGCGGTCCGCGACGGCGCCGCTTATCAGGGCGGGTGTGATGATGGCGAACATCATCTGGAAGACGGCGAAGACGAAGACCGGGATGGTGTATCCGGGCCAGAGGTCCATCTTGCCGATGCCGCTGAAGCCGAGGTAGTCCGACGTCCAGCCGATGAGCGAGCCCTTGTCCGTCCCGAAGCTCAGGGAGAAGCCGTAGAGCACCCACAGGACGGTGACGATGCCCATGCTGATGAAGTTCATCATCAGCATGTTGAGGGTGCTCTTGACGCGGACCATGCCTCCGTAGAAGAAGGCCAGGCCCGGGGTCATGATCAGCACCAGGGCGGAAGCGATGAGCATGAAACCTGTGTTGGCGGACGACAGCTTGGGTGCGTCCGCCGCAAGCGTGATGGCGGCTGGTGCCATCGGCGTCTCCTCGTCGGTTGGTACGGCCCCGTGCGGGCGAAGCCGGAGAGCGGTCCGGTCATGAGGGCGTGGGGGTTATGGGCCACGAGATTGACGCAGCGCCGTTTCGGTCGAAGCCCCTCGATGTTTCACCGCAGTGACGAAGGCGCCCGGCGTGTTACGCGTTGATGAACTGCCGGATGCCGGCCGCGCCGATCGTTATCGTGGCGCAACCTTCGATGGTGGGCAGCACGAGGATCGGCCGCATCGCACGGCGACCATCGATTGACCAGCCCCCACGGCGGGCGGCCACGCCCCCGAGAGCGGCGCCGGCCTGGGCGCGAAAAGGGGCCCGGCCGCGGCGGCCATCCGATGACCTGGCATGGGGGGAGCCGAGTCGGGCTGTTCGGGATGGCGGCCGCGGCCGGGGATTCCGGGACCCCTGGGCCCTGGGGCCCGGGAGGGGTCAGCCCGCTTCGGCGGTCTCGGGCAGATGGGTGGCGAGGTGGTCGGTCAGGTCGACGATCTCGGAGAGATCACCGAAATCGCGTACAGCCGTGTCGACCGTTTTTCGAATACGAGTGTTGACGCGCTCCGAGCGCACCTTTTTGGCGACCTCCAGGGCGCGTTTGGTGAGCACCGCGCTCTGCTCGGGTTCACGCTGGAGGAGGTGCACGGTGGCCATGCCGATCAGGTTGAGCGCGTACGACCGCTGGTGCTCGGGGTCATCGGCGAACTGGGTGACGGCCTTCCGCATCAGCGGCTCGGCGAGGGAGGCGTAGGTGGGGCTGCGGCCTGCGACATAGGCGAGGTCGCGGAAGGAGTGGGAGTTCTCCGCGTGCAGCTCGGCCTCGGAGAAGAAGCGGATCCAGTCGGGCTCGGGCTCGTCGAACTCGACGGCGTCGGCGAAGGTGTCCTCGGCCATCCGGACGGCGCGCTTGCACCTGCCGGGCTGCCCCATGTTGGCGTAGGCGCGGGCCTCCATCGCATACAGCATCGCCTGGGTGCGCGGGGTCGCGCAGTCGCGGCTGCCGTACTGGGCGAGGTGGATGAGCTCCAGGGCGTCCTCGGGTCGGCCCAGGTGGATCATCTGGCGGCTCATGCTGGAGAGGATGTACGAGCCGAGCGGCTTGTCGCCCGCCTCCTTGGCGGCGTGCAGGGCGAGGACGAAGTACTTCTGCGCGGTGGGCTGCAGTCCCACGTCGTAGCTCATCCAGCCGGCCAGTTCGGCGAGCTCGGCGGCGACCTTGAAGAGGCGTTTGGCGGTGGCCTCGGGCTGTGGTTCCTGCAGGAGGTCGGTCACCTCGTGGAGCTGGCCGACGACCGCCTTGCGGCGCAGTCCGCCGCCGCACTGGGCGTCCCACTTGCGGAACATCACCGTGGTGGTCTCGAGGAGGTCCAGCTCGGGCTGGGAGAGCCGGCCGCGGGTGCGTGCGGACGCCGCGGCGGGCTGGGCCTCCCCGCGCGGGGACGCGGGGCTCGGCACCAGCCAGCGCTGCACGGGCTCGATGAGGGACGGGCCCGCGGACAGGGCCAGCGAGGTCCCGAGGAAGCCGCGCCGCGCCAGCATCAGGTCGCTGCGCGAGAACTCGCTGATCATGGCCACGGTCTGCGGACCCGTCCACGGCAGGTCGATCCCGGACACCGAGGGTGACTGGTGGGCGGGGCGCAGTCCGAGGTCCTCCACGGCGACGACACAGCCGAAACGCTCGGAGAACAGCTCCGACAGGATCCGCGGGATCGGCTCGCGCGGGTTCTCCCCGTCGAGCCAGCGGCGCACCCGCGAGGTGTCGGTGGAGATGTGGTTCGCCCCCAACTGGCGTGCCCTGCGGTTCACTTGACGCGCCAGCTCGCCCTTCGACCAGCCGCTGCGCACGAACCACGAGGTGAGCAGCTCATTGGGGCGCTTGTCAGCGTTCGTCGCGCTTCCGTCGTTGCCGCCCACTGGAACGCCCCCATCCCTCAGACCACTTGTCGCTGTGCGCGCCAAGCACTACCAGAATGCCGGTGGATACGGTCCCGCGTCCGGCGGTTCTCACCCGCCGGGCGGTAACCGACTTGCCTCCGGCATACCCACGAGCGCATGCGTCCCCAGGAACCGTGCACTCACAGTAGTCCTACGATCACCCGCCCAGCCATGGCGTACACAGAAACGCCACCATTCGCCACCCCTTCGAATGAACTGAGGAGAGGCCCCGCACGATTCACTTGACACATGACAGCCGGAACCGGATGGAGGAGTGCACTCAGCGGCGCGTACCGACCGCGCACCACCCCTGGATGCAACCGGGCGCTGCCCGGAGCCGCGGGGAGACGGGCGACGGACGGGAACGCACAGTCACAGTGCGCTTCCATTGCGTAACCATCGGCGCGCTGGACCCGTTGGAGGGGGCATGGGCTTCACGATCGGCGGCACGCGAGGCATCCGCGACATCCGCCACGGTGCGCGGCGCCGCGGCCGCTCGTCGGAGTGCACGGCCGTGGCCGAGTACACCGGGCTGTGGGGCTGGGACGTGGTGCCCGGCGCGCGGGCGGTCGCCGGGCAGTGCTCCTGCGGGAAGGCGGACTGCGGCGCGCCGGGCGCGCACCCGCTGGGCTTCGCGCCCGTCGTGCACGCCGGCGCGACCCTCGACGAGGTGACCGGGGCCTGGGCCGAGGTGCCGGGGGCCGCGGTGATGCTGCCGGTCGGCCGCGCGTTCGACGTGATCGAGGTCGCCGAGGGCGCGGGGCGGCGCGCGCTGATGCGGCTGGAACGCCTGGGCGTCCCGCTCGGTCCGGTGACGGCGACCCCGGAGGGCCGTGCACACTTCTTCGTCGCCCCCGGGTCCGCCGCCGAGCTGCCCGCGCTGCTGTACCGCATGGCGTGGGACGACACCGCCCTCGACCTGCACGCCCTGGGCCCCGGCGCGTACATCACGGCCCCGCCCTCGGACCGCGGCGGTCTGGGCCCGGTGCGCTGGCTCCGCTCCCCCGCCCTGGACTCGGCGACGAGACCGCCGGCGGCGCGCCTGCTGATCGGCACGCTGGCGTACGTGGCGCATCGCTCAGGCGTGTAGGTCGACGGCGTCCAGGTCGACGGCGTCGAGGACAGACCACGCGTCCGGATGCACTGACCGTGCCTCCCGATCAACAGACCACCCGTCCGTAGTCACGGCTGTCGCGGCCAGGTCCGCAGATCAGTCCAAGTCCGCAGATCAACCGTCCAGATCCACGGCTGGCGTGGCCACGTCCGCAGAGCAAGCGTCCAGATCCACGGCTGACGCCTCCGATCCACCGACGCGGAAGGGCCCCGTTCCAGCCTCACCATGGAACGGGGCCCTTCCTCCGTACGGTGACGCACGCACCGCGTGCATCGGCGCGCTCAGTCCCCGATAAGCGCATCCACGAACGCTTCCGGCTCGAACGGCGCCAGGTCGTCGGCACCCTCGCCGAGGCCGACCAGCTTCACCGGTACGCCCAGCTCCCGCTGGACCGCCACCACGATGCCGCCCTTGGCCGTGCCGTCGAGCTTGGTGAGCACGATGCCGGTGATGTCCACGACCTCCGCGAAGACACGGGCCTGGACGAGGCCGTTCTGCCCGGTCGTGGCGTCCAGGACGAGCAGCACCTCGTCGAGCGGGGCGTGCTTCTCGACGACGCGCTTGACCTTGCCGAGCTCGTCCATGAGGCCGGTCTTGGTGTGCAGGCGGCCGGCGGTGTCGATGAGCACGACGTCGTAGCCCATCTCCTTGCCTTCCTTCACCGCGTCGAAGGCGACGGAGGCAGGGTCGCCGCCCTCGGGGCCGCGCACGGTGTAGGCGCCGACCCGCTCGCCCCAGGTCTGAAGCTGGTCGGCGGCGGCGGCGCGGAAGGTGTCGGCGGCGCCGAGGACGACGGTGCGGCCGTCGGCCACCAGGACCCGGGCCAGCTTGCCGGTGGTGGTGGTCTTGCCGGTGCCGTTGACGCCGACGACCATCACGATGCCGGGCTTGCTGGCCTCGGGCTCGGTGCGGACGGTGCGGTCCATGTCGGTGCCGACGAGCGTGAGCAGCTCCTCGCGCAGCAGGCCGCGCAGCTCCTGCGGCGTGCGGGTGCCGAGCACCTTCACGCGCTCACGCAGCCGCTCGACCAGCTCCTGGGTGGGCTGTACGCCGACGTCGGCGGTGAGCAGCGTGTCCTCGATCTCCTCCCAGGTCTCGTCGTCGAGGTGCTCGCGGGACAGGAGGGTGAGGAGCCCCTTGCCGAGCGCGTTCTGCGAGCGGGACAGGCGGGCGCGCAGGCGGACCAGGCGGCCGGCGGTGGGCTCGGGGATCTCGATCGGGGGCGCTTCGACGACGGGCGGCTCCTCGACGGCGACGGGAGCACCGCCCGGGAGATCCACCTCCTCTATCGTCCGGCGCTCCTCGTCGCGCGGCGTCTCGGCCTCGTCGCCGACGTGCGGCTCGGCCGGAGGGGCGGTGATGTCGGGCGCGGCGGGCGGCGGCGGGGGCAGCGGCTTCCGGCGCCGGCTGCCGACGATGAGCCCGCCGAGCGCGACGAGCGCGACCACGGCGATGACTACAGCAAGGATGACGGTTTCCATAACGCGTCCAGTATGCGCGACCGGGCACCGCCCCGTTCGGCGGCGGCTCCGGGGCCGCACACCCCTGGTTGTCTGACGTCATGTCAGCTAACGTCGCCGCGCACACGCGTCCGGCGAAGGTGAAGGGGGCCTTGTCATGGCCGTCACGGTCGTACGGTTCAACCTCGTCGAGCCCGGTGCGACCCCGGCCTCGCTGGGCGCCCGCTACCGGGCCGCGCTGGAGATGGCCGCGTACGCGGACGACCGGGGGATCACCACCGTGCAGACGGAGGAGCACCATGGCGCGGCGAACAACTGGCTGCCCTCGCCGTTCGTCTTCGCCGGTGCCGTGCTCGGCGCGACCCGGCGGCTGACGGTCACCGTCTCGGCGATCATCGGGCCGTTGCACGATCCGCTGCGGCTGGCCGAGGACATCGCCGTCCTGGACCTCGTCGGCGGGGGCCGGCTGGTGACCGTCGCCGGGATCGGGTACCGGCCCGAGGAGTACGCCTGCTTCGGCGTGGATTACGAGCGGCGCGGGAGGCTCCAGGACGAACTGCTGGAGACGGTGCTGAGGGCGTGGACCGGCGAGGAGTTCCGGTTCCGGGGCCGTACCGTACGGGTCACCCCGCGCCCGTACACCCAGCCGCACCCCCTGCTGCTGGTCGGCGGCTCCTCGAAGGCGGCCGCCCGCCGCGCCGCCCGGCTGGGCCTGCCGTTCTTCCCGAGCGCGCACCTGCCGGAGCTGGAGGCCTACTACAAGGAGCGGCTGGCGGAGTACGGCCGGGAGGGCTGGACGGTGATGCCCGCGGAGAGGACGCCGCTGCTGCACCTCGTGCAGGACCCGGACCGGGCGTGGGCCGAGTACGGGAAGCACTTTCTGCACGAGGCACGGACGTACGCGTCCTGGCAGTCCGGCGGCGTCCGCTCGGCGGTCGCTTCGGCGGCCACGACGGTGGGGGAGCTGCGGGCCGAGGGCGTGTACCGGATGGTGACGCCCGAGGAGTGCCTGGCCCTGGGCCTGGACAGTCACGTTCTGCACCCGCTGGCCGGCGGGATGCCGGTGGACGAGGGATGGCGCAGTCTGCAGCTCTTCTGCGAGAGGGTGCTCCCCCGGCTGGGGAGCTGAGCCTCACCGCGGGGCTCGCCCGCGGCACGGAGCCGCCCGGCTCGGGCAGTGGCCGAGCCGGGCGGCGACGGGGTCCGAGGAGAGGGGCAGCGGGGACTTGGCCCTTCTCCTCGAGTTCGAGGAGCCTTTGGCAGGCTCAGCCCATCTCCTCCAGCGCCTTGCCCTTCGTCTCCTTCACGAACTTCAGGACGAACGGGATGGAGAGCGCGGCGAAGACCGTGTAGATCACGTAGGTGCCGGACAGGTTCCAGTCGGCCAGCGACGGGAAGCTCGCGGTGATGGCCCAGTTGGCGATCCACTGCGCGGCGGCGGCCACGCCCAGGGCGGCCGCGCGGATCCGGTTCGGGAACATCTCGCCGAGCATGACCCAGACGACCACGCCCCAGGACAGGGCGAAGAAGAGGACGAACACATGGGCGGCGATCAGGGCGACCCAGCCCTGGGTGCTCGGCAGCTTGCCGTCGACCAGGTGGTACGAGAACGCCCAGGCCTCCAGTGCGAGACCGACGGCCATGCCGACCGAACCGATCAGGGCGAGCGGCTTGCGGCCGATGCGGTCCACGAAGATCATCGCGATCACGGTGCCGACGATGTTGATGATCGAGGTGGTGAAGGAGTAGAAGAACGAGTCGGCCGGGTCGATGCCGACCGACTGCCACAGCGTCGAGGAGTAGTAGAAGGCGACGTTGATGCCGACGAACTGCTGGAAGACGGACAGGCCGATGCCGATCCAGACGATCGGCTTGAAGAAGAAGCCGCCGCCGAGCAGGTCGCGGAAGCTGGACTTCTCCTCGCGCCGCATCGCGTGCTCGATCTCGGCGATGCGGCCGTCCAGGTCGGCGTTCCCGCCCTCGACCTCGGCGAGGATCTCCCGGGCGCGCTCACGCTTGCCGACGGAGAGCAGGAAGCGGGGGGACTCGGGGATGGCGAAGGAGAGCAGGCCGTACAGGACGGCCGGGATGACCATGACGCCGAGCATGACCTGCCAGGCCTCCAGGCCCATCAGCTTGCCGCGCTGGTTGCCGTCGGCGGCGTTGAGCAGCCCCCAGTTGACGAGCTGCGAGATGGCGATGCCGACGACGATCGCGGCCTGCTGGAAGGAGCCGAGCCGGCCGCGGTAGGCGGGCGGGGCGACCTCGGCGATGTAGGCGGGGCCGATCACGGAGGCCATGCCGATGGCGAAGCCGCCGATGATGCGCCACAGGGCGAGGTCCCACAGGGCGAAGGGGAGCGCGGAGCCGACCGCGCTGACGGTGAAGAGGACCGCCGCGATCTGCATGCAGCGGATGCGGCCGATGCGGTCCGCTATGCGGCCGGCGGTGGCGGCGCCGACGGCGCAGCCGATCAGGGCGACGGCGATGACCTGGGCCAGCGCTGCGGAGCCGATGTCGTAGCGGTCCCGGATGGCCTCGACGGCGCCGTTGATCACGGAGCTGTCGTAGCCGAAGAGGAAGCCGCCCATCGCGGCGGCCGCCGCGATGAAGATGACGTGCCCGAGATGATCGGGGTGAGCCGTCCCGGCTCCTGTCCTGGATGCCTGCGCTGTGCTGGTCACGTGTACTCCTCGGGCCACCGGCAACGCTGCCGGGGGTGTGGTGAGCCCTTGCGGGTATGGCTGGCGTCCCAAGTACCCGGGAAGCACTCGTTGACGACGCCACTCATATCTGAAGGTAAAAGCAACGTTGCAGAGACTATGCCTTCAAGTTTCGAAGTCAATAGGGCGTCTCTGTGAGCTTCCAGGCATGTGACCGAAGCGTTGTATTCAAGTGTTGAAGACGTGAAAAGGTGCAGGTGGCAACTGGTGTACGCGGCCGTCGTCTAGCGGAGCCGCTGCGAGATGACTTTCGACACACCGTCGCCCTGCATGGACACGCCGTACAGCGCGTCGGCGACCTCCATCGTCCGCTTCTGGTGCGTGATCACGATGAGCTGCGAGGTCTCCTGCAGCTCCTGCATGATGCGGATCAGCCGCTGCAGGTTGGTGTCGTCCAGCGCCGCCTCGACCTCGTCCATCACGTAGAACGGGCTGGGCCGGGCCTTGAAGATCGACACCAGCATCGCGACGGCGGTCAGCGACCGCTCGCCGCCGGAGAGCAGGGAGAGCCGCTTGACCTTCTTGCCCGGGGGCCGCGCCTCGACGTCCACGCCGGTGGTCAGCATGTTGTCCGGGTCGGTGAGGACCAGCCGGCCCTCGCCGCCGGGGAACAGCCGGCTGAAGACGCCCTCGAACTCGCGGGCGGTGTCGCGGTAGGCCTCCGTGAACACCTGCTCGACGCGCTCGTCGACCTCCTTCACCACCTGAAGAAGGTCGGCGCGGGTCTTCTTCAGGTCGTCGAGCTGCTCGCTGAGGAACTTGTGGCGCTCCTCCAGCGCGGCGAACTCCTCCAGGGCGAGCGGATTGACCTTGCCGAGCTGCTGGTAGGCACGTTCGGCGGCCTTGAGCCGCTTCTCCTGCTCGGCGCGCACGAACGGGCGGGGCTGGTTGCGCGGGTGCTCCGGATCTTCGGGCAGCTCCTCGCCCTCGGCCGGCGGGGAAGGCGGCACGAGCTGGTCGGGGCCGTACTCGGCGACCAGGACCGCCGGATCCACACCCAGCTCCTCCAGCGCCCTGGTCTCGAGCTGCTCTATGCGCAGTCGCTTCTCAGCGCCGAGCACCTCGCCACGGTGGACGGAGTCGGTGAGCTTGTCGAGCTCGGCCTTGAGGTCGCGGCCGTGCGTGCGGGCCGCCGCCAGCTCCTCCTCGCGCCGTGCCTTGACCGCCTCGGCGGCGGCGCGCTCGGCCTCCGCCCGGCGCAGGGAGACCTCGACATGGGCGAGGAGCTGCCGGGCGCCACCGGCGACGGCCTCGGCGACGGCCGCCTCGTGGCGCAGCCGGGCCCGCCGCTGCTCGGCACGCGCGCGTGCCTCCCGTTCGGCGCGGGCGGCACGGTCCAGCGAGTCGGCGCGTCCGGCCAGGCCCTTGACGCGTTCCTCGTGGGTGCGTACCTGGAGACGGGCCTCCATCTCGGTCTGCCGCGCGTTGGCGCCGTCGGCGGCGAGCCGGTCGCGCACGGAGGTGTCGGGCTCCTCCTCGACCGGCATCTCCTCGGCGACGGCGAGCCGCTCGGCGAGTTCCTCGACCTCCTGCAGCGCCTTGTCGAGCGCCTCCTGTGCCCGCGCCGCGGCCGCGACACTGCGCTCGGCCTCGCCGGCGGCCCCCCGCGCCTGCCCGGCCAGCCGGCCGAGCTGCTGGGCGACCTGGGACTTCTCGCGCTCGGCCGCCCGCCGCCGCTCCCCCAGCTCCTCGACGAGCGCCGCGCATTCCTTGCGCCGCTCCCCCGCGAGCCGCTGCGCCTCGGCCAGCTCCTCGCACCGCACGGCGAGTTCCTCCAGCTCGGCGGCGGCTTCGTCGACGGAAGCCTGCACCTCGAGCAGGCTCGGCGCCCCGGCGGACCCTCCGTGGGCGAAGTGCGCCCCGAGGAGATCGCCCTCGGCGGTCACGGCGGTCAGCTCGGGCCGCGCCGCGACCAGCTCCTCCGCGTCCTCGAGGGTGCCCACGACGACGATGCCGCGCAGCAGCCGGCGTACGGCGGGCATGAGGTCGGCGGGGCCGCTGACCAGCTCGGCGGCGAAGGGGTGCCGCTCGGCGCCACCGCTGCCCTGTTCGCCCTCCGATTCCTCGGGAGCCCCCGCCACCAGCAGCGCCGCCCGTCCCCCGTCCTGCTTGCGCAGCAGGCGAAGGGCGTCGGCCGCCGACGCCGGGTCGGTGACCGCGAGGGCGTCGGCCGCCGCGCCGAAGGCCGCCGCGAGGGCGGCCTCGTGGCCCGGGGTCACCGTCAGCAGTTCCGCGGCCGGGCCGAGCAGGCCCGCCAGGCTGTCCTTCGCGTTCAGCAGGGCGCCGGTGCCGTCCTTGCGGCGCAGGCCCATGGCCAGGGCCTCGTGCCGGGCCTGGGTGGCGGCGCGCCCTCGTTCGGCCGCCGTGGCCGCCTCGCGTGCGGCGGTCAGGGCGGCCTCCGCCTCGGCCAGCGCGGCCTTGGCCCTCTCGTGCCGCTCCGCGAGGTCGGCGTCGCCCGCGTCCAGGCCGTCGACCTCGGCCTTCAGGGACTCGTACTCCTCCTGGGCGGCGACGGCGCGCTGCTGTGCCTCGTCGCGCGCGGCGGCCAGCCGGTCGATCTCGGCCTGGGCTGCGGCCGCGCGGGAACGTGCGGCGCCCACCTGCCCGTTCAGTCGGGCCAGCCCTTCACGCCGGTCCGCGATGGCGCGCGCCACGTCCTTCAGGCGCCGTTCCTCGAGCGCCAGTTCGCGCTCCAGCTCGGCCCGGTGCGCGACCGTGTCCTCCAGCGCGCGCTCGGCGGCCTCCAGGGCCGCCTCCAGCTCGGCCTCCTGCTCGCGGATGCGGGCGGCCTCGCGCTCCATGTCCTCGGGGTCGCGTCCGCGCCGCTCCTCCGGGGGCTGGGAGGTGGCGCTCTTGACCCGGGCGTCGGCCAGCGAGACGGTGCCGCGCACCCGCTCCGCGAGCTGCGACAGCTCGTACCAGGTCTGCTGGGCCCGCTGCAGACGCGGCGTCAGCTGCCGTACCTCGTCCTCCAGGAGCGCCTCACGCTGCAGTGCCCGCTTCAGTTCGGCCTCGGCGGCCTCCTTGCGTTCCTTCAGCGCCGCCTCGTCGGCGATCTCGGCCTTGAGGGCCTCCCGGAACCGTACGAGGTCGTCGGCCAGCAGGCGCAGGCGGGCGTCGCGCAGGTCCGCCTGGATCACGGCCGCCCGGCGGGCCACCGCCGCCTGCCGGCCCAGCGGTTTGAGCTGGCGGCGCAGCTCGTCGGTGAGGTCCTGGACACGGGCGAGGTTCGCCTGCATGGCGTCCAGCTTCCTGAGCGCCTTCTCCTTGCGCTTGCGGTGCTTGAGGACGCCCGCGGCCTCCTCGATGAAGGCGCGGCGGCCCATGGGGTCGGCGTGCAGCACGGAGTCGAGCTGGCCCTGCCCGACGATCACGTGCATCTCACGGCCGATGCCGGAGTCGGACAGGAGTTCCTGGATGTCCAGCAGGCGGCAGGTGTCGCCGTTGATCTGGTACTCGCTGCCGCCGTTGCGGAACATGATCCGCGTGATGGTGACCTCGGAGTACTCGATCGGGAGGGCACCGTCGGAGTTGTCGATGGTGAGCGACACCTCGGCGCGGCCGAGCGGCGGGCGGCCGGTGGTGCCGGCGAAGATGACGTCCTCCATCTTGCCGCCGCGCAGCGACTTGGCGCCCTGCTCGCCCATCACCCAGCTCAGCGCGTCCACGACGTTGGACTTGCCCGAGCCGTTCGGGCCGACGACGCACGTGATGCCGGGTTCGAACCGGAGCGTGGTCGCCGAGGCGAACGACTTGAAGCCGCGGAGGGTCAGGGCCTTGAGGTGCACGCCGGTGGACTCTACCGCCCGGCCCTGTCTCACTCCATGAACCCGCGGTTTCACCGCTGAACGCGCAGGGCACACCATCCGTTAAAGACAGCGAAGGGGTGCGCGGGGGCGACAAGGTCGCGGGGGCAAGAAAGAAGGGACGCCGAGGCGTCCCTTGCAACTCTGACAACTTCAGCGGTGGGTACGGGCAGCCCGACCACTGCTGGTGCCGTGGCGTGATGCAGTGATCAGGTGAGCGCAGGCTCCGCCTGGTGTGCGTCGACGCTCTCCATGAGCCTTTCGTGTGCGGCAGCCGTCGACAGCGCGTCGTTCTCCGCCTGGATCCGTACGAGCTCGGCTTCGAGTTCCTGGACGCGCTGCTGAAGCCGTCGCATCTCGGCGAGGAGTCGCGGGTCGGAGCCGCCGACGTAACCGAGAAGCGCCTTTGCCATGATGGATGGTCCTCCACACTGAGTGACCGACCGATGCGGTGTGGGTCGTGAGGGATTCGCACCCGCGGTGCTTGGCATGGTGAGTTCTACGCCGTTCTTCCATGCCAAACAGCTAAGGTGCGCGGGGCTTTCAGCGTCTCACCAAAAAGTTTGACGGTCAACACGATCACGCCCTGCGGTGGCGGGCAACCCCGGGGCGCGCGGCCCGGAACGGGCGGCGCTGCGGCTCCTGCGGGGCCCTGCGGGCGTGGCGATCATCCTTCCCCGCGGAGCCTGCCACGGCAAGCGGTTCTTGGCAACCACCAGCACCTTTCCACCCGGGGCAGATGCCGTCGGCACATCCCGCCGCTTCCGGCGGGGGTGCTTCGGTCCCCGGCTCAGCGGATCGCGAAGCCGTCGTAGCCTCCGCGGGGCGTGTCCCAAATCTCAGTGACTCCGTCCACACGCCCGGGTGTGTCGTCACCCCGGAGCCACTCCAGCAGGCGCTCGCAGCCCTTACGGGGTCCCTCGGCGACCACCTGGACCCGTCCGTCGTCCAGATTGAGAGCAAAGCCACTCAGGTCGCCGATCTCCAGCGCCTTGGCCCGGGTGAACCAGCGGAAACCCACCCCCTGGACCCGCCCGCGCACCCACGCGACCAGCCGTGCGTCGTCGTTCATGGGTGCACGCTAACCGGCCAATGTCTCTCCCGGCACATCCTCCTCCGGCGCCATGCGGTACCGTCCCCACCCATAACTCTCACGTTAAACTCACACGATCGTGTGAGTTGCGCCGACCGCAAGACCAGGAAGGCCAGCAATGGGACGCCACCGACGCTCCGCCGCCGGACGCGCCGCCACGGGGGAACGCGACACGAGGGTCACACAGAAGTACGAGACGACCCCGGAGCGCTACGGTCCGGAGAACCTCTACGGCTTCGCCGCGGTTCTGGAGGCCGAGCGGCGCGCGACCCGCTCGCACCGCAGGAAGAAGGCCCCGACGCCGGTGCGCACGGGCCTGCTGGGCGTCTCCGCCGCCGTCGCGCTGGGCACCGTGGCGGTCGCCGCCGGGGTGCTGCCGGGCGGCAACCACTTCTCGGTGAGCGGTGACTCCGGCGATGTGCAGGCCGGCGGCACCACCCCGTCGGGCTTCGCCACCCAGCAGGGCGGCACGAGCGGCACCGCGGACGACCGGGGGTCCACCTCCACCAGCCGTGACGCCGACCGCTCGCCCACGCCGGCCGCGCCCGCGGCCCACTCCACTCCCCCGGCGTCCTCCTCGGCGCCGACGACCCAGCCTCCGCGGTCGCCGTCCCCCACGGCGACGGCGACGACGCCGCCCGCCGCGCCGCCGTCGCAGCAGCCCGCGACGCCGCCCGTGACGATCCCGTCACAGAAGGTGACCTCGGAGGGCGCCGCCGAGGCCGAGGTGATCAAGCTGGTCAACCAGGAGCGGGCCAAGGTGGGCTGCTCCCCGGTGACCCCGAACGGCCCCCTGCGCAAGCTGGCGGAGGCGTTCAGCGAGGACATGGCCGCGCGGAACTTCTTCGACCACACCGACCCGGACGGCAAGGACCCGTGGCAGCGGGCGGCCGTGCTCGGCATAACGGACCTGGGCGGCGAGAACATAGCCCGCGGCCAGGCGACCCCGCAGGACGTGATGGACGCCTGGATGAACAGCCCCGGCCACCGGGCGAACATACTGAACTGCGACTTCACGACGCTGGGCGTCGGAGTGCACTTCGGGTCCGGCGGCCCCTGGTGGACTCAGGACTTCGGCTATTGAGATAGCCGCAGGTCAGAGACCTAAGCACCCTCCTGGGCCGTGTCCGGGCCGTCAGCGGTTGGTTCCTCGTCCGCGAACACGCGATCCACGGCGGGCCTGGGTCCGGGTCCCGCTCGACGGCATCAGGTGCGTGTACGTGCGCAGCGTGAAGCCGGGGTCGTGATAGCCCAGGTACTCACTCAGAGCTTTGATGCTCTCGCCCGCATCCAGCAGCACCGAGGCGTAGAAGTGCCGCAGCGCGTGCATGCCGTTGTCCCGCTCGGTCTCGACGTGCGCGGCCCGAAGTGCCGGCCGCCATACACGGTCGTTGAAGCGGGTCCGATCCAGCGGTCGGCAGCCCACGGCTTGACCTTGCGAGGCTCCAGGCGCGGCGCCCGCACGGACCGAGCGCTGCACGGGTTGGAACGGATGATCCGGTCCTCGACAGCAGCGGTGAAGACCGTGGAGACGTGGGCGAAGATGCCACGCCGGTACCCGGCGGAAAGCCCACGATCCTCCAGCGTCCGCAGCCAGAGCCGAAGGCGCGACGGGGTGAACGACGCCAACGGCCGCGTGCCCAGATACGGGATCGCGTGCAGCCGCAGACGGACTCGCGACCCTCTTGCTGTAGCGAAGCTGACCGACCAACCACCGCGCCCCCTGCGTGCCCGATACCGAGGGACGCAGGGGGGATCACGGGGAGTCGCAGCAAGCACCCCGAGAACGAGCAGGTCGGCGTTTCACCAGGTCAGGCAGCGTCCGCATACGCGATCTTCCAAACTAGGGCTGAGTGCGATACTGCCCAGGCCAGAGGAACCTTCAGCTGAGCCTAGCCCTCTCCATCAGATCGATCACGTAGTGAACTACCTCGTCTGGAACCTCGGTGACTGCAAAGGCTCGGCGCGGGGTGCCGGTTGTGTCGTCGAACCAAGCCGTGTAGAGCACTGCCGGGGTATCGATGCCAAGTTGATCCAACTCGTCCAGGAGGGTGATCCCGGCCTGGGGATCTCCGGCGCGCCCGATGTCACTCAAGATGATGTCGTACGAGTGCCGGCGTAGATCCATGAGGGCCTCGTCCGTCGACAGGGCGGTATCTACTTCCATGCCGGTGGTGCGGAAAAGTTCGATCAGCGCAGTGTTCTGCTCCGGGTGATCATCGACCCAAAGGATCTTCCCGCCCTCCAGAACCTCAGCTGCATGCTCCAAGCGCCGCAGCGCGCCACGCCGTGTACTAGCCCGGACGGTCACGTTGGCTGCGGCTGTAGCTTGATCCAACAAGGCTCGGGCCTCGGTGAACTCGACACTTCCCGCAGGCGTCGAGAGGCTCTTTATACGTGGGATCAAGGCACCGATGTGACTCTGATACCGCCACACGACAAACAGCGCGACAGCCGGCCAGACTAAGGCCTTGATGTAGTTCAAGATTAGATTGGCGGTCTCCACGCTGACATCATTGCCTCCGGAGACATTGCAGTACAGCACAGAGGTACAGCAACCATGGCCGTCAAAGCTAACCGCCTGGAGCCGCCAACATCCCGTAAACCAGGGGGGAAAGCCTCAGGGGCCTACCTGCCCGTAGTGCGCATCGAGGTCACGCGCAACACCCCCCGCTCGGGCCGTCCCTGGGCGGTGCGGGGGCGCTCAACGACGACCAACGCTGACAACCACCGACGCTAAGTCGCAGGTCGCAGCGTTGATCGTTCGCACGGCCGCAGGTCAGAGACCCGGCCCTTCACTTCTTCGGCTACTGACGCACTCCTGCGCCGAAGCCGTCGTACGTGCGTGCCCCCGCCCGGGATGCCCGGGGCGGGGGCACGGTCGTGTGCGGCGGGTGGCTCAGGCGGCAGCGCGGCCGAGCGTGAAGACGCGGGCCGTCTCCGCGACGCGGCGGCCGAGGTGCCGGGCCGTGGCGATGTCGGCCTTGTGGACGGCCTCGGGGCCCTCGTCGTTGTTGGTCTGGGCGGCGGCGCCGGCGAAGACGCCGAGGCGGTTGAGGTCGTTCTCGGAGCCGGTGCTGACGTTCCAGCCGGGGTGCAGGCCGAGGTTGACCCAGTTCATGCCGTGCTGCGCGGCCAGGATCTGGAAGAACTGCAGGGTGTGCAGCTTGTCGCCGCTCTTGGACCCGGAGTTGGTGAACCCGGCGGCCAGCTTGTCCTTCCAGTCCTGCCCGAACCAGCGCTTGGAGGAGGCCTCGGCGAAGACGTGGAAGGCGCCGGACGCGGTGCCCATGTAGGTGGGCGAGCCGAAGACGATCGCGTCCGAGGCGTCGAGGGTCGCCCACTGCTCGTCGGTGATCCCGTCGACGTTGATCAGATGCACCTGGGCGCCGCCGTCCACGGCGCCGTCCCGGACGGCCTCGGCGAGGACGGCGGTGTGGCCGTAGCCGGAGTGGTAGGCGATGGAGACAACAGGGGTGGTCACGGTTCGCTCTCCTCAGAGGTCAATGAAACGGCAGCTACGGAAGGAGACGCAGCTCACCGACGGCGACAAAAGGAAAGCACTAACTTCTGGAAAGTGCAACCTGGTGGTTAGCGCTGCACTCGCGTACGCTTGGACCATGAACGGCATTCAGGAGCGCGCGGAGGACCAGGACCTCGCGTACAACGTGTTCGCCAAGGCATGCCCCTCGCGCGGGACGCTGGAGCACGTCACGGGCCGCTGGGGCGGGCTCACGCTCGGCGCGCTGTACGAGGGCTCGATGCGCTTCAACGAGCTGCGCCGCCGGGTCGACGGCGTGAGCGAGAAGATGCTGTCCCAGACCCTGCACGCGCTGGAGCGCGACGGCCTGGTGCACCGTGAGGCCCAGCCGACCAATCCGCCCCGGGTGGACTACGAGCTGACCCCTCTCGGCCGCGAGGTCGCCGAGCGCCTGCTGGCCCTCATCCACTGCGTGGAGGGCCGCATGGACGACGTACTGGCGGCCCGCGAGCGTTACGACGAGACGCGCGGCGCGCGCTGACACCTCGGGCAGAAGTAGCTGGAGCGGTTCATCCAGGCGCGGCGGTGCAGGGGTGTCGTGCAGCGCCGGCAGGGCTCGCCCTCGCGGCCGTACGCGTCCAGCGACCGGTCGAAGTAGCCCGACTCGCCGTTGACGTTGACGTAGAGGCTGTCGAAGCTGGTGCCTCCGACGGCGAGCGCCGCGTTCATCACGTCCCTGATGTGACCGAGGAGTTCCGCGGTACGGGGGCGCGTGAAACCGGCCGTCGGGCGCTCGTAGTGGATGCGGGAGCGCCACAGCGCCTCGTCCGCGTAGATGTTGCCGACTCCGCTGATCAGCGACTGGTCGAGCAGGGCCCGTTTGATGGTGGTGCGCTTGCGCCGCAGGGCCTGGTGGAAGGCCTCGTCGTCGAAGAGCGGGTCGAGCGGGTCGCGGGCGATGTGGGCGATGACGTCGGGCAGTCCGTCGGGGCCTGTGTCGTGCAGCGAGAGGCCGCCGAAGGTGCGCTGGTCGACGAAGCGCAGCTCGGTGCCGAGGGCGTCGTCGAAGCGGACCCGGATCCTGAGGTGCTTCTCGTCCGGCTCCTGGCGCGGCTGGACGAGGAGCTGACCGCTCATGCCCAGGTGGGCGAGGATCGCGGTGCCGGTCGTCTCCACGGGGATCCAGAGGTATTTCCCGCGACGGCTGGGGGTGCCGATGCGCTGCCCCTTCAGGCGGTGCGCGAAGTCGTCCCCGCCCGCCGGGTGGCGGCGGACGGCCCGCGGGTGCAGCACCTCGGCGTCGGCGACCGTCCGGTGGGCCACCCAACGCTCCAGCCCGCGCCGCACGACTTCGACCTCGGGCAACTCGGGCACGGACTCCTCCGGAGGGGTGAACAGGGGGCGACGTCCGCAGCGTACCTCTTGGCCGGGAACGGGTGAGGCCCCGTCCGGAGCGGCGGAACGACGTGCGTCGGCGGCCGGTGCCGACCGGGAACGCGGGGGCCTGCGCTGCACGGCGCGCGATGCGGGCGACGCGGTCCGCACCGCCCGCCCGGCGGAGCATCGCCGCGGCGCGGGGGATCGGACGTCTCGGGGCGTCTTCCGGCGTTCCAGGACCCTCCCGCACGGTCGTGCCATGAAACGGACCCGCCCCGGCACAGGTGCCGGGGCGGGTCCGTGGTGAAGGAATCAGGCCGTGGCCGTGTCGCTGGCCGGGGCCGTGGCTGCGGTTTCCGTGCTCCCGTCGGGAGCACCCGCCTCGGCCGCCGCCTTCGCACGTTCGTCCGCGGCGGCGCGGATGGAGCGCCAGGCCGACTCCGCGGCCTGCTGCTCCGCCTCCTTCTTGCTGCGGCCGGTGCCGGTGCCGTACGAGACGCCTCCGACGCGGGCGGCAGCAGTAAAGGTCTTCTCGTGGTCCGGGCCGGTCTCCGTGACCAGGTACTCGGGCACACCGAGCCCCTCGGTCGCGGTCAGCTCCTGGAGGCTGGTCTTCCAGTCCAGGCCGGCACCGAGATTCGAGGACTTCTCGATCAGCGGGTCGAACAGGCGGTGCACCAGCTCCGCCGCCGATTCCAGCCCCTGGTCGAGATAGACCGCGCCGATCACCGCTTCGAGGGTGTCGGCGAGGATGGACGCCTTGTCCCGGCCACCCGTGCCCTCCTCGCCCCGGCCGAGCCGGATGAAGGAGCCGAGGTCGAGCCCGCGGCCCACCTCCGCCAGCGCACGCGAGTTGACCACCGCGGCCCGCAGCTTGGCCAGCTGGCCTTCGGGCAGGTCGGGGTGGGTGCGGTACAGCGTGTCGGTGACGACGAGGCCGAGCACGGAGTCCCCGAGGAACTCCAGGCGCTCGTTCGTCGGCAGACCGCCGTTCTCGTACGCGTAGGAGCGGTGGGTCAGCGCACGCACCAGAAGGGCGGACTCGACCTTGTAGCCGAGCCGCCCTTCCAGAAGCGTGTGGGACGAGGCCGTGTTGTCCGCCTTCTTCCTGGCGTGTGGGTCCGCCTTGGCGTCAGACATCAATCAGACCTCTCACCAGCCGCTCAGACCTCGAGGACCTGGCGCTTGTTGTAGGTGCCGCACGACGGGCACGCGATGTGCTGCTGCTTGGGCTCGTGGCAGCGCTCGCACGCGACCAGGGTGGGGACCGCAGCCTTCCACTGCGACCGGCGGTGGCGCGTGTTGCTGCGCGACATCTTCCGCTTCGGAACAGCCACGGCTACTTCTCCTGCTTCTCGTCGACGCCCGCTTCGGCGCCGCTCGTCTCGTCCTTGTCGCCGCTCGTGAGTGAGTCGGCGAGTCCCTGCAGTGCCGCCCAACGGATGTCGACGGCGTCGTGGTGGTGGTCCGGGTCGTCCGCGAGCCGCGCACCGCACTCGGCGCACAGGCCCGGACAGTCTTCCTGGCACACCGGCTGCATCGGCAGTGCGAGCACCACCGCATCGCGCAGCAGAGGTTCGAGGTCGAACAGGCCGTCCTCGAGGAAGAACCGGTCCTCGTCGTCCTCGGCGTCGTCGCCCGGTTCCGCGATCACACGGCCCCGGTCGTCGGCGTCAGGGTACGAGAACAGTTCCTGGAAGTCCGCTTCGAGCTCCAGCTCGACCGGCTCCAGACACCTTACGCACTCCCCCTCGGCCCGGGCACGGGCGGTGCCCGTGACGAGCACCCCTTCCATGACCGACTCCAGGCGGAGTTCGAGCTCCACCGGGGCGCCTTCCGGCACTCCGATGACCCCGCGGATACCGAAGTCCTTGGGGGCGTCGACCGTGCGGGTCAGGCGCTGCAGCGCACCAGGCCGCCGACCCAGCTCGTGCGTGTCGAACACGAGGGGGTTGCGGTGGTCGAGGCGGGCGTTCAGGGCCATTCCTGCTTTCGGTCTTCGAAGCTCGGGGGACGCTGCCCTCCGGTGTTCCCGGGCAGCGCTGATCGCGGACGTCTACGAAACAGCGGGAGCGTACGCGCGACCGAACAGCCAGGATACTGGACCTTCCGCTCTCGGCCCAATCCGGTCCGCCCGAGGGCGCCCCGGGGCGCGTGCGCCCTGCGCTCAGTGACCGCCGCGTCCCTGTTCGTAGGCGCGGAGCTGCTCCGCGCTGATCATGCTGGTGTCGAAGAGGCTGGTCTCGTCCAGGGCGCCCGGCTGCGCGTATCCCTGCCCGCTCTGCCCTTGGTCGTAGGCGGCCTGCTGGTCGTAGCCCTGCGCCTGCGGGTAGGCGGCGTACGGGTCGGCCTGCTGGTAGCCGTACGCGTCCTGCTGGGCGTACGTCTGCTGGTAGCCGTACTGGTCGGGCTGCTGGTAGCCGTACGGGTCCTGCGCTTGCGCGTAGGCCGGCTCGGACTGCTGCTGGGCCGGGATCGCGGGCGCCGGGGCCGGGGTGTCGGCGAGGGCTGCGAGGTCGGCCAGGTAGTCCGCGTCGCTGGTGTGCTGGACGGTGGTGGTGTCGTCGGCGAGGGCGCCGAGGTCGTCGGTGGCGATCCGGCCGTGCAGTTTCTGGCGGCCCTTGCCGACGGCCTCCAGGGTCTTGGCGAGCACGGCCTCGAAGGCGCCCAGCTTGGCGTCCACGTACGCGTCGGCGTCGCGGCGCAGGGTCTGCGGGTCGTGGCTGCGCTCGGGGGCGTCCTCGTCCTCGTAGCCGTTCTCGTCGAGGCCGGGGCCGGTGCCGAGCAGCTTCTCGCGGCCGCGGCCGACCGAGCCGAGCGTCTTGGTGAGGACGACCTCGAAGTTGGCGAGCTTGGAGTCGACGTAGTCGTCGGCCTCGGCGCGGATCTCCTCGGCCTCCTGGCGGGCCTCGGCGAGGATCCGGTCGGCCTCGGCCTGGGAGCGGCGGGCGACCTCGGTGTCGGAGATCAGCGAGCCGCGCTGGGCGTGCGCGCTCTCGATGATCCGCTCGGCCTCCTGGCGGGCCCGCTCGACCATCTGCTCCCGGTCGCCGATCAGCTCCTGGGCCTCGGCCAGGGAGTCGGGCAGCGCCCGGCGCACCCCTTCGAGCATCGAGAGCAGTTCGGCGCGGTTGACCACGCACGACGCCGACATGGGCATGGACCGGGCGCTGGAGACCACCGCGACGATCTCGTCGAGCTTCTTCTGCACGTCCACCGTGTGCTCGCCACTCTCTACGGATGTGTTGGAGACGGACGGATCGACTGTACGGCCCCTGCCGCCCCGGCCGACACCGGGTGACGGGCTGTCAACCCCTGGGAGGCCCGCCGGGGACCGCTCAGTCCCTCTTCAGGCGCCGGCCGAGGGCCTCCAGGACGACCGGGGGCACCAGGTGGGAGACGTCCCCGCCCCAGGCCGCGACCTCCTTGACGAGGGAGGAGGACAGGAAGCTGTAGGTGGGGTTGGTGGGAACGAAGAGGGTCTCGACGCCGGAGAGGCCGTTGTTCATCTGGGCCATCTGCAGCTCGTAGTCGAAGTCGCTGACGGCGCGCAGGCCCTTGACGATGGCGGGGATGTCGCGCTGCTTGCAGAAGTCGACGAGGAGGCCGTGGAAGGACTCCACCGTGACGTTCCCGAACTCGCCGGTGACCTGGCGGATCAGGTCGATCCGCTCGTCGATCTCGAACAGGCCCTTCTTGGACTGGTTGATCATCACGGCGACGTACACCTCGTCGTACAGCCTGGAGGCGCGGGCGATGATGTCGAGGTGTCCGTTGGTGATCGGGTCGAACGACCCGGGACAGACGGCGCGGCGCACTTGTGATCCCTCGCTCTCCGGTCCGGTCATCGTGCGTCTTCGCACGTAGAGGCGGCGCGACCGTACCAAAAGGTGCCCTCGCCGTAGCGACGGGCCCGGATCGCGTCGAAGCCGTCCGGCCACCTGAATTCCCCGCCTCTGGTGCTGCGCTCCACGGTGACGAGGGCGTCGGGCGCGAGCCAGCCCTCCGAGCGGAGTGTGAGCAGAATCTCGCGAAGATCGTCGTCGGACACGGCGTACGGGGGGTCGAGGAAGACGATGTCGTACGGGTCCGCCGGCGGCGGTGTCCGGATGATCTGTTCCGCTTTGCCCGCCCTGACTTCGGCGCCGGGCAGGCCGAGCGCCCTGACGTTCTCGCGGACCGTGCGGGCGGCTCGGGCGTCGGCCTCCACCAGGAGGGTGTGGCCGGCGCCGCGGGAGAGGGCCTCCAGGCCGACGGCGCCGGAGCCGGCGTACAGGTCGAGGACTCGTTCGCCGTCCAGGGGGCCGCCGAGGAGGGCCTGCCAGGTGGAGAAGAGGCCCTCGCGCGCGCGGTCGGAGGTGGGGCGGGTCCGGTGCCCGGGCGGTACGGCGAGCCGGCGCCCGCCGGCGCGACCGGCGATCACGCGGGTCATCTCTTCGGTCCTTGTCGGTCTGCGTGTGGTGGGTCTTCAGTCTCTCAGCCGCGCCCGGCCCCGGGCACGTCCGCCTTCACGTCCGCCTTCACGGCCGCCGGGGCCCGGCGGTGGTCAGCCCTTCTCCAGGTACTGCTCCCTCTCCTCGTCCAGCAGGGCCTCCAAGGCGGTGCGCAGGCCCGGCAGACGGTCCAGCTCCGGGTCGGCCGCGACCACCGCGGCGGCCTCCTCGCGGGCCTCGGCGATGATCTCCTCGTCGTCGATCACGGCGAGCATGCGCAGCGAGGTGCGGGCGCCGGACTGGGCCTGGCCGAGGACGTCGCCCTCGCGGCGCTGTTCGAGGTCGAGCCGGGAGAGTTGGAAGCCGTCCAGCGTGGAGGCGACCGCGTTCAGCCGCTGGCGGGCCGCGCTCGCCTCCGGCATCTCGGTGACCAGGAGGCACAGCCCGGGCGCCGCGCCCCGGCCGACCCGGCCGCGTAGCTGGTGGAGCTGCGAGACGCCGAAGCGGTCGGCGTCCATGATCACCATCACGGTGGCGTTCGGGACGTTGACGCCGACCTCGATGACCGTCGTCGCGACCAGGACGTCGGCCTCGCCGGCGGCGAACCTGCGCATCACTGCGTCCTTGTCGTCGGGCTGCATCCTGCCGTGCAGCACCTCGACCCGCAGGCCGCTCAGCGGGCCCTTGGCGAGCTGGTCGGCCACGTCCAGCACCGCGAGCGGCGGGCGCCGCTCGGCCTCGTCCTCGGGCGACTTCCGCGCCTTCTTCGGGTCTTCCTCCTCGTCGCCGATCCGCGGGCAGACCACGTACGCCTGATGGCCGCCCGCGACCTCCTCCCTCACCCGCTCCCAGGCACGCGCCAGGAAGTGCGGCTTGTCGGCGGCCGGCACGACATGGCTGGCGATCGGCGACCGCCCGGCCGGGAGCTGGTCGAGGACGGAGGTCTCCAGGTCGCCGAAGACGGTCATGGCGACGGTGCGGGGAATCGGCGTGGCGGTCATCACCAGCAGGTGCGGCGGCTGCTTGCCCTTGCCGCGCAGCGCGTCGCGCTGCTCCACCCCGAACCGGTGCTGCTCGTCCACCACCACCAGCCCGAGGTCGTGGAACTGCACCTTGTCCTCGATCAGGGCATGGGTGCCGATCACGATCCCGGCCTCGCCGGTGGCGAGATCGAGCAGCGCCTGCCGTCGCGCGGCGGCTCCCATGGACCCGGTGAGCAGCACCACCTTGGTGGCCTGCTCGGCCCCGCCGAGCATCCCTCCCTCGGCCAGCTCGCCCATCATCTCGACGACGGACCGGTGGTGCTGCTGGGCGAGCACCTCCGTGGGCGCGAGCATGGCGGCCTGACCGCCGGCGTCGACCACGGCGAGCATGGCCCGCAGGGCGACCAGGGTCTTGCCGCTGCCGACCTCGCCCTGGAGCAGCCGGTGCATCGGGTGTTCCGTCGCCAGGTCGGCGAAGATTTCTTTCGAGACCTTCTGCTGGCCCTCGGTGAGGGTGAAGGGCAGGCGGTCGTCGAAGGCCGCCAGGAGGCCGTCCGGCTTCGGTTTCCTGGCCACCGCCGGGAGTTGGGTGTCCGCGTGGCGGCGGCGGGCCAGGGCGACCTGGAGGACGAAGGCCTCGTCCCACTTCAGGCGGGAGCGGGCGTCGGCGATGTCCGCCTTGGTGTGCGGGCGGTGGATCTTGAGGAGGGCTTCGGGCAGGGGGATCAGGCCCCGGCCGGCGCGGAGCGGGTCCGGCAGCGGGTCGATCGCCTCCTGGGCACTGGGCAGGACCGTCTGCACCGCCTTGGCGATCTTCCAGGACTCCAGTTTGGCCGTGGCCGGGTAGAGCGGGATGAGGGCGCCCGCCCAGCTGTCCACCGCCTCGGCCACGTCCTCGCCGCGCAGCAGTTCGTAGGCGGGATGGGCGAGTTGGAGTCTGCGGTTGAAGACCGAGACCTTGCCCGCGAACAGTGCGCGGGTGCCCGGCAGGAGTTCCTTGTGGGGCTTGTGCACGCCGTTGCCGAAGAAGACCAGTTGGAGGCGGCCGCTGCCGTCGGTGATGGTCACCTCGAGGCGCTGGCCCTTGCCGCGGGGTGCCTTCGCCGAGGCGAACGTGTGCAGGCGGGCGTCGGCGACCTGGGCGACCACCGTGACGTGCTCGTCCATGGGGAGGTCGGCGAGGTGGGTGAGCTGTCCGCGCTCCTCGTATCTGCGCGGGTAGTGGTGGAGCAGGTCGCCGACGGTGTGCAGGCCGAGGTGCTCGGCCATCACCTTCGCGGTGGCGGGGCCGAGCACCTTCTTCAGTGGTTCTTCCAGTGCGGGCACGAGATCCATTGCACACCACGGCACCGACAACCCCGTACACGTCTTGTAAAGGCGCTGGTCAGCGGGGTGGGTCCGGGCCTACGATGACCCACCCCCGGCTCGCCCCGCGGTCACCGCCCCACCGGGACCGCCCGACCCAGCGCCGTCGAACGTCCCCCACCCGCGGCGCAGTGACGATGGATTCCCAGACCTCACAGTCCTCACAGGCCCCACAGTCACCTACCTCAGCCCATACCTTCCAGGTCGACCTGCGCGGTCTGGTGGACCTCCTCTCCCATCACCTCTACTCGAGCCCCAAGGTCTATCTGCGCGAGCTGCTGCAGAACGCGGTGGACGCGATCACCGCCCGCCGCGCCGAGCAGCCCGACGCGCCCGCCACGGTCCGGCTGTACGCGGACGGCGGCGCGCTGCGCGTGGAGGACTCGGGCATCGGGCTCACCGAGTCCGATGTGCACGACCTCCTCGCCACCATCGGGCGCAGCTCCAAGCGGGCCGACTCGGCCGCCGGGCTCCAGGAGGCGCGCTCCGACTTCCTCGGGCAGTTCGGCATCGGTCTGCTGGCGTGTTTCGTGGTGGCCGAGCGCATCCGGGTCGTCAGCCGCAGCTCCCGTACTCCGGACGCGCCGCCCGTGGAGTGGACGGCCACCGACGACGGTTCGTACGTCGTGCGCACCCTGCCGCCGGACGCCCGGCCCGAACCCGGCACCACCGTGCACCTGGTGGCGCGTCCGGGCGCCGGTGACTGGCTCTCCGCGGACCGGGTGCGGTCCCTGGCACGGGACTTCGGATCGCTGCTGCCCTATGACGTCCGGGTCGGCGACGAACCGGTCACGGACCTGCCGGCGCCCTGGGACCGCGCCCACCCCTCCCCCGCGGCCCGCCGGGTGGCTTTGGCGCGCCACTGCCACGACCTGTTCGGTTTCACCCCGCTGGACTCCATCGACCTGGACGTGCCGCTCGCGGGCATCCGGGGTGTGGCGTACGTGCTGCCGACCGCGGTGAGCCCGGCGCAGCGGGCCGGTCACCGGGTGCATCTGAAGGGCATGCTGCTGACGGAGCGGGCCGAAGGGCTGCTGCCGGACTGGGCGTTCTTCGTCCGCTGTGTGCTGGACACGGACAGTCTGCGGCCCACGGCGTCCCGCGAGTCGCTGTACGAGGACGAGACCCTCGCGGCCGTACGGGACGCCCTCGGGGAGCGCATCCGGTCCTGGCTGACCTCTCTGGCCGCCGGTGACCCCGAGCGGCTCGCCGCCTTCCTGTCGGTGCACCACCTGGGGGTCAAGTCGCTGGCGCGGCACGACAAGGAGATGCTGCGCACGATGCTGCCGTGGCTGCCCTTCGAGACCACGGACGGGCGGCTGTCCCTGGAGGAGTTCGCGCAGCGGCACCCGGTCGTGCACTTCACCCGGACGGTGGAGGAGTACCGCCAGGTGGCGCCGATCGCGTCCGCGCAGGGCGTCGGGGTGGTCAACGGCGGCTACACGTACGACAGCGAGCTGGTCGAGGCGCTGCCGTCGGTGCGCCCGGGCACGGTGGTCGCCGAACTGGACGCGGACACCGTGACCGCGCACCTGGACGCGGTCGACCCGGCCGTGGAGCTGGCGCTGTCCGCCTTCCTGGCGGCGGCGCGCGCCAGGCTCGACGCGCTGGGCTGCGACGTGGTGCTGCGCGCGTTCCATCCGCTGTCCGTGCCGGCGCTGCACCTGGACGACCGCCAGGCGCGCCACGAGCAGGCGCGCGCGGAGGCCGAGGAGCAGGCCGACGAGCTGTGGGCGGGCATCCTGGGCTCGCTGCGGGGCAGTGCGCCACGCGCGCGTCTGGTGCTCAACCACCTCAACCCGCTGGTCCGCAGGATCAGTTCCCTCAAGGACCCGGAGCTGATCGGCACGGCCACCGAGTCGCTGTACGGGCAGGCCCTGCTGATGGCCCAGCGGCCGCTCAGGCCCGCGGACTCCGCGCTGCTGAACCGTGCCTTCATCGGCCTTCTCGAATGGGCCACCCACAGCGACTCCCCGGAGGACGGCCGCCGATGAGCCACGTCATGGACTTCGACTCGCTGCGCCGGGCGATGGCGGACAACTACGAGCAGCCGGAGGGCCCGGCGCGCAACGCGCGCGCGGAGCAGCTTCTGGCGGAGACGGAGAAGCTGGGCGTCCCGCTCGCCGTGATCGAGGCGCTCGGACACCAGCTGCAGGTCTACAACTACAGCTCCGAGAAGGACAAGATGTTCGTCCCGTTCGCGCGGCTGCTGCGCATGTGGGACGAGCGCCCGGAGGACTTCGACGAGTACGAGGCCCATTCGCTGCACTGGGTCTTCAAGTGGATGTCGGCGGGCATGCTGGGCCAGCCGCACATCCCGCTCGCCTCCATCGAGAAGTGGCTCGGCGAGATGGAGCACCGCTACCGGCTGGCCGGGTACTCGGAACGGGCCGTGCGCAGCGCCGAGTTCAACATCGCCGCGCACGTCGGGGACCTGGAGCGGGCCGAGCGGGCGTACACGGCGTGGCTGGCCGCCGACCGGGACGCGATGGCCGACTGCCACGCGTGCGAGCTGCACGACCAGGGCTGGTGGCAGGTCCGCAGGGGCGAGGACGAGCGGGCGCTTCAGTTGTGGCGGCCGGTCCTGGAGGGCGAGCACGTCTGCGCGCACGAGCCGCACGCCGCGCTGGCCTCCTCCCTGCTGCCGCTGCTGCGGCTGGGCCGCCTGGACGAGGCCCGGGCGCACCACCTGCGCGGGCTGCGGCTGGTGCGGGCCATGGAGAGCATGCGGTCCTCGTACGCGGACCACGTGGAGTTCTGCGCGCTGACCGGCAACGAGGCGCGCGGCCTTGAACTGCTGGCGGAGCGGCCGGCGTACTTCACGGACTCCGGGGAGCCGCGCAGCAAGCTGAACTTCCTCGCCGTGGTGGCGCTGCTGATGGACCGGCTGGTCGAGCGCGGGCTCGGCGACCAGGTGGTGCCCGGCCCGGCGGGCCGGGAGTGGACCGCCCGGGAACTCGCGGTCCACGCGCGCGGGGAGGCGCTGGCGCTGGCCGCCCGCTTCGACGCGCGCAACGGCACGCCGTACGTCGGTGAGCGCACCCGGGAGCGCATGGACCGCCGTCCGCTGGTGGACCGGCTGCCGCTGGGCGTGCGCGCGACGCGCCCGGCACCGGTGGCGCCGCCCCCACCGCCCGCCCCGCGGGCCGAGGAGCGGGACCTCGCGGACCTGCTCGCCGAGGCGCGGCGGCTCGCGGACGCCCTGGACCCGGCCGCCATGGACGCCTGGGCGGCGGTGGCGCGCGCCGCGCAGGGCGGGGAGCTGGAACCCCGGGACCAGGCGGACCTCGTCGACCACGAGGCGATGAGCCGGGGCCCGGAAGGTGTCGAACTGTTCGAGCGGGCGGCCGAGTTGTACCTGGCCGCGGGCGACCCCGGTGAGGCGCTGGCGGCACGCGCGCGTGCGGCCTTCGTCCGCTCCCTGACGGGCCGGCCGGAGGAGGCGCTGGAGACGGTCACCGCGCTGCGCGAGGAGGCGCTCGCGCTGTTCGAGGCGGGCGGGACGGGGGTGCGGCAGACGGCGTCCGTGCTCGTCGGGCGGGCTCGCGTGCTGATGAACCGGCTGCATGAGGACGGCGGTGACGCCGGGGCCGCCGAGGAGGCCGCCCGGGAGCTGCTGGCGTTCGCCGGGCCGCACACCGCCGACGTGCGCCTGGCGTCGCGGGCCGCCGAGGCGAAGGCCATGCTCGGCGAACTGGCACTGCACGCCGGGGATCCGACGGCCGGGGCCGAGCTGCTGGCGCGGGCGGCCGAGGAGTACGTGGCGGCGGGCCTGCCGTGGTTCGCGGTGGAGTACGAGGCACGGCTGGCCGGGGTCGCCCGGCAGCTCGGCGACGCGGAGACGGCCGAGCGGGCGGCCCGTGCGGCGCTCGAGCACGGCCAGGGGCACCTGGAGCCGGCCGGGCAGGCACGGCTCCACCTCCAGGTGGCGGAGGTGCTGGCGGCGTCGGGGCGGTTCCCCGAGGCCGCCGGGCACGCCCTGGAGGCGGCGCACTGGGCCGACGAGGCGGGTGAGGGCCCGACGCTGGGCGCCTGGGCGCGGCACCAGCTCGGTGGGTTCCTGCTGCGGCAGGGGCGGTTCGCGGAGGCGGCGGAGGTGCTGGAGTCGGCGCTGCCCGATCTGACCGCGAAGACGCACGGCGACGGGGCGATCGTGCAGACCCAGTGGTGGCTCGGCGACTGCCACACGCAACTGGGCGAGCACCGGGAGGCGGCGGAGCGCTGGCTGCGGGCCGCGGAGATCGCCCGGCACTGGCCCGACCAGCGGGACCACGCCATGCTGGCGCACCTGGCCGGCCAGGCGCTGGGCCGCGCGGAGATGCCTGCGGAGGCGGACAAGGCGTACGCGCGCGCCGGTGACCTGTGGCGGGAGCTGGGCAACACCCCGGACCTGGTACGCGCGCTGCGGGCCCGTGCGTGGCTCGCGGCGGGCGGCGAGGAGGGTCTGGACGCGGGTCGGGAGCTGATGGCCGAGGCGGCCCGGGAGTGCGCCGCGGCGGCCCGGGACGCGGCGGACGACGACGCGCGCGTCCGGTTGCTCACCGAACTCGGCGACACGCACCGCCAGCTCGGCGAGCTGGTCGCCCGGTCGGCCGGTGACGGCGCGGACGAGGCGACGACGCACGCGGCGTTCGAGGAGGCGCTGGCGCACCTCACGGAGGCCATCGCCGTCTTCGCGTCCCTCGGCGCGGGTGCGCTCGGTCCGCGGACCGGCGCCGAGCTGGCCGCCGGCTGGCTGGAGGCCGACCTCGGGCGCCCGCAGGAGGCGTCGGCACGCGCGCGTGCGGTGCTGGCGGCCTACGAGGACGCGGACGCCGACACGGAGACGGCCGAGGCCCGGCGCTCGGAGGCGGAACGCCTGCTCGACCTCGCGGCCTCCGGGCAGGACGGGTGACGGCCGCCGCCGGGCGCCCGCCTCCTTGCGGAGGGGCGTCCGGCGGCGTTCCTGATCACTCCACGCCGATCAGCAGCAGCGGCCCCTGGCGGCCGCCCCGGTACACCACCGTGTCGACCGCCAGGTACGACTCGCGCACCCGCGCCTGAAGGCGCTCCGCGACGGCGTCCGGGGCCTCGTCGCCCAGGACCAGGGTGACCATCTCGCCGCCCGCCGCGAGCATGCGGGTCAGGACCGTCTCCGCCGTCGCCGTGACGTCGGAGCCGATGACCGCGACATCGCCGTCGATCAGTCCGAGGACGTCTCCCGCCTGGCAGATGCCGGCCATCGTCCAGGACCGCTCCGCCGCGACGGTCACTTCGGCGTACCGGGTCGCTCCGGCCGCCGACGTCATCGCCACGACGTCCTCGTCGAAGCGCCGCTCCGGCTCGTGCACGGCCAGCGCGGCGATGCCCTGCACCGCGGACCGGGTCGGGATCAGCGCCACGCGGACGCCCTCGGTGCGTGCCTGTTCCGCCGCGGCGGCCGCGGTGTGGCGCAGGTCGGCGTCGTTGGGCAGCAGCACCACCTCGCGCGCGTGCGCCCGCCGTACCGCCTCCACCAGTTCGCCGCTCGCCGGGGGTTCCCCGGGGCGGGCGAGCACGGTCGTCGCCCCGGCCTCCTGGTAGAGCCCGGCCAGGCCCTCCCCCGGCACCACGGCCACCACCGCCCGCTGCGCCCGCTCGCGCGGCGGCCGGCCGGGGCCGGCGGTGTGCGCGTCACCGGCGCCGAAGTGGGTGATCCGGATCCGGTACGGCCGCCCGGCCTCGATGCCCGCCTCCACGGCGGCGCCCGCGTCGTCGGCGTGCACGTGGACGTTCCACAGCCCGTCCCCGCCGACCACGACGAGGGAGTCCCCGAGCGCGTCGAGCCGCTCCCGCAGCCGCGCCACGGCCGTGTCGTCGGCCTCCAGCAGGTAGATCACCTCGTACGCGGGCCCGCTGCCGTCGCCGGAGCACTCCCCGGAGCCCTGGCGGGGCACGGCGGCCCTGGCCTCCGGCACGCGCGCGTGGCCGCCGGGAGCGGCGGCCGGCGCCTCCACGGCCACCCGGGGCGCCTCGCCGGTCAGCGTCTCCACCAGGGCCGCGAGCACCGCCACGAGCCCGCGGCCGCCCGCGTCGACGACTCCGGCGCGTTCCAGGACGGCGAGCTGCCCGGGCGTCGCCGCGAGGGCCGCCCGGGCCCCCTCGTACGCGGCGCGCGCCACGCTGCCGCAGTCGCCCTCGGCGCCGGTGACCGCGTCCGCGGCGGCCGAGGCGACGCTCAGGACGGTGCCCTCCACCGGATGCGCGACGGCCTGGCGCGCGGAGTCGGCGGCCCGCCTGAGGGCGAGCCGCAGGCCCTGTGCGTCGGCGTGGGCCGTCTCGCCGTCGGCGGCGAGCACCTGCGCCATGCCGCGCAGGAGCTGCGCCAGGATCGTCCCGGAGTTGCCGCGGGCCCCGATGAGCGCGCCGTGCGCCATGGCCCGCACGGCGTCGGCGAGCGCCGGCCGCCCGTCGCTCCCGGCGGCGCCCGTCTCGTAGCCGGCGAAGACGGCCTCGACGGCCGCCGCGGCCGACTCCACGGTCAGATACAGGTTCGTGCCGGTGTCCCCGTCGGCCACGGGATAGACGTTGATCGCGTCGATCTCCTCGCGCGCCCGCCCCAGCGCCTGGAGGGCGAGACCGCACCAGGTGCGCACCGCGAGAGCATCCAAGGGCTGCGGCACCTGCGCCACCTGCGCCTCCTTCACCTGGACGTGGGAGGCAGCGTAGACCCAGAAGGGGGCCGGGCCGGAAGAGGGCCGCCGGTGCGCGGGCCGTCCCGAGGGTGGCGGCGGGGCCGGCCGCAACCGTGGTAGTTTCGTGTCACGGGTGCAGCCGAGGTATGCTGCTCCGGTTGCCCGATCCAGGTCGGGCGTTTCCCCTGGCAGCGCCACTCAGATCCTACGATCTCGATCCCGGCATGCCGGGAACACAAACCGTAAGTGCATCTGAAGTCTTTGGAGTGACCCGTGGCTGCCAACTGCGACGTCTGCGGCAAGGGGCCGGGCTTCGGCAACAACATCTCGTTTTCGCACCGCCGTACGTCCCGTCGCTGGAACCCGAACATCCAGCGTGTGCGTACCGTGGTGGGCGGGACGCCGAAGCGCGTGAACGCTTGCACCTCGTGCATCAAGGCCGGCAAGGTCTCGCGCTGACGTCCAGTTAAGCGCGCGGCCACGCTGGTTCGCTGCACTGGCCGGTCCACCTCGGTGGGCCGGCTTTTCGCTGCACTGGCCGGTCCACCTCGGTGGGCCGGCTTTTCAGTGTGCCCGCGCGGGCGCGGCCTGCCAGAATCCGGCGCATGCGCTTCGGCATCCTCGGCCCCCTCGACGTCCGCACCGAGGACGGCACCCCCCTCGACTCCGGAGGCCCCCGCCCCCGCGCGCTCCTCACCCTGCTCCTCCTCGACGCCGGGCGGACCGTGTCCACCGAGCGCCTCACCGACGGGCTGTACGGCGACGAGCCGCCCGCGGGAGCCGCGAACGCCCTCCAGTCGCAGATCTCCCGCCTGCGCAGGCGGCTTGGCCCGCACGCGCACATCGAGGCGGCGCCCACCGGCTACCGCCTGGCCGTCTCCCCGGACACGGTCGACGCGCACCGCTTCGAACGGCTCGCCCGTGAAGGCTCCGCGGCTCTCGCGGGCGGCGACCACCGCGCGGCGGCCGCCGTGCTGCGAGAGGCGCTCGCCCTGTGGCGCGGCCCGGCGCTCGCCGACCTTCCGGGCGAGCAGGCCCGGCGCGCCCGTCTCGAGGAGCTGCGCCTGGGCGCCCTGCAGGACCGCGCCGAGGCGGACCTTGGTCTCGGCGCCGGCCCGGACCTCGTACCCGAACTGCGCGCCCTGCTCGCCGCACATCCACTGAGCGAACGGCTGTACGAGCTGCTGATGCGGGCCCTGCACGCGGCCGGGCGCCCCGCCGAGGCGCTCACGGTCTACGAGAAGGCGCGCCGCACGCTCGCCGACGAACTCGGTGCCGACCCCTCGTCCGGGCTGTCCGCCCTCCACCAGGAGCTGCTGCGCGGCACGGGCCCGTCACGGGCCGCCCGGGTGCCGATCCCGCTGACGCGCTTCGTCGGCCGCGCCCCGGAACTGGCCCGCATCCAGGATCTCCTCACCGCGCCCGGCACCCGCCTGGTCACGCTGACCGGCCCGGGCGGCGCCGGCAAGACCCGGCTGGCCGCGGAGGCGGCCCGCAGCCACCCCGACGTCCACTTCGTCGAGCTCGCCCCGCTCACCGACGGCTCCGCCGTCCCGTACGCCGTCCTCACCGCGCTCGGTGTGCGCGACGGCCTGCGCGGGCCGGCCGTGGACGCCACGGAACGGCTGCTGGCCGCCCTGGAGGACCGTGAGCTGCTGCTGGTGCTGGACAACTGCGAGCACGTCGTGGAGGACGTCGCACGGCTCGCCGCACTCCTCCTCGGTGCCTGCCCCGGCGTCCGCGTCCTGGCGACCGGGCGCGAGGCGCTGGGCATCACCGGGGAGGTGCTGTGCCCGGTGCCGCCGCTGCCGCCGGAGCACGCCGAGCGGCTGTTCCTGGACCGGGCCCGGGCGGTGCGGCCCGGTTTCGAGGGGCACGCGCGCGTGGCGGAGATCTGTGCCGCGCTGGACGGGCTGCCGCTCGCCATCGAGCTGGCCGCGGCCCGGCTGCGCACACTGACCCCGGACGAGCTGGCCGACCGTCTGGACGACCGGTTCCGGCTGCTGTCCCGGGGCGACCGCACCAAGGCGCCCCGGCACCGGACCCTGCGCGCGGTCGTCGAGTGGAGCTGGGACCTGCTGGACGACGAGGAGCGGGAGCTGGCCCGGCGGCTGTCCGTGTTCTCCGGCGGCGCGACCCTCGAGGCGGTGGAGGCGGTGTGCGGGGTGCCGTTCCCGGAGGACCTCGTGGCGTCGCTCGCCGAGAAGTCGTTCCTGGAGGTGACCGGGGGGCGTTACCGGATGCTGGAGACCATCCGCGCGTTCACCGGCGAGCACCTCGACCGGGCGGGCGAGCGGGAGCGGCTCGGGGACGCGCACGCCGCGTACTACCTGCGGCTGGCGAAGCGGGCGGAGCCGTACGTCCGCAGCGGGGAACAACTGCCCTGGCTGGCCCGTCTCACCGCCGAGCACGGCAACCTGGAGGCGGCACTGCGCCACCTCGTGTCCACGGCTCCGGGGGACGCCCTGCGCCTGATGGCCGACCTGTCCTGGTTCCGGCGGCTGCGCGGTCCGCACGGCGAGCAGGTTCCCCTCGCCCGGGCACTGCTGGCGGCGGTCGGCGACGAACCGCCCGAGGGACTGGCCGAGGAGTACGCCCTGTGCGTGATGAACACGATCACCGGACGCGGCGACGACCCGGCCGAACCCGACCGCATCGCGCGCGTGGCCGCGGTCATGCGCGCTCTCGGCGAACCGCTGCGGCGGCCTTCCGCGATGGTCCTGTGGGCGCTGGCGGGTGGCCCGCTGCTGTCCGCCGACACGGAAGTCCGGGCCGTCCAGGTCGGTGACGACCCCTGGGGCCGCGCGGTGCTGGACCTCGGCCTCGCCTACCAGGCGCTGTTCTCGGGTGGTGCCGCCGCCTCGGAGGCCGCCTTCACCCGCGCCCTGGCCGGTTTCCGTGCCACCGGCGACCGCTGGGGCATGGCCAACTGCCTCGATCCCCTGGGCTCCTTCGCCGACTGGCGCGGCGAGTACGAGCGGGCCCTTGAGCTGCTCGACGAGGGCCTGACGCACGCCCGGGAGCTTCAGGCGCCGGAGGAGACCGCGGACCTGCTGCGCTCCCGGGCCACCGTGCTGCTGCACCGCGGCGACTTCGAGGAGGCGGCCGCCCAGTTCGAGCAGTCGGCCGCCCTCGCGCACTCCGCCGGCGCCCCCGACAAGGTGGCCGGCGCCCGGCGCGGGCTCGGCGACCTGGCCCGGCGGTCCGGTGACACGGCGCACGCGCGCGTGCGCTACGAGAAAGCCCTTCAGGCTTGCGCCGCCAACTGGTTCAGCGCCGGTGAAACCGTCCGCATCCTCATCGGGCTCGGCCGCACGGCCGCCGCCGAGGGGAGCCTGGAGGAGGCCCACGACTGGCTGGCGCAGGCCGCCGGTCTCGCCGCCGAGCAGCCGGGTCTGCTGGAACTCGCCGAGACCGCCGAGGCGTTGGCGTCGGTCGCCGAAGCACCCGAGCGTGCGGCCGTCCTCCTCGGCGCGGCCACGGCCCTGCGGGGCGCACCGCTGCTGGGCGACCCCGAAGTCGAGGGGGTCCGCCGGGCAGCCCGCGCACGGCTGTCCCCGGAAGCGTACGAGAAGGCCTTCGCGGAGGGCGGGCGGCTGCGGTCAGCGGCGGTCAGCGATCGGTAGGGGCACGGTCAGCGGCCCCGGCGACGCTCCTTGCCATGACGAACACACACCGCCTCGGCCACCTGAACGTCCTCGTCTGCGGCGCCAGCGTCGCCGGACCCGCGATCGCGCTGAACCTCGCCCGGTACGGCGCCCGCGTCACCGTCGTCGAGAAGGCGCCCGCCCTGCGCGGCGGCGGCTTCGCGGTCGACTTCCGCGGCCACGTGCACCGCAGGGTGCTGACCGAGATGGGCATCTGGGACGACGTCCACGCCCACCAGACCCACATGGGCCGGCAGACGGTCGTCGGCCCCGACGGCAGCCCGCGCGTCGATCTGCCGGCCGAGATGATGAGCGGCGACGTGGAGATCTTCCGCGGCGACCTCGCCCGGATCATGTACGAACGCACCAAGGACCGTGTGGAGTACGTGTTCGGCGACTCCATCGCCACGCTCACCGACACCCCCGACGGCGTCGATGTCACCTTCGAGCGCGGCGCGCCCCGCCGTTTCGACCTCGTCGTCGCCGCCGACGGCCTGCACTCGCACACCCGTCGCCTCGTCTTCGGCGACGAGTCCCGCTACCTGCGCTTCTTCGACCACTACGTGGCGGGCTTCGACATCCCCAACCACCTGGGCCTGGACCGCACCGGCCGCATGTACAGCGAGCCGGGCCGCGCGGTCGTCATCGGCAACTACGACGGCGACCCGGACCGCGCGGGCGCCCTGCTGGTCTTCCGCTCCGAGCGGCTCGCCTACGACCGCCGGGACACCGCCGCGCAGAAGCGGATCCTCACGGAGCGGTTCGCGGGTATGGGCTGGGAGGCCCCGGCGGTGCTCAAGGCCCTTGAGGACGCCGACGACCTGTACTTCGACGCGATCGCCCAGATCCATGTGGACCGCCTCACCAAGGGACGTGTGGTGCTGCTCGGGGACGCGGGGTACGGGGCCACGATGGGCGGCATGGGCACGGGCGTGGCGGTCGTCGGCGCCTACGTCCTGGCCGGTGAACTCGCCCTCGCGGGCGGCGACCACCGCAGCGCCCTGGCGGCGTACGAGGCGCGCATCCGGGACTTCGCCAAGGGCTGCCAGAAGATCTCCGGCAACGCGGGCCCGTTCTTCGCCCCGGCCACCGAGCGGCGGATCCGCAGCCGGGACCGGATGTACCGGCTGCTGAGCTCCCGGCTTCTCGCGGGCTTCTTCAAGCGGCTGACGGAGAAGGCGGCGACGGCCGTCGAGCTGCCGGAGTACCCGGTGTGAGCCCCCGGGCCGCTCCGGCGAGTGAGCCCGGCGCACGAGGCGGACGTCACGCCTCGATGTCGGAGAAGTGGTCCCAGCCTCCCTTGCTGGTCCACGGCGCCCCGTCGACGGTCACCTGGGGCAGCGCCGACGGGTTGAGGACCTCGCCGATCACCTTCCAGCGGGCCGGCAGCTTCACGTCCGGCGGGAACGTGGCGACGATCGCGTGGTCCTCGCCCCCGGTGAGCACCCACTGCAGCGGGTCCACGCCCACGGCCTGCCCGATGTCGTTCATCTGGGACGGGATGTCGATGGCGCCGGAGCGGATGTCGATCCGCACCTTGCTCGCCTCCGCGATGTGCCCGAGATCGGCGATGAGCCCGTCGCTGACGTCGCACATCGCGGTGGCGCCGAGCCCGGCGGCGGCCGGACCCGCGTGGTACGGGGGCTCCGGGCGCCGGTGCGCCTCGACGAACGCGCGCGGCGAGCGGAAGCCGCGGGAGAGCACCGCGTACCCGGCAGCGGACCAGCCGAGCCAGCCGGTGACGGCGACCACGTCGCCGGGCTGGGCGCCGGCCCGGGTGACCGGTTCCTGGTTGCGCAGGTCGCCGAGCGCGGTGATCGAGATCATGATGGTGTCGCCGCGGACGACGTCGCCGCCGACCACCGCCGCGCCCGCGACCTGGCACTCGTCGCGCAGGCCGTCCATCAGCTCGGTGGGCCAGGTGGCGGGCAGTTCGGCGGGGACGACGAGACCGAGCAGCAGCGCGGTCGGCACGGCGCCCATGGCGGCGATGTCCGCGAGGTTCTGCGCGGCCGCCTTGCGGCCGACGTCGTACGCCGTCGACCAGTCTCGGCGGAAGTGCCGGCCCTCCAGCAGGATGTCGGTGCTCGCCACCACCCTGCGGTCGGGCGCGGCGACCACCGCGGCGTCGTCGCCGGGGCCGACCCGGACCGCCGGGGTGGTGGTGAGCCGGGAGGTCAGCTCTCTGATGAGCCCGAACTCGCCCAGCTCGCCCACGGTGCCCTTCATCGTCGTACGTCCCCTTCTCTTGCCTTCCGCATCCGGTCGCGAGCCGTCATCGTCCTCGGTACGGTCGAGTCGACCGTCATCTTGTGTCGCCGGTGGTGCCCGGCGCTCACGCCACAGCCCCCGCGGGTCTCCCCGCAGTGTGCGGCGACGCGATACCGTGGCGTCCCTTCTCTCCACATGATCCTCGTGGCCGCCCTGGAGGTTCCGTGGTACAGGCGTACATCCTGATCCAGACGGAGGTCGGCAAGGCGTCGACCGTCGCCGAGACGATCAGCAAGATCCCGGGGGTGATCCAGGCCGAGGACGTGACGGGTCCGTACGACGTCATCGTGCGCGCCCAGGCCGACACCGTCGACGAACTCGGCCGCATGGTGGTCGCGAAGGTCCAGCAAGTGGACGGCATCACCCGCACCCTGACCTGCCCGGTGGTGCACCTGTAGCCCCCGTCTACGCTTGCCCGGTGAACATCCTGCGTCACCGGCTGCTCGGTCTGCCCGCCCTCGCCCTGCTGATCGCCGCCGTGGGCTGCTCCTCGAGCGACGCGCATCCCTCGGCCGCGGTTCCCAGCCCGGACGCGAAGGTCACGAAGCTGTGCCGGAACCTGGACAAGGTGCTGCCGCGGAAGGTGGGCGGCCAGGGCCGGAACGACCCCGAGCCCCGGTCCGCGCTGACGGCGGGCTGGGGAAGCCCGGCGATCATACTGCGCTGCGGGGTGCCGCGGCCCGCGGAGATGTCCGACCCGGACGCCGACGGTGCGGAGGTGAACGGGGTGGGCTGGCTGTTGCAGAAGGAGGACGACGGGTCGTTCCGCTTCACCACGACACTGCGGCAGGCGTATGTCGAGGTGACCATTCCCAAGGCGCGCACGGGTGAGGGTGCGGGGCCGCTCGTCGATGTGGCCCCTGCCGTCAAGAAGGCGATCCCCGAGGGGATCGCCTCCTGAGAGCCCGAGCGGTGCGGGTCCTCAGCGCAGCCCGGTCGAACGGTCCAGCGCCGCCTGGATCAGCCGGTCCACCAGCTCGCCGTAGGAGATCCCGCTCGCCTGCCACATCTGCGGGTACATCGAGATCGGCGTGAAGCCGGGCATCGTGTTGATCTCGTTGATCACGAATTCGCCCTCCTCCGTGAGGAAGAAGTCCGCGCGGACCAGCCCTTCGCAGGACGCGGCCTCGAACGCGGCCACCGCGAGGCGCTGCACCTCGGCGGTCTCCTCGTCGGTCAGCGGGGCGGGCACGACACCGGGCGTGGAGTCGATGTACTTGGCCTCGAAGTCGTAGTAGGCGTGCGCGTCCGGCGGCGGGATCTCGGCCGGTACGGAGGCGCGGGGGCCGTCCTCGAACTCCAGGACGCCGCACTCGATCTCGCGTCCCCGCACCGCCGCCTCGATCAGGATCTTCGGGTCGTGGCGCTGGGCCTCGGCGATCGCCTCGTCGAGCCCGGAGAGGTCCTCGACCTTGGTGATGCCGATCGACGAACCGGCGCGCGCGGGCTTCACGAACAGCGGCCAGCCGTGCTCACCGGCGAAGTCGACGATCTTCTTGCGGGCGGCGGACTGGTCGCGCTGCCACTCGCGCGGCCGGATCACCGTATACGGGCCGACCCGGAGCCCGAACGAGGCGAACACCCGCTTCATGTACTCCTTGTCCTGGCCTACGGCCGAGGCGAGCACGCCCGACCCCACGTAGGGGACGCCGGACAGCTCCAGGAGCCCCTGGAGGGTGCCGTCCTCGCCGTAGGGGCCGTGCAGCACGGGGAAGACGACGTCGACCTCGCCCAGGGCCTTGGGCACCGAACCGGGCTCGCTGTAGACGACTTCACGGCTCGCCGGGTCGACGGGCAGGACGACACCGCCCTCCTGCGACTCCGCGAGTTCCTCGACGCTGGGCGTGCGGCGGTCGGTGATCGCCATGCGCTCCGGCTCGTCCGCGGTGAGCGCCCAACGGCCGTCCTGAGTGATGCCGATCGGCAGGACGTCGTACTTCGTCCGGTCGATGGCGCGCAGCACCGCTCCGGCGGTGACCACGGAGATCCCGTGTTCGGAGCTGCGTCCGCCGAAGACGACGGCGACGCGCGGCTTGCGGGGCGGCTGCCCAGGGCTCTGGGGGAGGTTCTCGGTGCTCATATCGCGATGAGAGTACCCGTAGGCGGGGCCCTGGGTCAGCGTGCGCCCCGCAGGCGAACGATCAAAAATGGAGCGGGATCGCTCAGCGTCGCTCGGGCTTCGCGCTGCGCGACATCAGTTCCTTCAACGCGACGACCGGGGGCTTGCCCTCGTGGACGATGCCGACGACCGTCTCCGTGATCGGCATGTCGACGCCGTGCCGGCGGGCCAGATCCAGCACGGACTCACAGGACTTGACCCCCTCGGCGGTCTGCCGGGTGACCGCGATGGTCTCCTCGAGCGTCATGCCCTTGCCGAGGTTGGTGCCGAAGGTGTGGTTGCGCGACAGCGGCGAGGAGCAGGTGGCGACCAGGTCGCCCAGCCCGGCCAGTCCCGAGAACGTCAGCGGGTCGGCGCCCATCGCGAGCCCGAGCCGGGTCGTCTCGGCGAGGCCGCGGGTGATGAGCGAGCCCTTGGCGTTGTCGCCCAGCCCCATCCCGTCCGCGATGCCCACAGCCAGGCCGATGACGTTCTTGACCGCGCCGCCCAGTTCGCAGCCGACGACGTCCGTGTTGGTGTACGGGCGGAAGTACGGCGTGTGGCAGACGGTCTGCAGCCGCTGTGCGACGGCTTCGTCGGTGCAGGCGACCACCGCGGCGGCGGGCATGCGCGCGGCGATCTCCCGGGCCAGGTTCGGCCCGGTGACGACGGCGACGCGTTCCGGGACGACCTTGGCGACGTCCTCGATGACCTCGCTCATCCGCATGGCGGAGCCAAGTTCGACGCCCTTCATCAGGGAGACGAGGATCGTGTGGGGCGCGAGCAGCGGCGCCCACTCGGCGAGGTTGCCGCGCAGGGTCTGGGAGGGGATCGCGAGTATCGCGAAGTCGGCGTCGCGCGCGGCCTCGGCGGGATCCGTGGTGGCGCGCAGGTTACGGGGAAGTTCGACGCCCGGCAGGTAGTCGGGGTTCGTACGGGTGGAGTTGACCGCCTCGACGAGTTCGGCGCGGCGCGCCCAGAGGGTGACCTCGCACCCGGCGTCGGCGAGCACCATGCCGAAGGCCGTCCCCCACGATCCGGTTCCGAACACGGCCGCCTTGACCGGATTGCTCACTTGCCCTGCCCCTCCTTCTGCCGGGCCTCCTGCTGTGCGGCGGACCGGCGGCGCTGCGCGATGCGCACCTCGCGCGGGTCGTACGGCTTCTCGGGCGCCTTCTCGCCGCGGATCTCCTCGAGCTGGCGGGTGATGGCGGCCATGATGACCTCCGTCGCCTCCTTCAGGAGGTCGGGGGTCATCTCCTTGTCGTAGAAGCGCGTGAGGTCCACGGGCGGGCCGGCGAGCACGTGGTGCGTCTTGCGCGGCAGGAGGTCGGGCTTCTTGGCGTACGGCGGCAGCAGCTCGTTGGCACCCCACTGGGCGATGGGGATGACCGGGCACTTGGTCTGCAGGGCGACCCGGGCGGCGCCGGTCTTGCCGGTCATGGGCCAGCCGTCCGGGTCGCGGGTGAGGGTGCCCTCGGGGTAGAAGGCGACGCACTCGCCGCGCTCCACGGCGTCGATGGCGGCCCGGAAGGCGCTGAGCGCGTCCGTGGACTCGCGGTAGACGGGGATCTGGCCGGTGCCGCGCATCGCCGCGCCGACGAATCCCTTCTTGAAAAGGCCGCTCTTCGCGAGGAATCGGGGAACGCGCCCGGTGTTGTACTGGTAGTGGGCGTAGGCGAAGGGGTCCACGTGTGAATTGTGGTTCACCACGGTGATAAATCCGCCCTCGGCCGGAATGTTCTCCATTCCGCGCCAGTCCCGCTTGAGCAGAACCACCAGCGGCGGTTTGCAGAGGACCGCTGCGAAGCGGTACCAGAAGCCGATTCTGCGGCGGGGCACGCGGACACCTTCCTCTAGGGACCCGGCACGGGGGGCCTGGCGCTTGGCTGTGGGCCGCACAAGTGTCGCCTCAGGCCGCCCGTCTGTCGAGAACACCGTACGCCCGCCTGTCTCCGACGACCGCGCTGCATGCGGCTTCGCACACGTTGTCCATCGAGCCGGGTGACAATGGACGCGACAAGGACAGGGACGGAGCGCTCGTGCAGTGGACTGTGGTCGTACCCGTCAAGGCCCTGGCGCGGGCCAAGAGCAGACTCTCGGACACCGCGGCGGACGCGCTGCGGCCGGGACTCGCGCTCGCCTTCGCGCAGGACACGGTGGCCGCGGCGCTGGCCTGTGCCGCGGTGCGTGATGTGGCGGTCGTCACGGACGACCCGGTGGCCGGGCGGGAGCTGGCGGCCCTGGGCGCCCGGATCGTGCCGGACGAGCCGGCGGGCGGTCTGAACGCCGCGCTGGCGCACGGTGCGGCGGTCGTACGGGGGCTGCGCCCGCGCGGTGCCGTGGCGGCGCTCAACGCGGACCTTCCGGCGCTGCGACCCGTGGAATTGGCCCGGGTCCTGGACGCCGCCGCGGAATTCCCGCGCGCTTTTCTGCCGGACGCCGCCGGAATCGGCACGACGCTGCTGGCCGCGATGCCCGGCGGGGAATTGCGGCCGGCCTTCGGTCCGGATTCCCGGGCGCGGCATCGCGCGTCGGGAGCGGCGGAACTCGCGCTCGACGAGGTGCCTTCGGTACGCCAGGACGTGGACACGGGCGACGACCTGCGGGCGGCCCTGTCCCTGGGCGTGGGCCCGCACACGTCGGCGGCGGCGGCCCGGCTGCTGATCCCGGGGCAGCCGGGGGGCTGACGGGCGCCCGCGGCGGCTTCGCGGTACGGCGGTCCGCGCCCGGTCGCGGCTCTCGGGCAGGCCGCCGGAGCCGGACCGTCACCCGCGGCTGACGCTCGGCCACGCACCGGAACGGACGGCGGGCCGGGGAGGTGCCGACGGCCGTCCGCCGCCGCACTCGCCGCCCAGCGGCGCCGATAGGCTGCGGTCATGCAGGCGACCGCGTACACCTACGACCCCGACACCCGCACCGGACAGGTGCTGCTCGACGACGGCACCCCCGTTCCCTTCGACGCGGCGGCGTTCGACGCGGGCGGGCTGCGGCTGCTGCGGCCGGGGCAGCGGGTGCGGGTCGAGATGGCGGGCGAGGGCGAGGGCCGGCGGATCACGCTGGTGACGCTGCACACCTTCTGAACACACCGCGGGCCGGGCTCCTGCTGGGAGCCCGGCCCGGCGCGTGAGTGTCCGTGCGCCCCGGTTACCTGCGGGCGGTGCTCTTCTTGGCGGTGGTCTTCCGTGCCGTCGACTTCTTGGCCGGGGCCTTCTTCGCCGGGGCCTTCTTGGCCGCCGCCTTCTTCGTGGTGGTCTTCTTGGCCGTGGTCTTCTTGGCCGCCGCCGTGGTCTTCTTGGCGGGCGCCTTCTTCGCCGTGGTCTTCTTGGCCGCCGCCGTGGTCTTCTTGGCGGGCGCCTTCTTCGCCGCGGCCTTCTTCGTGGCCGCCGCCGTGGTCTTCTTCGCCGCGGCCTTCTTGCCGGCGGCCTTGGCGATGGTGGGCGGCGCACCGGACAGGCTGCCCTTGGGCGCCTTCTTCACGGCGACCTCGCCACCGCGCGGGAGCTTCTTCGTACCGCTCACCAGGTCCTTGAAGCCCTGGCCCGCGCGGAAGCGCGGCACGGAGGTCTTCCTGACCCGAACCCTCTCGCCGGTCTGGGGGTTGCGGGCGTACCGAGCCGGACGCTCGACCTTCTCGAACGAACCGAAGCCGGTGACCGAGACCCGGTCGCCTGCCACGACCGCGCGGACGATGGCGTCCAGGACCGCGTCGACAGCATCGGCGGCCTGCTGGCGGCCGCCCATCTTGTCGGCAATCGCTTCTACGAGCTGCGCCTTGTTCACGTCTTCCCCTTCGGAGACATCGCCGGAACGAAAGTGTTCAAGCTTTTTCGCACGTTAGGCAGATATATACCGCAAATCAAACACGAAACGGGCTTATCACCCTTGTGCCGCAACAGACTCGGCCGCCTCAGACTTCCTCTTCGGGGATGCGCTCCTCGTCGAGGTCGCCCATGAACCGCTCCAGGCGCCGGGCCGCTTCGGTGGGATCGTGCTTGGCCGCGGCCGTAATGACCAGCAGCTTCCGGGTCAGCGCCATCCGTACGCCCTCCGGGACTTGCAGTGTGCGCACCCTTGCGTGCGCTTCCTTGAGTTGGCCCGCGACCGCCGTATAGAGCTCGAGTTGGCCGTCGTTGTCCATGCACAGATTGTGCCATCTGGGGCGAGTTGTCGCCCCCGCTGGGGGCAACTACCGTGCCCCGACGGCCGTCCGGGCACTTCGGCACATCGTGGCGTCGAGGTTCGGGTACCCAGGCAATGACCTTTGTAACTGCGGTAGTTGATGACCATCACGGCGGCGCGCGGGAGCCCTGCGGGGGCAGAAACGGCTGTACCCCCAACCGTCCACGATTGGGGGTACAGAGGGATGCCGGGGTGGCCGAAACCAGCCCTTGCGCCAGGGCCGGGTGTCAGACCTGGAGGGTGCGCGGCTTGTAGGAGGGGCGGCGCGCCTCGTACGCGGCGATGTCGGCCTCGTTCTGGAGCGTGATGGAGATGTCGTCGAGGCCGTTCAGCAGCCGCCAGCGGGAGTTCTCGTCCAGCTCGAAGGCGGCGGTGATGCCCTCGGCGCGAACCTCACGAGCCTCAAGGTCCACAGTGACCTCAGCGGTGGGGTCCTTCTCCGTGAGCTCCCACAGCGCGTCCACGATCTTCTGCTCGAGGACCACCGTGAGCAGTCCGTTCTTGAGCGAGTTGCCGCGGAAGATGTCGGCGAAGCGGGAGGAGATGACCGCCTTGAAGCCGTAGTTCTGCAGCGCCCAGACGGCGTGCTCGCGGGAGGAGCCGGTGCCGAAGTCCGGTCCGGCGACCAGCACCGTGGCGCCCTGCCGCTCGGGGCGGTTCAGCACGAACTCGGGGTCCTTGCGCCAGGCCTCGAACAGCCCGTCCTCGAACCCGTCGCGCGTGACCTTCTTGAGCCAGTGGGCGGGGATGATCTGGTCGGTGTCGACGTTGCTGCGGCGCAGCGGGACGGCCCGGCCGGTGTGCGTGGTGAATGCTTCCATGACTCTCAGACTCCAGCGGGCGTACGAGTGTCGGCGTCGGACAGGTCGGCGGGGGACGCCAGGTGACCGAGGACGGCCGTGGCGGCCGCGACCTGCGGCGAGACCAGGTGCGTACGGCCGCCCTTGCCCTGCCTGCCCTCGAAGTTGCGGTTGGAGGTGGACGCGGAGCGCTCGCCCGGGGCGAGCTGGTCGGGGTTCATGCCGAGGCACATCGAGCAGCCCGCGTGCCGCCATTCGGCGCCGGCCTCCTTGAAGACCACGTCCAGGCCCTCGGAGACGGCCTGCAGGCCCACCCGCGCGGAGCCCGGCACGACGAGCATCCGCACGCCGTCGGCGACTTTGCGGTCCTTGAGGATCGCGGCGGCGGCGCGCAGGTCCTCGATGCGGCCGTTGGTGCAGGAACCTACGAAGACGGTGTCCACCTTGATGGACCGCAGCGGCTGCCCGGCCTCCAAGCCCATGTACTCCAGGGCCTTTTCGGCGGCGAGGCGCTCCGAAGCGTCCTCGTACGAAGCCGGGTCGGGGACCGACGCCGAAAGCGGCGCACCCTGGCCGGGGTTGGTGCCCCAGGTGACGAACGGCGAGAGCGCGGAGGCGTCGATGTGGACCTCGGCGTCGAATTCGGCGTCGTCGTCGGTCCGCAGCGTCTTCCAGTACTCGACGGCGGCGTCCCAGTCGGCGCCCTCGGGGGCGTGCGGGCGGCCCTTGAGGTACGCGAAGGTGGTCTCGTCCGGGGCGATCATGCCCGCCCGGGCGCCGGCCTCGATCGACATGTTGCAGATGGTCATCCGGGCCTCCATCGAGAGCTTCTCGATGGCCGAGCCGCGGTACTCCAGGACGTAGCCCTGGCCGCCGCCGGTGCCGATCTTCGCGATGATCGCCAGGATCAGGTCCTTGGCGGTGACGCCCTCGGGCAGCTCGCCGTCGACCGTGATCGCCATGGTCTTGGGGCGGGCCAGCGGCAGCGTCTGGGTGGCCAGCACGTGCTCGACCTGCGAGGTGCCGATGCCGAACGCCAGCGCGCCGAAGGCGCCGTGCGTGGAGGTGTGGGAGTCGCCGCAGACCACCGTCGTGCCGGGCTGGGTCAGGCCGAGCTGGGGGCCCACGACGTGCACGACGCCCTGCTCGACGTCGCCCAGCGGGTGCAGGCGGACACCGAACTCCGCGCAGTTCTTGCGCAGCGTCTCGAGCTGGGCGCGGGAGACGGGGTCCGCGATCGGCTTGTCGATGTCGAGCGTCGGGGTGTTGTGGTCCTCGGTCGCGATGGTGAGGTCGAGCCTGCGCACCTGGCGGCCGCTCTTGCGCAGCCCGTCGAAGGCCTGCGGGCTGGTCACCTCGTGCAGCAGGTGCAGATCGATGTAGAGGAGGTCGGGCTCGCCCTCGGCGCGCCGGACGACATGGTCGTCCCAGACCTTCTCCGCGAGTGTCCTACCCATCGCTTTCCCTCCGGCCGGTCAACAGTGCACCGACCCAACTAGAGATCTTGGGGTTGGCGGCGCCCGTACCCCTGGATTCCGGGCGTGTGCCGCCTGGGCCCGATGTTCCGCGGGCCGCCGTGACATCCAGGGTGGCGCGTTCCACGAAAAATTGAACTTGCGTTTCACAGAGTGAGACGTGAGTATCGTTGCATGGACAACAGTAGCGGCGTCGGCGTTCTGGACAAGGCGGCCCTCGTCCTGAGCGCTCTGGAGTCCGGTCCGGCCACCCTCGCGGGCTTGGTCGGCGCCACCGGACTGGCACGACCCACGGCGCACCGCCTCGCCGTGGCGCTTGAGCACCACCGCATGGTGGCGCGTGACATGCAGGGCCGTTTCATTCTCGGCCCCCGGCTCGCCGAGCTGGCCGCGGCGGCGGGCGAGGACCGCCTGCTGGCGACGGCGGGCCCGGTGCTGACCCACCTTCGCGACGTCACCGGCGAGAGCGCTCAGCTCTACCGGCGCCAGGGTGACATGCGCATCTGTGTGGCGGCCGCGGAGCGCCTGTCCGGTCTTCGGGACACGGTGCCGGTCGGCTCCACGCTCACGATGAAGGCCGGCTCCTCCGCGCAGATCCTGCTGGCCTGGGAGGAGCCCGAGCGGCTGCACCGCGGCCTGCAGGGCGCCCGCTTCACGGCGACGGCCCTGTCGGGTGTGCGGCGCCGCGGCTGGGCCCAGTCCATCGGCGAGCGCGAGCCGGGCGTGGCGTCCGTCTCGGCGCCCGTACGCGGCCCCTCGAACCGCGTCGTGGCCGCGGTGTCCGTCTCGGGTCCGATCGAGCGCCTGACCCGCCACCCGGGCCGCATGCACGCCCAGGCGGTCATCGACGCCGCCGCCCGCCTCTCGGAGGCCCTGCGCCGCTCGGGCTGACCTTCCCGGACGTCACCGGGGGCACGGGGCCGGCCTCAACGCCGCGGCAGGCCCCTCGCTCCCCCTCGACGTACGGACGGCACCTCAGGAGATCCGCAGCCGGTCGGCGGCCCGGTCGCCCCGCCGGCCGACCGGCACGACACCCGCGGCCCAGCCCGGGCCGGACTCGGGCATGTTCATGTAGCTCGTTTCACGGGACCCGGCCGGCACGACGTACGTCTCGTGCCAGAAGCCGACCTTCCCCTTCCCTTCACGCAGCCGCCGGTTGAACGCAAGAGGGAAGACAGGGGGAACCGAGTGCGACTGGCGGAGTCGAGCGCACGCGGCGGGGTGTCCACGGCGACGATTCCGGCCCGCCCGGTGAGCCTGCCGCGCCCGCGTACGGGATGCCGGTGAGCGCGATGGCCATGCTGCCCCGGCCCGGTTACCCCTGTGCCGTCGAGGACTTGGTGCCGTGCGCCCGGGCGATGGAGGGGATCGCGGTCACCGGCCTCGATCTGGTGGAGCGCTAGGAGACGCCGGGCGAACAGGCGGAGGCCGCCGCGGCGCCGACCGTGCTGTACGGGCCGGTGGTGCTCGGCCTGCGCCGGCCGGCGGAGGCGGAGGAGTCACGGCGCCGGTTCGGAGGGAAGTGCCCCACGTAAAAGGGGCCCTCCCGGAGGAGGACCCCTTCGACTGCGTACCCCCGACCGGATTCGAACCGGCGCTACCGCCTTGAGAGGGCGGCGTGCTAGGCCGCTACACAACGGGGGCGCGGATCATGCGTTTCCGCAGATCAGCTGGTCTACCTGGACTCGAACCAAGACTAACTGAACCAGAATCAGTCGTGCTGCCAATTACACCATAGACCAAAGGTGGTTTAGACCTTTCAGTACCCCCGACCGGATTCGAACCGGCGCTACCGCCTTGAGAGGGCGGCGTGCTAGGCCGCTACACAACGGGGGCCCTGGCGATCCCCACCCGGCGGAGCCGGGTGTTGTCCTCGTGAGACCAGTGGGAGCTACCCGAACTGTCCTCACGGGATGGATCTGTACCCCCGACCGGATTCGAACCGGCGCTACCGCCTTGAGAGGGCGGCGTGCTAGGCCGCTACACAACGGGGGCTTGCGGATGGGATCCGCGGGTGCAGATGAGCTCTGCGAGCTGGCCTACCTGGACTCGAACCAAGACTAACTGAACCAGAATCAGTCGTGCTGCCAATTACACCATAGGCCACTGGAACGCAAGCCCCTGAGGGGATCTTGTTCTAGTTCTGCGCTTGGGGGTTCCGGCCTTCCGGCCCGCTCCCCGCGGCGCAGGAAGAACATTACCTGAAGGTGGACGGCGCTCCAAAACGGGTATCGGCGCGGAGGATCGCGGGGAGTTCGGCGAGGGAGGAGATCCGGTGGGGGCCCTCGGTGGCGTCGCCGCTGATGAGCGCGGTGTCACGGCAGATCCACACCGAGAGCAGACCCGCCTGGGCGGCGCCCCGCCCGTCGATCTCCGGGTGGTCGCCGACGTACGCCACCTGGTGCGGAGCGAGCTCCAGGGCGTCGCAGGCGGCGCGGAAGGCCCGGGCGTCCGGCTTGGAGACGCCCAGTTCGGCGGCGCACAGCACGGCCTCGAAGCGGTCACGGACGCCGAGGGTGCGGAGCTTGTGCTCCTGGACGTGGACGCTGGAGTTGGACAGCACGGCGTGCCGGTGGCTGGCGGCGAGGGCGTCGAGGACGGGCAGGACGTCGGGGAAGAGGGCCCAGGCGGCCTCGTAGTGCTCCCGGTACCGCCGGAACCAGGCGTCGGCCTCGTCGTCGGTCAGCTCCCGCCCCAGGAAGACCCGCACCCGGTCGCGCCGCTGCCCCTCGAAGGAGATCTCCCCCGCCGCGTACCGCGCCCACTGCACGTCGGTGATCTCCCGCCAGCGGGCGAGAGCCTGCTCCACGGCCCCGAAGCCGTCGAGCAGCCCCTCGGCCGCCAGATGGGCACGCATCCCGGCACGGTCGGCGGTGGTGTAGTCGAAAAGGGTGTCGTCCACGTCCCACACGACAGCTCTGATGGCCATGCCACCGACGGTACCGGCCGACCGGGCCCCCAGAGGGGTCGCGGCGGTGGCGCCGAAGCCCCCCGGGACACACGGAGGGGCGGCACCCGGACCCGGTGCCGCCCCTCGCGTACCCACGACCGTCAGGCCGCCAGCCGCGCCAGTGCCGCGTCGATGCGTGCGATCGTCCTCTCCCTGCCCAGGACCTCCAGGGACTCGAAGAGCGGCAGGCCGACCGTGCGGCCGGTGACCGCGACGCGGACCGGGGCCTGGGCCTTGCCGAGCTTGAGGCCGTGCTCCTCGCCGGCCGCCAGGACGGCCTCCTTCAGGGACTCCGCGCTGCTCCAGTCGGCCTCGAAGAGCTTGGCGCGGGCCGTGCTCAGCAGCTCGGCCGAGCCCTCCTTCATCGCCTTGGTCCAGCTCGCCTCGTCGAACACCGGCTCCGGGAGGAACAGGAAGTCGACGTTGTCGGTGATCTCGGACAGGACCTTGACGCGGGTCTGCGCGTGCGGGGCGATCGCCTGCCACTTCGCCTCGTCGAAGTCCTCCGGCGCCCACGGGGCGAACGGGGCCTTCAGCCACGGCCGGCAGCGCTCGGTGAAGTCCTTCACGTCGAGCAGCCGGATGTGGTCGGCGTTGATCGACTCGGCCTTCTTCAGGTCGAAGCGGGCCGGGTTCGGGTTCACGTCCGCGATGTCGAAGGCGGCGACCATCTCCTCGACCGAGAAGATGTCGCGGTCGGGTGCGAGCGACCAGCCCAGCAGGGAGAGGTAGTTGAGCAGGCCCTCGGGGAGGAAACCCTGCTCGCGGTAGAGGTTCAGCGACGACTGCGGGTCGCGCTTCGACAACTTCTTGTTGCCCTCGCCCATCACGTACGGCAGGTGGCCGAACTCGGGTACGGCCTTGGCGATGCCGAGCTCGATCAGCGCCTTGTACAGGGCGATCTGCCGCGGGGTGGAGGAGAGCAGGTCCTCGCCGCGCAGAACGTGGGTGATCTCCATCAGGGCGTCGTCGACCGGGTTGACGAGCGTGTAGAGGGGGGCGCCGTTGGCGCGGACGATGCCGTAGTCCGGCACGTTCTCCGGCGTGAAGGTCAGCTCGCCGCGGACCAGGTCCGTGAAGGTGATCGGCTCGTCGGGCATGCGGAAGCGGACGATGGGCGTGCGGCCCTCGGCCTCGTACGCCGCCACCTGCTCGGCGGTCAGGTCGCGGCAGTGCCCGTCGTACCCGGACGGCTTCCCGGCGGCGCGGGCGGCGTCGCGGCGGGCGTCCAGCTCCTCCGTGGTGCAGTAGCAGTGGTAGGCGTACCCGCCGTCCAGAAGCTTCTTCGCGACGTCCTTGTAGAGGTCCATCCGCTGCGACTGGCGGTACGGCGCGTGCGGGCCGCCGACCTCGGGGCCCTCGTCCCAGTCGAAGCCCAGCCAGCGCAGCGAGTCCAGAAGCTGGACGTAGGACTCCTCGGAGTCGCGGGCCGCGTCCGTGTCCTCGATGCGGAAGACGAACGTGCCGCCGGTGTGGCGGGCGAACGCCCAGTTGAACAGGGCGGTGCGGACCAGGCCCACGTGGGGGTTGCCGGTCGGGGACGGACAGAAACGTACGCGGACGGATCCGTTAGCCACGCTTGATCACCTTGTTGGTGAGAGTGCCGATGCCTTCGATGGTGACGGCGACCTCGTCGCCGACGTTGAGGGGGCCGACCCCCGCGGGGGTGCCCGTGAGGATCACGTCGCCGGGGAGCAGCGTCATGGCCTCGGAGATGTTGACGATCAGATCCTCGATCGGGTGGATCATCTCGCTCGTGCGGCCGAGCTGGCGCTGCTCGCCGTTGACCGTGAGCTGGATGGTGAGGTCGCTCGGGTCGACGTCGGTCTCCACCCAGGGGCCGAGCGGGCAGGAGGTGTCGAAGCCCTTGGCCCGGGCCCACTGCTTCTCGCGGCGCTGGACGTCGCGCGCGGTGACGTCGTTGGCGCAGGTGTAGCCGAGGATCACGTCCTTGACGCGCTCGCGCGGGACCTCCCGGCACATGCGGCCGATCACCACGGCCAGCTCGGCCTCGTGGTGCAGCTCCTGAGAGAAGGAGGGGTAGGCGATCTCGTCGCCGGGGCCGATCACCGAGGTGGACGGCTTGAAGAAGGCGAACGGGGCCTCGGGGACCTCGTTGCCCAGCTCGCGCGCGTGCTCCGCGTAGTTGCGGCCGAAGGCCACGACCTTGTTGGGGAGCACCGGCGGCAGCAGCCTGACCTTGCTCAGGGGCACCTTGGTGCCGGAGAGCTCGAAGTCCGCGAACGGGATGCCCTTGATGATGTCGAGGACGAGCTCGTCCGGCTTGTCACCCTCGACCACGCCGAAGGCGACGTTCCCGTCGATGGAGAATCTGGCGATGCGCACGGGATCCTTGCGCCCCTTAACTGAGCTGGCTGGAGTCTGACGCTCCAGGCTAACGCGGCAGGGGACGCGCACCTCGCGCTTTACGGCGCCACCGGGCCCTGGAGGTGGTCGGCGGGGCGCACCGGAAGACGCTTGCCCGCCCGCCTGCCCGGCGAGCGGCCGTCCGCCCCGCCACCGAAACGGCGCGGGGGGGGGGGGGGGGGGGGGGGGGGGGGTGGAGGGGGGGGGGGGGGGGGGGTGGGGGGGGGGGGGGGTGGTGGGTGCCCCCCCGCTTTGGCGGTTTTTTCCAAGGAGGTGGGGG